>NZ_BAABIW010000018.1:0-297312 GCF_039542985.1 Terrabacter aeriphilus
CCGCAAAAACGAATGAGCCGGACCTACATTCCGTAGGTCCGGCTCATTCCGATGTCTTGCGACATCACATGGTCGGGGTGACAGGATTTGAACCTGCGACCTCTTCGTCCCGAACGAAGCGCGCTACCAAGCTGCGCCACACCCCGATGCTGCGATCGAGAGCGTCCGAGAACGTCCGAGGCAGCAAGCAGAGATGCTAGCGCAGCCTGCCGTGCATCTCCGAATCGGGGGTGGACGAGCAGGTCAGCCGCGCGGGACGAGCGTCAGCAGGGTGGCCTCGGGCCGGCAGGCCAGGCGCACCGGCGCGGTCGGGGACGTGCCGAGCCCGGCGGAGACCTCGAGCCACGCCGCGCCCTCGGGAGCCCGCGTCGAGGGCGTCCACGGGGTGCTGCCGGCCCCGGGCCACCATCGGGAGAGTCCCTTGACCCGACCGGTGTCGAGGTCGCAGTTCGTGACGAGCGCGCCGTAGCCGGGCACGCACACCTGACCGCCGTGGGTGTGCCCCGCCACGATGAGGTCCGCACCGTCGGCGGCATACGCGTCGAGGACGCGCTGGTAGGGCGCGTGCGTCACGGCGAGCGTGAGGTCGGCCTCGGGGGAGGCGGCGCCGCGCACGCGGTCGAGGCGGTCGTAGCCGAGGTGCGGGTCGTCGACGCCCGCGACGTCGATGCGCAGGCCACGCACCGTGAGCGAGTCGCGGCGGTTGGTCAGGTCGACCCAGCCGCGCGACCCGAGGCCCCGCACGAGGTCGGCGGTCGGGAGGCGCGCGGAGGTGCCGACCCCCTTGGCGTGGTTCGTCGTGAGATAGCGCAGCGGGTTCTTCACCTTCGGCGCGAAGTAGTCGTTCGAGCCGAGCACGAAGACGCCGGGGAGGCCGAGCAGCAGCTCGTAGGCGTCGAGCAGGGCCGGCACGGCGTCCGGCGCGGCGATGTTGTCGCCCGTGGTGACGACGAGGTCGGGGTCGAGCGAGGCGAGGCTGTGCACCCAGGCGGCCTTGGCGCGCTGCCGCGGCAGCAGGTGCAGGTCCGAGAGGTGCAGCACCCGCAGCGGCTCCGCGCCCACCGGCAGCACCGGCACGTCGTAGCGGCGCAGCACGAAGGCGTTGCGCTCGACGAGCGAGGCCCAGCCGAGCACACCGGTGCCGGCGAGCCCCAGGCCCAGGACGGTCTTGGTGACGGCACGCATGGGCCCCATCCTCGCACTGCGTGCGCCGCGTCCACGACCTGACAGACTTGGGGCCATGAGCACCCTCAAGGAGCAGCTGCAGGCCGACCTCACGACCGCGATGCGCGCCCGCGACGCGGTGACGTCCGGCTCGCTCCGGATGGCGCTGACGGCGGTCACGAACGAGGAGGTCGCCGGCAAGGAGCACCGCGAGCTGTCCGACGACGACGTGCTGAAGGTGCTGACCAAGGAGGCCAAGAAGCGGCGCGAGGCGGCCGAGGCCTACACCGGTGCCGGGCGCGCCGAGCTGGCCGCCCAGGAGGAGGCCGAGCTCGCCGTGCTCGAGTCCTACCTGCCGAAGCAGCTCGGTGACGACGAGCTCGAGGCCATGGTGCGCGAGGCCGTCGCCGCCTCCGGCGCATCAGGGATGCCGCAGATGGGCCTCGCGATGAAGGCCGCGAACGCCGCCGTGGCGGGCCGCGCCGAGGGCGGCCGGGTCGCCGCGATCGTGCGCCGGGTGCTCGCGGGCTGAGCAGCCGGTCGACGGCCAGCCGGCCGACGCCGGACGTGCAGGAGGGGCCGACGCGTTGCGCGTCGGCCCCTCTTGTCGGTCCCGCTCGTCCGGCTCAGCCGGGCGGGGGCGGGGTGTTCGGCTTCGTCGGCTTGCCGGGCTTCGGCTTCACCGGCTTCGTGGGCTTGGTCGGCTTCGGGGTGTCCGCCGTGGGCTTGCTCGGCTTGGCGTTCGAGCCGGAACCCGAGCCGGACCCGGAGCTCGTCTGCGACGCCGGGGCCGAGCGGCTCGACCCGCGCGAGGTGTAGATCGTCACGTACGAGCCGTCGGGAGCCTGCCCGTACGGGTCGGTGCCGGCCACGCGGCCGCTCGGGACCGTGGAGCTCATCGAGCCGCCGACGCCCGCGGTGAAGCCCGCCGCCTCGAGGGTCGAGATGGCGTCGGAGACCGACAGGCCGGTGACGCTCGGGACGTCGACCTGGTCGCCCTTCAGCAGCTTGTCGGAGGGCTCCTGGAACTTGACCTCCGGCTGGCCGTCGAGCGCCTTGTTCATGATCCCCTTCCAGATCGGCGCCGCGATGGCAGCACCGTGCATGACGGGGTAGAACTTGCCGCCGACCGAGATGTTCTTCATGACGCGGGTGATCGGGTCGTACGGCGTGCCGACCCAGACGGCGGTGACGAGCTGCGGGGTGTAGCCGACGAACCACGACTCGTTGTTGCCGTTGGCCGTGCCGGTCTTGCCGGCCGACTCGCGGTTGCCGTCGTCGAGCTGGTTCCGGATGCCGGAGCCGTGCGTCATGTTGTACTCGAGGAACTTGTCGGTCGCCCGCGCGACGTCGGGCTCGACGACCTGCTCGCACTTCGTGGCGGGCAGGGCGATGTTCTTGCCGCCCTGGGTGATCTTGGTGATGGCGACCATCGGGCACTTCTTGCCGTCGGCGGCGAGGACGCCGTAGGCGTGCGCGACGCCCTGCGGCGAGACGTCCGCGGCACCGAGGATGTACTGCGGGGCGAACTTGCCGATGGGCTCGCCGTCGGACTGGTGCAGCCCCAGCCGGATCATCGTGTCGCGCACCTTGCAGCCGCCGAGCTGCTCGGAGAGGGCGACGAACGCGGTGTTGGTCGACTTGGCGGTCGCCTCCATGAGCGACATCCGGCCGCCGCCGAAGGGCGTGTCGTTGCGGACGTACCAGGTCGAGCCGGGACCGCAGTTGGCCATCCCGCCCGGCCACTCCTTCGGGGTGTACTTCGCCTTGCTCTCGCCGCCCGCTGCCTTGGCGTTGACGGACGACTTGGTGTTCATGCCCGACTCCATGGCCGTCACGAGGGCGAAGGCCTTGGCGGTCGAGCCGAACTGGAAGCCGCCGGAGCCGCCGTAGCGCTTGTCGAGCGCCCAGTTGATGCCGGTCTCGCCGCCGGAGTCCTTGGTGACGGAGTACTGGGTGTTCTGGGCGAACGCCTTGACCTGGCCCGTGTTGGGGTCGGCGATGTAGGCGGCCGAGCCGATGCGCTCGTCGTTGCCCATGGGCACCTTCTTGGTGATCTCCTTCTGGGCCGCCTCCTGCAGCTTCGGGTCGAGCGTCGTCGTGATCGTGACGCCGCCGCGGTAGAGGGTGCGCTTGCGCTCCTCGACCGTCTTGCCGAGCTGCGGCAGGGTCATCGCGTAGTTGACGATGAAGTCGCACCAGTAGGGGTAGGGCGAGGCGAGGCAGGTGCTCTTGGGGTTGCTGATGCGCATGTCCTGCTTGAGGGTGCGCTTCTTCGCCGCCTGCCACTGCTTGTCGGTGATGCGGCCGAGCTCGTGCATGCGGTCGAGCACGACGTTGCGGCGCGCGACGGCCTTCTTCGGGAAGTTGACGGGGTCGGTCACGCCGGGGTTCTGCGTCAGGCCGGCCAGCAGCGCCGCCTGGGAGAGCGAGAGCTGGCTCGCCGACACGCTGAAGTAGTGCTGCGCGGCCGCCTCCACGCCGTAGGCGCGGTCGCCGTAGTAGACGAGGTTGAGGTAGCCCTCGAGGATCTGGTCCTTCGTCAGCTTCTTCTCGAGCGTGATCGCGTACTTCAGCTCCTTGAGCTTGCGCATGTAGTCCTTCTTGACCGCGTCGGCGGCCGCCTCCTCGTTGCCGGAGCTGAGGGCGGAGTACTGCAGCGAGATCTTCACGTACTGCTGGGTGAGCGACGAGGCGCCCACCGAGGAGCCGTTGCGCAGGTTGGAGATGACCGCGCGGGCCGTGCCCTGCAGGTCGATGCCGCCGTGCTCGTAGAAGCGGTGGTCCTCGATCGCGACCTGCGCGGAGCGCATGATCGGTGCGATCTTGGCGAGCGGGACCACGGTGCGGTTCTGCTCCTGCGGCGTCGCGATGACGGTGCCGTCGGCCGCGAGGATGCGGGAGGTCTGGGCCAGCGGGTCGGTCGTGAACTCGCTCGGGAGCTCGTTGAAGACGTCGACGCCGCTGCGGGCGAGCGCGCCGGTCGCGCCGACCGCGGGCATCACCAGGCCGGCGGCGAGCAGTCCGAGCACGAGCGCGGACGCGAGGAACGCGCCGAGCAGGCTGATGACGCCACCGATCGAGGTAGTGCGTGAAGACATGGGCCCAAGGGTAACCGCTCACCCTATGGCCACCGGCCTCGTGCCCACACGCACCTCTGGACCGGCGTGGCGCGAGGGTGGATGATCAGGGAGGAGGGGGTCTGGGTGACTAGTCACTCGCTCGCCGAAATGGTCCATACAGGCTATGTCCGGGCGGCCGTGTCGCTCGTAATGTCTCGTTTGGGCCTCAGGGGGGCCCAGATCTGACCAGGACCGGTGGGACGGTCCAGGTCTGCTCGGTGTCATGGGAGGTGCCGAGCGGGGAGGGGTTAGTCATGAGTGTTGTCATCGTCGATTCGTGGGTGGACGAGTGGGCCACGCAGGCCCGTTGTTCCGACCAGGACCCGGATGCGCTGTTCGTGCGGGGCAAGGCCCAGCACGACGCCAAGGCCGTCTGCAAGACGTGCCCGGTCCTGGCCCAGTGCCTCGCCGAGGCCCTGGACAACCGCACCGAGTTCGGTGTCTGGGGAGGCATGACCGAGCGCGAGCGCCGGGCCCTGCTGCGCAAGCGCCCCGACATCACCTCGTGGAAGTCCGCCCTGCGCGCCGGCATGGCGTCGCAGGTCAAGGCCGACTGAGCGCGAGCCGACCGAGGTCAAGCCGACCGGGCCTGACCGGAAGGTCACGCCTGCGCGAGCGCGGCACCGACCTCTCGGAGACCGTCGAGGTCGTGCACGTCCCGCCCCAGGGCGGGCACGTGCGCGACGGCGATGCCCGGGTGCGACCGTGAGAAGCGGTCGGCGAGCTCGCGCTGGCGCTCCGCCGTGCTCACGAGACTCGCGTGCAGCCGGAGCAGGCCGGCGGCGTTGGTCGCCGACCGCGGCCCGCCGCCGTCCTCGAGCGTCTCGGCCACCGCGAGCGCGCGCTTCGGGCTGAGCCCGGTGGCCGCCACGCGCCCGAGACGGTTGACGACGAGACCCGCGAGCGGCATGCCGTCCGCCTCGAGCCGGTCGACGAAGTACGAGGCCTCGCGCAGCGCGTCGCGCTCCGGCGCGGCGACGACGAGGAAGGCCGTGCCGCGCTCGGACAGGAGCCGGTACGTCTCGTCCGCGCGCTCGCGGAAGCCGCCGAACATCGTGTCGAGGGCGTTGACGAACGTCTGGACGTCGGTGAGCAGCTGGCCGCCGAGGATCTTCGTCATCGTCGACGTGACGAGCTGCACGCCGACGCCGAACACCTTGAGGCCGGCGCGACCGCCCGCCTTGGCGGGCGCCGTGAGCAGCCGGATGAACCGCCCGTCGAGGAAGCTGCCCAGCCGGTTCGGCGCGTCGAGGAAGTCGAGGGCTGAGCGCGACGGCGGCGTGTCGACGACGATGAGGTCCCACGGGGCCTCGGCCGAGCCCGCGCTCGCCTTGAGCTGGCCGAGCTTCTCCATCGCCATGTACTCCTGCGTGCCCGCGAAGGAGCTGCTGACCGCCTGGTAGAACGGGTTGGCGAGGATCTGCTCGGCCTTGCCCGGCTCGGCGTGCGCGAGCACGACCTCGTCGAACGTCCGCTTCATGTCGAGCATCATGGCGTGCAGGCTGCCGCCCGCCCGGGTGTCGATGCCGCCGACCGGCCTCGGCGTGTTGTCGAGCTCGGTGAGGCCGAGCGACTGGGCGAGCCGGCGGGCCGGGTCGATGGTCAGCACGACGACCCGGCGACCGGACTCCGCCGCCCGCAGCCCGATGGCTGCCGCGGTCGTCGTCTTGCCCACCCCGCCCGAGCCGCAGCACACGACGATCTGGGTCGCGGGGTCGAGGAGCAGGGCGTCGACGTCGAGGGCGGGGGCCACGGGCCCCGCCGCGCCGGGGCTCATGCGCCCGCCCCGGTGCCCACGCCGGAGGCCGGCAGGCCGGACGGCGTCGCATCGGGGTGTCCGGCGAACAGCGGCACGAGCAGGTCTGCGAGCTCGCGCACCGAGCCCGCGTCGACCCCACCGGCCAGGGCCGGCAGCGCGACGATCGGCAACCCCGTGGCCTCGAGGAGCGCGAGCTGCTCACGCTCGAGGTCGACGCGCTCGGCGTGGTCGCGGGCCTCCTCGAGCAGGCCGTCGACGAGCTCCGCGGTCACCGGAACCCCCGCGTCGGCGAGCTGGGTGCGGATCGAGGCCTTGTGCAGCCGCCCCGCCCGGGCGGAGTCGAGGGCGGCGTCGTCGAGCAGCGGCTCACGCACCATGTTGACGATGATCGCGCCGGGGCGCAGGCCCTTGCCACGCAGCTCGTCGATGGACTCGAGGGTCTCCTGCACGGGCATCTCCTCGAGCAGCGTGACGAGGTGCACGCGCGTCTGGGCCGACCGGAGCAGCCGGGTGATCGACTCGGCCTGGCTGTGGATGGGGCCGACCCGGGCGAGGTCGGCCACCTCGGAGTTGACCGAGAGGAAGCGGCCGATGCGACCGGTCGGCGGCGCGTCGAGCACGAGGGCGTCGAAGGCCGCCGGGGCGTCGCCCTTGTGGCGGCCGTCGCGCCGTCGGCGGTTGGCCTCGTAGATGCGCCCGATGAGCAGCACGTCGCGCACGCCGGGCGCGATCGTCGTGGCGAAGTCGATGGCGCCGAACTTCTCGAGGAGCCGCCCGGCGCGTCCGAGCTTGTAGAAGAGCTGGAGGTACTCGAGCAGCGCCGTCTTCGGGTCGACCGAGAGGCCGACGACCTCGCCGCCACCGCCCAGGCGCGCGATGCGGGTCTCCTCGGTGCCGAGCGGCGGCACGTCGAAGGTCTGGCTGATCCCCTGGCGCCCCTCGACCTCCGCGACGAGCACGCGCCCGGGCGCGGACGCGAGGGCCAGGGCGACCGCGGCCGCGACCGTCGTCTTGCCGGTGCCGCCCTTGCCCGTCACGACGTGCAGTCGCGCTCCCGGCCAGGGGCTGGCCTCACGGTCGGTCGTCACGGGCCCAGCCTAGGACCGGCCGTCGGCCCTTCGCGCACCGCGTGCTCGCCTCACGGGGCGGGGAGCAGGGATGCCACCGCTCCGAGGACGGTGGCGAAGGCGGGGTCGTCGGGGTCGATGAGCTCCATGTGGCCCGCCCCCGCGACGACCTGCTCGGTGACGTCGCCCCCGGCCGCCCTCGCCGCGGCGAGGTAGCCCGCGCCGACGGCCATCGGCACGGTGTCGTCGCGGTCGCCCGTCACGAGGCGCACCGGCACCCGGGCCGGCAGGGCGCTCATCGGGTCGGCGGACGTCCAGGCGGGCGTGCCCGGGCCCGAGCCGACGAAGTCACGGGTCGCGTCGGCGCCGAGGTGCAGGCGGTCGGCGACCCCGAGGTCGACGACCCCGGCGAGCGAGACGACTCCCGCGACGCCCAGCTCGGTCGCCCAGGGCTGCCCGGCCGCCCACGTCACGAGGTGCCCGCCTGCCGAGTGGCCGACGAGGACGAGGGGCCTGGGCAGGTCGGGCTGGGCCGCCACCGACGTGAGGAGCGCGCGCACGTCGTCGAGGGTGCCGGGGACGCCACCACCCGGCATCCCGGTGCGGCGGTACTCGGCGAGCACGACGTGGTGTCCTGCGGCGGCGAAGGCGGCCGCCTCGGGACGGGCGTGCTCGCGGTCGTACTCGGCCCGCCAGAAGCCGCCGTGCACGACGACGACGGTGCCCGCCGCCGCGGGCGCCCCGGCGGTGGGGGCGAGGACGTCGTAGACCTGCACGGCGTCGTCGCCGTAGGAGCGGGTCGCCGCGAGCGCGGTCGGCGGAACGGCGGTGGGCGTCGGGTCGGGGCGCGCGGTCATGGGCGACATGCTGTCACCGGCGCCCGACCCGCACCCGCCGAGGGCCGTGAGCACACTGAGTAGGGTGAGGGCCATGACCCAGTGGGAGTACCTCACCGCACCGCTTCTGATCCACAACACCAAGCAGATCCTCGACAACTTCGGGGCCGACGGGTGGGAGCTCGTCCAGATCGTCAACGGTCCGGACGGCACGAGCCTCGTCGCGTACTTCAAGCGTCCCAAGTCCTGAGGAGCCTAACCATGTCTGCTGTCGAAGACCGCCTCTCCGCGCTCGGCCTCACCGTTCCCGAGGTCGTGCCGCCCGTCGCCGCCTACGTGCCCGTCGTGCGTGAGGGCGACCTCGTCTTCACGTCGGGCCAGCTCCCGATGGTCGACGGCGCCCTTGCCGCCACCGGCAAGGTCGGCGCGGAGGTCGACGCCGACACCGCCAAGGCGCTCGCCGAGACGTGCGTGCTCAACGCCATCGCCGCCATCAAGTCGGAGGTCGGCGACCTCGACCGGGTGAGCCGCGTCGTCAAGGTCGTCGGCTTCGTCGCCTCCGGCCCGGGCTTCACCGGCCAGCCGGGTGTCATCAACGGCGCGAGCGAGCTGCTCGTCAAGGCGTTCGGCGACAAGGGGATCCACGCCCGCTCCGCCGTCGGAGTGGCCGCCCTGCCGCTCGACGCACCGGTCGAGGTCGAGGTCATCGTCTCCGTCGCGGAGTGACCTGATCGCCGTGGGACGCCAGTTCCCCCTCACCACGACGCCCGGCATCTCCGACGCCGCCACCCGCTGGCTGGCCGGCGAGCGCTGGGACGAGGCGCCGCCGCGCCGGGCGAGCACCGTCATGCTGGTGCGCGACGGCACGGCGGGCCCCGAGGTCTTCATGCTCCGCCGGGTCTCCGGCATGGCGTTCGCGCCGAGCACGATGGTCTTCCCCGGGGGTGGCGTCGACCCGCGTGACGTCGGGTCGGACGTGCCCTGGGCGGGGCCCTCGGCCGCGGACTGGGCTGTGCGACTGGGCTGCTCGCCCGCGGAGGCACAGGGCTACGTCGCCGCGGCCGTGCGCGAGGTGTTCGAGGAGTGCGGCGTGCTGCTCGCCGGGCCCGCTCCCGACGGGCCCCTCGCGCGTGTCGACGACCCGTCCTGGCGCGAGGTGCGCGAGCGGCTCGTCGACCGGCGCCTCTCCCTCGCAGAGGTTCTCGTGGAGCACGACCTCGTGCTGCGCTCGGACCTCATCGTGGCCAAGGCGCACTGGCTGACCCCCGTCTTCGAGCCGCGCCGCTACGACACGTGGTTCTTCGCCGCGCTCATGCCTGATTCGCAGGTGGCCGACGGCCACACGACCGAGGCCGACCACGCCGACTGGTTCGTGCCCGGGACGCTCCTCGGGGCGTATGCCGCAGGCACCGCCCTCATGCTGCCGCCGACCGTCATCTGCGTGGAGCAGATCCGTGACGCCCCTTGCGCGGCAGACGTCGTCGTGCACAGCGAGGCCCTACCGCTGATCATGCCCGAGGTCGTCGACGGTGCCGAGGGGCCGGCGATGGAGGTCGTCGAACGATGACCGCGCGGGCGCGAGGCCGTCGGAAGGTCCGGACGTGAACGGCGCCGCTGCCGACCCGGGCTGGGGTGGTGGGCGCACGGGCGACCGGGCCGAGTGCGTGCTCTGCCCCAACCCGTCGCCGATGACCCTCGACGGCACGAACACCTGGCTACTGGCCGAGCCGGGCTCCGACGAGGTCGTCGTCGTCGACCCCGGGCCGCTCGACGAGACGCACCTCGCCCACGTCCTCGACCGCGTCACGTCGACCGGGCGACGCGTCGCCCTGACGCTGCTGACGCACGGCCACGCCGACCACGCCGAGAGTGCCGACCGGTTCGCCGAGCTGACCGGTGCCCCGGTGCGAGCGGTCGGGCGCGGGCACGACGACCTGCGGGCGGGCGAGTCGCTGCGCGTCGGGGGCCTCGAGGTGCTCGTCGTGCCGACCCCGGGCCACACGAGCGACTCGGTGTCGTTCGTGCTCCCGGCCGACAACACGCTGCTCACGGGCGACACGATCCTCGGCCGGGGCACGACCGTGGTCGCCTGGCCGGACGGCAGCCTCGAGGCCTACCTCGAGTCGCTCGCCCGGATCGAGGCACTGACGCGGGCCGGCGCCGTGACGACGCTGTCTCCCGGGCACGGCCCGTTCGTCGCCGACGCCGCCGCGACGGTCACGTTCTACCTCCGCCACCGGGCGGAGCGGCTCGAGCAGGTGCGCGCCGCGGTCGCCGGAGGTGCGCAGACGGCATGCGCGGTCGTCGAGCAGGTCTACGCGGACGTGCCCCGCAGCGTGTGGCCGGCCGCCGAGCTCTCGGTGCAGGCGCAGCTGGAGTATCTCCGCGAGCACCGCTGAGGCGCAGGCACGCCCGCGATCCGGTGCGATCCGCGGCCGGTGGTGACCGCGGGAGATGACGACCCGCTCAGGTGGTCGCCGCGGCGAGGAGCGCGTCGACGCGCGTCGGCTCGTAGAGGTGGTCGCAGACCGCGGTGACGAGGCCGCTGACGCCCGCCATCTCGCGCTGGGTGGCCGGCACGATCTGCAGGCGGCGCGTGGCGAGGGGGAGCGAGCGCGCGTAGACCGACTCGCGGATGCCGGCGAAGAGGTGGTTCTCCGCCCCCGCGAGCTCGCCCCCGATGACGACGACCTCCGGGTTGAGCAGGCTGACGGCGTCGGACAGGGCGATCCCGACGATCCGCCCCGCGCGTCGCAACAACCGGGTGGCCGTCGGGTCGCCCGTGGCGATGAGCTGCACGGCGTCGTGCACCGAGGCGACCTGCTGGCCCGCCTCGCGCAGGTCGCGCACGATGGCCCACCCGCCGGCATACGCCTCGATGCAGCCCTGGTTGCCGCAGCGGCACTGCGGCGGCGCGCCCTCCTCGGGCACGACGACCTGGATGTGGCCGATGTCGCCGGCCGCGCCGTCGGCGCCGCGGAAGATCGTGCCGCCCGCGATGAGGCCGGCGCCGATGCCCGTGGCGAGCTTGAGCATGAGCATCGAGGAGACCTCGGGGTGGGCGAGGCGGTGCTCGCCGATGGCCATGGCGTTCGCGTCGTTCTCCACGACGACGGGCGCGTCGAAGTGGGCGGCGAGGTGGGTGCGGATGGGGTAGCGGTCCCAGCCGGTCATGATCGGCGGGCTGACCACCATGCCGGCCACGCTGTCGACGGGGCCCGGCAGGGCGAGCCCGATGCCGCGCACGTCGGTCACGCCGAGGTGCAGGTCGGCGAGCAGGGCGGTGAAGGCGTCCACGACGGCCCCCAGCCACGGCTCCGGGCCCGCCGCGATGTCGAGGGCGAGGCGCGACTGCTCCAGCACGCTACCGGCGAGGTCGGTGACGGCGAGCCGCACACCGGTCGCACCGGAGTCGGCGATGAGCAGGGCGCCCCCCTCGTGGCGGAAGCGGAAACGGCTCGGCGGCCGCCCCCGCGAGGTCGAGGTCACCTCCGCCTCGGCGATGAGGCCGGCCTGCTGGAGGCCGTCGAGACGGGCTCCGACCGTGGCGCGGGAGAGGCCGGTGCGCTCGACGAGCTCGGCCCGGGTGACGTCGCCGGTGGCGCGGATCAGGGCGAGCACCCGGCCGGGCGTGCCGGTGGTGCCATCGGTCATGGCGCCTCCTCCTCGAGGGCGGTGCGGGCCGCCGGGGCGGCGGTGCAGGGCATTTCTATCAGAGATTTGCTTCTTTTTGCTTGACAGGTGACAGAAAGAGGCCTCAGAGTGAGCAGAAGTCGAATCGGCCCGTCGGTTCCCGCTCAACGAAGAGAGGCCTCCATGGCATCCGCAATGGCATCCGCCCGCACGTCCCGTCGTCTCGCGACCGCCCTCTGCGCCGGTGGCCTCGTCGCCGGCCTCGCCGCCTGTGGTGGTGGCGACGCCGCCGGCACCGGCTCGGGCTCCACCGCGGCTGGTGGCGCCGCCACGACCGGCAAGATCGCCGCCGTCATCAAGGGGCTCGACAACCCCTTCTTCCAGACGATGGAGTCGGGCATCAAGACGCAGGCCGGCACCTCCAAGGCCGAGGTGACGATCCAGGCCGCGGCGGCGATCACCGACACGAGCGGGCAGGCCGACAAGCTGAGCGGTCTCGCCGGCCAGGACTACAAGTGCTTCGTCATCAACCCGATCTCGGGCACCAACCTCATCCAGGGCGTCGCGCAGCTCTCGGCCAAGAACGTGCCGATCGTCAACATCGACAGTCCGATCGACGCCGCCGCCGCCGAGGCGGCCAGCGCGAAGATCGCCACCTACATCGGCACCGACAACGTCGAGGCCGGCACGATGGCCGGCAAGACGATGGGCGAGCTGCTCCCGAGCGGGGGCGACGTCGCGCTCGTCGGCGGCATCGCCGGCGACGTGACGAGCGGCGCGCGCCTCGAGGGCTTCCAGAAGGGCATCCCCGCCGGCGTCAAGGTCGTGCAGACCGTCGCGGCCGACTGGGACCGCCAGACCGCCCTGACCAAGGCGACCGACATCATGCGCGCGCAGCCGAACCTCAAGGGCTTCTTCGCCGCCAACGACGACATGGGTCTCGGCATCTCCCGGGCCATCGCCAACGCGGGCAAGACCGGCCAGATCAAGGTGATCAGCGTCGACGGCAACAAGGACGCGTTCGAGGCGATCAAGGCCGGCGGCGTCGATGCCGTCGTCGCGCAGTACCCCTACGTCATCGGCGCGATGGGCGTCGAGGCGTGCCAGGCCGCGATGGCCGGCAAGACCCTGCCCGCCAACGTCAAGGCTCCCGTCCAGGTCGTCACGAAGGACAACGTCGACCAGGCCCTGAGCGCCGCCCCCAAGCCCGGCGAGTCCTACGACGACCCGTTCGCGGCGCTGCTGAAGTGAGCACCATGACCGACACCTCCACCACCCCCGCCACCGCCGCGGGCCCGGCCGCCCCCGACGGCGGGCCGGCCCCGGCGGCCCGGCGGCCGCGCGGCGCCGGCCTGCGCGACCTCAGCGCCTGGGCCGACTGGGCGGCGCTCGTCGGGCTCGTCGTGCTCGTCGTCGTCTTCCAGTCGCTCAACCCGACGTTCCTCAGCGCGGGCAACATCCAGTCGATGCTCGTCGCGTCGGCCATCCTCATCGTCCTCGGCATCGGCCAGACGTTCGTCGTGGCCACCTCGGGCATCGACCTGTCGGTCGCCTCGACCATGACCCTGTCGGCGGTCGTCTTCGGCATGGTCTTCGTCGGCGGTCACGGCCTGCCGCTCGCGATCGTGGCCTCGGTCGTGGCCGGCGCCGTCGTCGGCCTCGCGAACGGGCTGCTCGTCGCCCGGGGCAAGATCACCGACTTCATCGTCACGCTCGGCACGTTGTCGGCGGCGTCGGGCCTGGCGCTCATCCTCTCCGACGGCAAGCCGGCCACGATCATCAGCGGGCCGCTGCTCAAGCTCTCGACGGGCTCGGTCGGCATCCTCGGCTACAGCGTCATCGTGGCCCTCGTGCTCGCCGTCATCGCCCACGTCGTGCTCTTCCACACCCGGTTCGGCACGCACGTGCTCGCCACCGGCGGCAACGTCGAGGCGGCCAACGCGACGGGCGTGCGCACGGCCCGGGTCAAGACCGGCGTCTACGTCATCTCCGGCGTCCTCGCCGGCATCGGCGCCGTGCTGCTCGTGGCCCGGGTGGGTGCTGCCGAGCCGGCCGCCAACACCGCCTTCCTGCTCAACTCGGTGGCCGCCGTCGTGCTCGGCGGCGTCAGCCTCTTCGGTGGTCGCGCGACGATCATCGGCCCGGTCATCGGCGCCCTGCTGCTCACGGCGCTCGTCAACGGCCTCACGCTGCTCGGCGTCTCGCAGTTCTACCAGCCCCTGTCGGTCGGCATCGTCGTCGTGCTCGCCGCCTTCCTCACGAGGTTCCAGAAATGACCGAACCCACCACGGCCACCACGGCCCCCGCTGCGCTCCCGCTGGGCCGGGACGTGCCCACCGACGCCCTGCTCGACGTGCGCGACGTGTCGCTCTCGTTCGGCCAGGTGCGAGCCCTGCGCGACGTGTCGATGCACGCCCGGCGTGGCGAGGTCACGGCCATCGTCGGCGACAACGGCGCCGGCAAGTCGACGCTGATCCGCTGCATCAGCGGCATCCACCGGCCCGACGCGGGCACCATCGACTTCGACGGCAGCCGCGTGCACTTCCGGTCGCCCGAGGAGGCACGCAGCGCCGGCATCGAGACGGTGCACCAGAACCTCGCCCTCGTCGAGGACCTCACCGTCTGGCAGAACCTCTTCCTCAACCGCGAGATCGTGCGCGGCATCGGGCCGCTCAAGCTGCTCGACCGCGGCGCGATGCGCCAGGAGGCCGAGCGCATGGTGTCGAGCCTCGCCGTCAACGTGCCGGCCGTCGGCGCGCGCGTGCGCCGCCTCTCCGGCGGGCAGCGCCAGGCCGTGTCGATCTGTCGCGCAGCGGGATTCACCTCGAAGCTCATCATCATGGACGAGCCCACCGCGGCGCTCGGGGTGCAGGAGACCGCGCGCGTCGAGGAGCTCATCCAGCGCCTGCGTGACGAGGGCCACGCCATCGTCCTCATCAGCCACAACTTCGCGCAGGTGCTCAAGCTGAGCGACGCCGTCTGGGTCATGCGCGCCGGGCGCTGCGTCGCCGGGCGTCGCACGAGCGCGACCGACGGCGACGAGATCGTCGCCCTCATCACCGGTGCCCGCGCCGGCGACCTCGAGGACGTCGCCCGCTGACCCTGCGCGACCCGCGCCTCCCACCCGATCCCGTATGCCGTCCGTGCCGTCGCGCGTCACCGCGCGTCGCGCGCGGCGCACGGGAGCCCGCCCGAACCCGAAGGACCCCGAATGACCACCGACTCCACCACTGCCGCCGCCGGCTCGACGACCACCTCGACCGAGCCGGGGACCGACCGGGCTGCGGACCGGGCTGCGGCCCGGCGGAACCCGCTCGGCGTGCACGCGCTCGTCTTCGTCGGCGACACCTCGCCCGCGAGCGTCGAGTCCGCCGTGCGGCGCACCGCCGAGGCGGGCTTCGACCTGCTCGAGTTCTCGCTCCACGACTCGATCAACCTCGACCGCGCGGCCACCCGTGCGCTGCTGCAGGAGCACGGCCTCTCGGCGGCGTGCTCACGCGGGCTCGCACCCGACGCCGACGTCTCGAGCGACGACCCGGCCGTCGTGGCGCGGGGACAGGAGCTGCTGCGCCAGTCGCTGGCGCTGACGGCCGACATCGGCGCGACGGTGCTGACGGGTGCCCTCTACAGCGCGTTCGGCAAGGCCGCCGCCCCGCTGACACGGACCGGCCGCGACCACGTGGTCGGCGTGCTCTCCGAGCTGGCCCAGGAGGCGGCACCGCTCGGCGTCACGCTCGGCCTCGAGGTCTGCAACCGCTACGAGACCAACGTCGTCAACACGGCTCGCGACGCGGTGCGGCTCGCCGACGACATCGGCGCCGACAACGTCATGGTGCACCTCGACACGTACCACATGAACATCGAGGAGGACGACTTCGTGCAGCCCGTGCTCGACACCGGCGACCGCCTCGGCTACGTGCACATCGGCGAGAACCACCGTGGCTACCTCGGCTCCGGCCACCTCGACTTCGCCTCGTTCTTCGGGGCGCTGCAGCGGATCGACTACCGCGGCGCCGTGACGTTCGAGTCCTTCTCGTCGGCCGTGCTGGCCCCGGGCCTGTCGAACGACCTCGCGATCTGGCGCAACCTCTGGGACGACGGCGACGACCTCGCCCGCAGCGCCCGGGAGTTCCTCGACGCGGGCCTGAGCTCGTCGGCATGACGACGGCTCCCGGCATCGACGAGCTGGCTTCGGCGGCCGTCGCCCTCGTCGGCGACCGCCGCCGGGTCGTGCTCGGCATCGCCGGCGCCCCGGGCGCCGGCAAGACGACGCTCGCCGAGGCGCTCGTCGCGGCCGTCGGCGCCCGCGCGGGTGC
The DNA here is from genome assembly GCF_039542985.1 of Terrabacter aeriphilus. Lineage (NCBI taxonomy): Bacteria > Bacillati > Actinomycetota > Actinomycetes > Micrococcales > Intrasporangiaceae > Terrabacter > Terrabacter aeriphilus. The sequence goes on from NZ_BAABIW010000018.1 coordinate 15,898, forward strand.
CGGGTGGGTGGCGCACGTGCCCATGGACGGCTTCCACCTGGCAGATGCGCAGCTCGACCGTCTCGGGTCGCGTTCGCGCAAGGGTGCGCCCGACACGTTCGACGCCGACGGCTACGCCCACCTGCTCCGTCGCGTGGGCACCGAGCCCGACACCTGGATCTACGCGCCGGGCTTCGACCGCACCCTCGAGCAGCCCCTCGCGGCAGCGATGGTCGTGCCGCCGAGCGCCCGGCTCGTCGTGACCGAGGGCAACTACCTGCTGCTGCCCGAGGACCGGTGGCGCCGGGCCCGCGCAGAGCTCACCGAGGTCTGGTTCGTGGCCGGCGACGACGACGTGCGCCGCGCCCGGCTCGTCGAGCGGCACGTCACGTTCGGCAAGGCGCCCGACGCCGCGGCGGCCTGGGTGGAGCAGACCGACGAGGTCAACGCCGCGCTCGTGGACGCGGCGCGGGACGGCGCCGACCGGGTCGTCCTCAACGCCGCGACGGGGTGGGCGCTCGTCGGTCCGTGACCGTCCGTGGACGCCCTTGCGGTGGTGCGGGGTCCGCGTCGGGTCAGCGGGCGCGACGCTTCAGCCGCTCGACGTCCTGGAGCAGCACGGCGCGGGCCTCGAGCCGCAGCCAGCCGCGCGTCGCGAAGTCGGCGAGGGCCTTGTTGACCGTCTCGCGGGAGGCGCCGACGAGCTGGGCGAGCTCCTCCTGGGTGAGGTCGTGCGAGACCATGATGCCGCCCTCCACCGGGCGACCGAAGCGCTCGGAGAGGTCGAGCAGCGCCTTGGCCACCCGGCCGGGAACGTCGGTGAAGACGAGGTCGGCGAGGTGCGCGTTGGTGCGGCGCAGACGCTGGGCGAGGGCCGACAGGAGTGCCTTGGACACCTCGGGGCGGCCGGAGAGCAGGCCGGTGAGGGAGTCGTTGCCGAGGCCGAGCAGCTGGGTCTCGGCCACCGCGGTCGCCGTCATGGTGCGGGGGCCGGGGTCGAAGAGGCTGAGCTCGCCGAACATCTCGCCCGGGCCGAGGATCGCCACGAGGTTCTCGCGGCCGTCGGGGCTCGTGCGCCCGAGCTTGATCTTGCCCTCCGCGATGACGTAGAGCGTGTCTCCCCGGTCGCCCTCGTGGAACAGCACGTCGCCGCGCTCCATGTGCGAGCGGCTCATCTCCGACTGCAGCGCGGCGGCTGCCTCGTCATCGAGAGCCTTGAACAGGGGCGCGCGCCTCACCACGTCGAGATCCACGGGGTCAGTGTGCCACGTCGGCCGACCGACGACTCGGGGCGACAGGGAATCCGCGGCGCACCCGGGTCGTCGGGCGTACCCGGGTGCGCCCGACGTCAGCCGTCGATGCGGTAGTCGATCGGCTTGCACACGCCGTTGTTCGACTTCTCCGCCGAGCAGGCCGTCAGGCCGACGACGAGGTCGGCCTCGGCGCGCAGCACGAAGCGGTCACCGGCCCGCGACGTCGGCGGGTCGATGTGCAGCTCGCCGTTCCGCTCCGCCCACACGTTCATGAAGATGTTGAGCGTCGTCGAGATGCGGTCGGGATCGACGCCGAAACCGGCCAGGTTCGTCGCGAGGTTCTCGAAGCAGCTGGGGTGGTAGGCCCCCTCGAGCTCGGGGTAGAGCAGGTCGAAGGTCTGCTGCGAGCACGGGGTGAGCAGCAGGTCGTGGTGGCCGCAGGTGTCCTCCACGACGGTCGCCATGGGGTTGCTCCGGTTGCTGTAGAGCACCCGGCCCGTCGTCACCGACGTCGAGTTCGCGTAGTCGATGGTGCGGCCGGAGCTCAGCCACTCGTCGCGGTCGGCCTCCATGACGGCGAAGAAGTCGCTCACCTGCTCACCGGTCGGGTCGACGACGGTGAGCAGCTGCCCCGCGCGGAGCACGAAGGCCGTGCCGGTCTGGGGGTCGAGCCGGGTGAGGTCCATGCCGTCACGGTAGCCGCCGGCCGGTTGCAGCACGGGGCCGCCCGGGCCGAAGAGGCGGCTGGTGGAGCCGGTTCCGGTGTCCTGCGAGATCGTCATGCGTCGCCCCCTGGCTGGTCGGTCGTGCTCTCGGTCGTGCTGTCGGTCGTGCTGTCGGTCGTGCGCTCGCCGGTCGGTTGCCGCACCTCGAGCGGAGGCGTCCAGTCGGCGTCGTGCCGCCGGCCGGAGTACTGCATGGCCTCGGTGCTGTCGCCGTGGTCGGCCACCATCGGGTTGACGAAGCCCTGCAGCTCCGTGTCGCGCCGTCGGATGGTCGTGCGCATGCCGTCGAAGCGCCCCTCCTCGCGCAACCGCTCGAACTGCGCGTGCGGGTTGAAGACGAGCGTCGGCAGCGGTGCCCGGCGCGCCACCCGTGAGGCGGCGGGGTGCAGGCCGACGATGAAGTACGCGGTGCCGCCGGCGCTGAACGCGAAGTGGGGGTCGTCGGGCTCGGAGCCGACCCCGTCGGCCCAGGCGCCCCCGTCGGCGTCGTGGATGCGCTGCAGCAGGTCGAACAGAGCGGCCTCGAACGCGGCCTCGTCGACGGCCACCGGACCGCGGAAGGTGGCGAGGAAGGAGTGGAAGCCGTCCTGTCCGTCGATCGAGCGGGCGAAGGCCGCCAGTCGGGCGAGCAGCTGCTCCGGCACGGCGGGGTCGGTCATGTCGTCGAGCACGGCGTGCTCGACCGTGCCCCGGCGGAAGACGGACTTCGCGCCGAGGCAGGGGAACTCGACGTGGGCGACCATGGCCTCGAGGGCGTCCACCACCTCGTCCTCGGGCGCGTGCGCGAGGTCGGTGGCCGCGAGGTCCGCGAGCGTCGTCTCGAGTCCGTCGGTGCCGTCAGTGCCGGTCGTCCCGCCGTGGGTCGTGGCGGTGGCCGCAGGTGCGGCGTCCGTCTCGTGGTGAGCGGGGCGTGGTGTGGTGCGGGTCTGTGTCGTCATGTCGGACTCCTCCTGTGCAGGAGCCCCGTACCCAACGCGGGTGCCGGTGACCCGCAACCCTCGACACGAGGGCCGGCAGCGAGTGACAGCGACGCGGCATACAGTGTCGTCCGTGTCTCCCCGAGCCATCGTGACCGCCGACGAGTCGCCCGTCGCCCGCGTGCGCCGGGCGCGGCGCATGTACCGGATGCTGCACGAGCGCTACCCGTATGCGCACTGCGAGCTCGACTTCAGCTCGCCCCTCGAGCTGCTCGTCGCCACCATCCTGTCGGCCCAGACCACCGACGTGGGCGTCAACAAGGTGACGCCGATCGTCTTCGCGAAGTACCCGACGGCGGCCGACTACGCGAACGCCGACCGCGCCGAGCTCGAGTCCATCGTCCAGCCGACGGGCTTCTACCGCGCCAAGACCGACTCGCTCATCAAGCTCGGCATCGCGCTCGTCGAGCGGTTCGACGGTGAGGTGCCGCCACGCCTCAAGGACCTCGTGACCCTCCCGGGCGTGGGGCGCAAGACGGCGAACGTCGTGCTCGGCAACGCCTTCGGGGTGCCGGGCATCACCGTCGACACCCACTTCGGGCGGCTCGCGCGCCGCTTCGGCTGGACCGAGGAGGAGGACCCGGTCAAGGTCGAGCACGCCGTCGGCGCGCTCTTCCCGCGGAAGGACTGGACGATGCTCAGCCACGTCCTCATCTTCCACGGCCGACGCACCTGCCACGCGAAGAAGCCGGCGTGCGGGGCGTGCCCGGTCGCGCGGTTGTGCCCGAGCTACGGCGCCGGCGAGACCGACCCGGACAAGGCGGCGAAGCTGCTGAAGTACGAGCTGGCCCCGACGTGACGCGCGTGGTCAGCGGCATCGCGCACGCGGGCCGGTCGGGTTCGATCGACCCGTCGACGCAGCCCGGTTCGGCCCCGGTGCCGCGCCCGGCGTGGCTCGGCGAGCTCACCGAGCGACTCGAGACCGTGACGCCGCAGTGGTTCTCGCGTTTCCTGCCCCCCGACGAGGGCGGCCGTGAGTCCGCCGTCCTCATCCTCTTCGGGCCGGCGCCGGCGGGCGCGCAGGAGGACGAGGGAGAGCACGTCGTGCTCATCGAGCGGTCGCACACGATGCGCACTCAGCCCGCGCAGATCGCCTTCCCCGGCGGCGCGCGCGACCCGGAGGACGCCGACCTCGTCGCCACCGCCCTGCGCGAGGCGGAGGAGGAGACCGGGCTCGACCCGACCGGGGTCGACGTCGTGGCGCAGCTGCCCTCGCTCTTCCTGCCGCCGTCGCGCTTCGTCGTGGCCCCGGTGCTCGGCTGGTGGGCCCGTCCGTCGGCGCTCGCCGTCCGCGACCCCGCGGAGGTGCACGACGTGCTCTCGGTGCCGGTGTCGCACCTCGTGCAGCCGTCGACCCGCTTCTCGGTCACCCACCCGTCCGGCTACGTCGGCCCCGGCTTCGACCTCGACGACCTGTTCCTCTGGGGCTTCACCGCGGGCCTGCTGAGCAGCGTGCTCGAGCTCGGCGGGCTGAGCCGCCCGTGGGACGCCGACGTGCACCGGCCCGTGCCCGAGCACCACCTGGGCGGCCGGGCATGAGCGGCAGCGTCCTGCTCGACCTCGCCCTCGTCCTGCTCCTGCTCGCCTACGGCTTCTCGGGCTACCGGCAGGGGCTGATCCGCAGCGCCTTCTCGCTGGCCGGCTTCTTCCTCTTCGCCATGATCGCGATCTGGCAGCTCCCTGAGGTGCTGAGCCGGTGGCCGGCCGTGGCCGACAACGACCGCACCCGCGTCCTCGCCCTCGTCCTCGGCGTCGTGGCGCTCGGGTGGCTGGGGCAGTTCCTCGGCGGCATCGTCGGGGGCCAGATCCGTCGGCGCGTCGGGGCGACCTCGCTGCGGCGCGCGGACTCGGTCCTCGGGGGCGTCGTCGTGATGCTCGCGGCGAGCCTCATCGTCTGGTTCATCGGCGGGGCGCTGCGCACGGCCGGCAACGCCTCCCTGTCCAGGGCCATGGCCGAGTCGCGCGTGCTGCGGGTGGTCGACGCCATCGTGCCCGAGCAGACCGGGCAGGTCTTCTCCAGCTTCCGCGGCTTCCTCTCGAGCCAGGGCTTCCCGCAGGTGTTCGGGGGGTTGTCGCCCGAGCCGATCACCCCGGTGCAGGACCCCGACCCGGCGGTCGCCCGCTCGCAGGCGGTCCGCGCGGCGGGCACCTCGGTCGTCAAGGTCACGACGCAGTCGCTGTCGTGCCAGCGTGGTCAGGAGGGCACCGGGTGGGTGCTCTCGGCCGGCCGCATCGTCACCAACGCCCACGTCGTGGCGGGCTCCGACGAGGTGCGCGTCGAGGGTGGCGGCCGCGTGGTGCGGGCCGAGGTCGTCGTCTTCGACCCGGAGCGCGACCTCGCCGTGCTCAGCGTGTCGGGACTCGACCTGCCCGCCCTGCCACTCGGCGGGGACGTCAACCGCGGCGACTCCGCGGTGGTGGCGGGCTACCCGCTCGACGGTCCCTACCGCGTCGGGTCGGCACGCGTGCGTGCCCAGCTCGAGGCCCGGGGCCTCGACATCTACGGGCGCGAGCGCGTCGTGCGCCAGATCTACTCGCTCGCCGCCACGGTGCGCCCGGGCAACTCCGGTGGGCCGCTGCTCGACCCGTCCGGTCACGTCGTCGGGGTCATCTTCGCGAAGTCCCTCGAGGACGACGCGACCGGCTACGCCCTGACGCTCGCCGAGGCCAAGCCGGTATTCGACGAGGCCGCCGCCGCCGGGGCCGCGGTGAGCACCGGCGCCTGCGTGGCGGGCTGACCGGGCCCGGACACCAACCCGGACCCACTCGGCCGTCGGAGGCGGGTCGGCGTGCCGGATGATCGGGGCATGCGCATCGACAGCCCCGGACTGACCACCGACATCGAGCTGCTGCGCCTGCAGGGCTCGGTCGTCACCGAGCACGACGACCACCTCGTCGTGCGCACCGACGCCAACCCGACGTTCTGGTGGGGCAACTTCGTGCTCGTGCAGGACGCGCCGCGCCCCGAGACCGTCGCGCACTGGGTGGCCCGCTTCGAGGCGGAGTTCCCGCACGCGGAGCACCGGGCGGTCGCCTTCGGCGCGGAGGGCGGGGACGCCGGCGGCTGGAGCGAACGGGGGTGGGAGGTCGAGACCGACGTCGACCTCGTCAGCGACGCCGTGCCGGCTCCTGCCCCCGCGGCCGAGGGCATCGCCGTCCGCGCCCTCGAGCTCGACGACGACTGGGAGCAGTCGGCCCACGTCGGCGCCCACGACACCGCGCCCGCCGGTCGGGCAGGACGCCTCGTCTTCGAACGCCGCCGGGTCACCGCCCAGCGCGCCCTCGTCGACTCCGGGCGGGCCCGGTGGTTCGGGGCCTTCGACGGCGACCGCCTCGTCGCGCGGCTCGGGATCGTGCGGCTCGGCGACCTCGCTCGCTACCAGGAGGTCGTCACGCTCGAGAGCCATCGGCGTCGGGGCCTGGCCGGTGCGCTCGTGCGCGCCGCGGGCGAGTGGGCCTTTCAGGACGGGGCCGTCCGGCGCCTCGTCATCGTCGCGGAGGACGGCGGGCCGGCGATCGGCCTGTACCGTCGGGCGGGCTTCTCCGAGGTCTCGCGCCACGTCGGGGTCTCGCGCCCGCCCGCGGGCTGAGCGGGCGGGCACCCGGGTCACGGTCGAGGGTCGGCCACTCGACGCATACGGAACCGCGAGGAGTGGCCTCTCGACGGTGGGGCACCCGCAAGAGGTGGCCTCTCGACGGTGGGGTGGGCGGCCCGGTGGGGTCAGCCGGCCTTGACGGCGAGGACGGGGCACGCGGCGTCGAGGAGCAGGCGCTGCGCGGTCGAGCCGAGCAGCAGCTTGCCGACGGCGCTCCGGTGCCGGATGCCGATGACGAGCATCCGCGGCGACTCGGCGTCGATGATCGACAGGATCGCGTCCGCGGGGTCGGTGCCGTGCTCGATCCGCCGCACCTCGTGCTCCACGCCGGACTCGGCGAGCTCGGTGTCGAGGCGGGTGAGGTCGCGCCCGTCGGCCCGGTTGGCGTCGACGAGCTTGTCGTCCCGGGACATGTTGACCACGAGCACGCGGTCGCCGTGCGCCCGGGCCTGCTCGGTGGCGGCGGCCAGCGCGGCCTCGCCCTGAGGGGTGGGGATGTAGCCGACGAGGATCGTCATGCCGTGGCCTCCTGGGTGAGCCTGGACGGGGTGCCGGAGCCGTCGCCACCGGAGCCGCCGCCACGCACGCGCCGGACGAGCCGGGCGATGAGCGGCCAGAGGATCGCGATGACGATGATGCCGTAGCAGACCCACGCGACCGGTCCGCCGAGCAGCCCGCTGACGTCGCCCTGCGAGAGCTGGAGCGAGCGGCGCAGGTGCAGCTCGGCGATGGGGGCGAGGATGACGCCGATGATGAGCGGGAGCACCGGGAACCCGAAACGGCGGATCGCGAAGCCGACGAGCCCGATGCCGAGGAGCAGGAAGAGGTCGAAGGCCTGGCCGTTGACCGCCCACGCACCCATCGTCGCGAAGAAGAGGATGCCGGCGTAGAGGTAGGGCCGCGGGATCTGCAGCAGCTTGGCCCACAGCGGCGCCATCGGCAGGTTGAGCACGAGCAGGAGGGTGTTGCCGATGAAGAGGCTGGCGACGAGCGTCCAGACGAGCACCGGCTGCTTCTCGATGAGGAGCGGTCCCGGCTCGAGGCCGCGGCCCTGCAGGAAGGTGAGGATGATGGCGGCCGTGGCGTTGGTCGGCAGGCCGATGGCGAGCAGCGGCACCAGGGTGCCGGCGGCCGAGGCGTTGTTGGCCGCCTCGGGCCCGGCGACGCCCTCGATGGCGCCGTGGCCGAACTCCTCGGGGTGCTTGGTCAGCTTGCGCTCGGCGACGTAGGACAGGAACGTCGGCACCTCGGCGCCGCCGGCCGGGATGGCCCCGAACGGGAAGCCGAGCGCCGTGCCGCGCAGCCACGGCTTCCACGAGCGCTTCCAGTCCTGGCGGCCCATCCAGGGCTGCCCGACGGGGATGACGCTGCCGGCCGTGCGGCGCAGGTGCGCCGCGACCCAGAGCGCCTCGCCCACGGCGAAGAGCCCGACCGCGACGACGACGATGTCGATGCCGTCGGCGAGCTGGGGGATGCCGAAGGTCATCCGCTGCTGGCCGGTCACCTTGTCGATGCCGATGATGCCGATCGAGAGCCCGACGAGCAGGGCGGCGAACCCGCGCAGCCGCGAGGACCCGAGCACCATGCTGGCGCCGACGAAGGCCAGCATGATGATGGCGAAGTACTCCGGCGAGCCGAGGTCGATGGCGAAGGAGACGACCTGCGGCATGACGAGCACGAGCAGGGCGGTGGCGATCGTGCCGGCCACGAAGGAGCCGATCGCGGCCGTGGCGAGCGCCTGGGCGGCGCGCCCCGCCTTGGCCATCTTGTTGCCCTCGAGCGCCGTGACGACGGAGGAGGACTCGCCCGGGGTGTTGAGCAGGATCGAGGTGGTGGACCCGCCGTACATGCCGCCGTAGAAGATGCCGGCGAACATGATGAGCGCCTGGGTCGTGTCGAGCGTGAAGGTGATCGGCAGGAGCAGGGCCACGGTCATGGCCGGGCCGATGCCGGGCAGCACGCCCACCGCGGTGCCCACGACGACGCCGATGAAGGCGAAGAGCAGGTTCAGCGGCGTCATGACCTGGCCGAACCCCTCGAGGAGGTGGTTGAGGTTGTCCATCACAGAATCCCTTGGAGGATGCCCGCGGGCAGGTTGACCCCGAGCCCGATGGCGAACGCGTAGAAGGTGGCCAGCGAGATGCCGAGCGCGACGAGCACCCCGCGCACGTGGTGGCGGTTGCCGAGGGCGAAGGCGCAGCCTGCGTAGAGGATCGTCCCAGCGATGACCCAGCCGAGGGTCTCCATCAGGGCGGCGCACACGCCGAAGACGAGCACGAGCAGGCCGACGGTCTTCCAGTCGGCCTTCGCGCCGAGGTCGACGTCCTCACCCTCGTCGGCCGCGCCGACCCCGCCGCGACGGATGTCGAACGCGTAGAGGACGGAGACGACGAGCAGCAGGATGCCGAGCGTGGTGGGGACCACGCGGGGGCCGAGCGAGTCGTTGGTGCTCGCGACCGGGTTCAGCTGGGCCGCGTTGACGAGCAGGACGACGCCGAGGGCGGCGAGGGCCGCGCACATGCCGTACTGTGCGCGGTCCCCGCCCGGCGTCGGGGTGTCCTGCTTCCGGAGGTCCGGCGCGTCGGGGGCGACGCTCGTGTGGTCGGAAGTCAGGTCGGCCATGTCAGCTCGTCAGCCCGAGGCCCTTGAGGATGTCGGCGACGTCCTGGTCCTGCGCCTTGAGGAAGGTGCCGAACTCGTCACCCGTCTCGAAGGCGTCGGTCCAGCCGCGCTTGGACAGCTCGCTCTTCCAGGCCTCGGAGTCGTGCATCTTGGTCAGCGCGTCGACCCAGACCTGGCGGTCCGCGGCGGAGATCTCCGGCGGGGCGACGACACCGCGCCAGTTCGTGAAGGTGAAGTCGATGCCGGACTCCTTGACGGTCGGCACGTCGGGCAGGGCGTCGATGCGCTTGTCGCTCGTGACGGCCAGCACGCGGACCGAGCCGGACTTGACCTGCTCGAGGAACTCGCCGAAACCGCTGGCGCCGAAGGCGATCTTGTTGCCGAGGACGGCCGGGAGCAGCTCGCCGCCGCCGTCGTAGGAGATGTAGGAGACCTTCGTGGGGTCGATGCCGGCAGCCTTGGCCAGCTGCATCGGCAGGAGGTGGTCGGGACCGCCCGGGCTCGAGCCGCCGCCGACGTTGATCTTCGACGGGTCCTTCTTCCACGCGGCGACGAGGCTCTGGAGGTCCTGGTAGGGCGAGTCCTTGGAGACGACGATGGCGCCGGCCTCCTCGATGAGCTTGGCGATCGGCGTCGTGTCGGCGAGCGTCGCCTGCGACTTCTGCGTGTACGCCGCGCCGACGACACCGAGCCCCATCTGCATGGCGAGCTTGCCGTTGCCCTTCTCGTTGACGACGCGCTGCAGGCCGACGGTGCCGCCGGCACCGGGCAGGTTGAAGACCTGGATCGAGCTGGCGATCTTCTGGTTCTCCATCACCTGCGCCACGGTGCGTGCCGTGGTGTCGTAGCCACCGCCGGGGCTGTTGGGGACCATGATCTGCAGTCCCGAGGCGGGACCGGCTGCGGCGCCGGTCGAGGAGGAGTCCTTCTTGGCGGTCGCGCCGCAGGCCGAGAGGGCCAGCGCCGTGACGCCGACGGTGATGCCGAGCAGGACGGACCTGCGGGCGGGGGTGCGAGTGCTCATCGTTGAGGTCTCTTTCGCGTTCTGGGGCTGGAACGGCATGATCGTGCCCGCGTCGCCTGACCGGTGTCGCCCTTGTGTCACCAATGAAGGTTGAGTTCGTTGTGGTCAAGCAGAGCACGGGTCGGTCGTTCGGCCGGCTGAGCCTCACGGGGCAGCTGTTCGCCGTCCAGATGCTCATCCTGCTGGGCGTGCTCGTCGCCGTCGGCCTCGTGTCGCTCGCGCAGTCGGACGCCACCTTCACCCGCACCGAGGGCCGCCGCCTCTCCGCCATCGCGGAGCAGCTGGCCAGCACGCCGATCGTGCGCACCGAGATGGCACCGGCTGGCGTCGTCAACGTGCTGCCGGGCCTGACCCAGACGATCGTCACGCAGTACAACGTCACGTCGATGAGCGTCGCCGACGCCGACGAGGTCGTACGCGTGTCGTCCGACCCCACGCTGGAGCGCGCTCCGATGCCGGTCGGGTCGCCGGCCGTCTCGAACGGCGCGAGCTGGACGGGCGTCATGGACCTCGGCGGCGAGCGGATGCTCGTGGCGCAGAGCCCCCTCCTGTCCGTGCCCGACCCGACGGTCAAGGAGCCGCAGCCACCGGTGGGGACCCAGCTGGGCACGGTCATGGTCGCCGTGCAGATGCCGTCGGCGCTCGACCGCCTGCAGGGCGGCTCCGCCTACCTGCCCACCTATCTCGGGATCGCGTTGGGGATCGGCGGACTCGGCTCGTGGTTGCTGTCGCGGCGGATCAGGCGACAGACCCTCGGCCTCGAGCCGGCCGAGATCACCGGTCTCGCCGAGAGCCGCGAGGCGATGCTCTTCGGCCTCGCCGAGGGAGTGGTGGCGCTCGACACCGGTGAGCGGATCACGTTGGTGAACAACGTCGCCCAGCGCCTGCTCGACCTCCCGGAGCACGCTGTCGGGATGCGGCTCGACGACCTCCCGATGGGCCCGCGGCTGCGCGACGTGCTCCGCGGCGTCACCGACGACGGCGGTCCTGCCGACGGCCCGTCCGCCGACGGCCCGTCCGCCGACGGCCCGTCCGCCGACGGCCCGTCCGCCGACGGCGGGTCCGACGACCCGGCCTTCGTGCCGCGCGACCAGGTCGTGCTGCGCCGCGGGCGGGTCCTCGTGATGAACCGGATGGAGGTCGCCAAGGACGGCCGACCCCTCGGGTCGGTGACCACCCTGCGTGACCGCACCGAGCTCGCGGACCTCGAGCGCCAGCTCGGCTCGTTCCGCAGCACGACCGAGCTGCTGCGGGCGCAGGCGCACGAGTTCGCCAACCAGCTGCACACGATCTCGGGGCTCATCCAGCTCGGCGAGTACGACGAGGTGGTGCACTACGTCGACTCGGTGAGCGAGCACCGAGCCCAGCTCGACCTCGCCGTGTCGCGCCGCATCCGCGACACGGCCGTGACGGCGCTCGTGATGGCGAAGTCGGCCCAGGCCATCGAGCGACGCGTCGAGCTGCGCGTGTCGGACGACACCTCGCTCGCCGGGATCGGCACCCGCGACTCCGCCGACGTGGCCGCGGTCGTCGGCAACCTCGTCGACAACGCCATCGATGCGGCGGCCTCCACGGAGGGCGGCGACAAGTGGGTCGAGCTGACGATCCGCCAGGATGCGGCCACGCTCGAGGTCAGCGTCGTCGACTCGGGCCCCGGCGTGGCCCCCGAGCTCGTCACCGAGGTGTTCACGCACGGGTTCACGACGAAGGCCGCGCAGGCGGGGGAGCGCGGGATCGGGCTGGCGCTCACGCGTCTCATCTGCCAACGTCGGGGCGGAGAGGTCGAGGTCGAGAACACCCCGACGGGAGCCAAGTTCGTCGCCCGCCTCACCGTCGAGGCGGCCGCACCGGAGGAGAGACGATGACGCGGGTGCTCGTCGTCGACGACGACTTCATGGTGGCGCGCATCCACCGCGGGTTCGTCGAGCGCGTCAGCGGCTTCGAGGTCGTGGGCTCGGCGCGCACGGGCGCGGAGGCCGTCGAGCTCGTCGCGGCCCTGAAACCCGACCTCGTGCTGCTCGACCTCTACCTCCCGGACGCCTTCGGGCTCGACGTCGTGACCCGGCTCCGGGCCGCCAGAGAGACGTGCGACGTGCTCGTCATCACGGCGGCCAAGGAGGCCGACGCGGTCCGCGCGGCGGTGCGCCAGGGCGTCGTGGGCTACCTCCTCAAGCCGTTCGCGTTCGGGGACCTCGAGCAGCGCCTCGAGACGTATGCCGCGGAGCGCGCGCGCGACCTCGGCGACGACCTCACCCAGCAGGAGATCGACGCCGCCTTCGCCACCCAGCCCGTCTCACGCCCAGCGGGCGTGGCGCTGCCGAAGGGCCTGAGCGGCGAGACCGCGGACGCCGTCTGCGCGGCCCTGCGTGACTCGCCACAGACCCTGTCAGCCACCGAATGCGCTGAGGCCGTGGGGATCTCGCGCGTCAGTGCGCGCCGCTACCTGGAGCACTTCGTGACGTCCGGACTGGCGGACGTCACCCTTCGCTACGGCTCCACCGGCCGGCCGGAGCGGCGCTACCGCTGGCGCTGATGCCGGCGGCAGCGACCGCGGGAGCGACCGTGACGGCGGTTGGTCAGCCTCACTCCGCCGACCGGTAGGCCGGGGTGAGCTCGGTCCAGCGAGCCTGCCAGGCGGGGGCGGCCGCCTCGCTCGACCAGCCGTCGGGGTGGACCGGCTCGCCGAGGGCGAGGCTGCGGCCGAGGTCCTCGAGGTGCACCTGCCAGCCGGCGCCGTAGAAGGGCGCCTGGTCCGCGGGAAGGCCGCGCTCCTCGACGACGAGGCGTGTGCGGCTGCCCTCCGCGCTCAGCCAGGCCTCGATCTCGGTCTCCTCGTCGGTGCCGGGCGCGGAGGTGAGCAGCAGGTGGTTCGGGGCCTCGCAGGACTCGACGCGCAGGGCGCCCGACCACGTGCTCGTGAAGACGGCCTCGACCGTGCCACCCGGTCGCAGCTCTCCGGAGACGCGGGCGATCCAGCGGGACAAGCGATCCGGCGTCGTGCACGCCGTCCACAGGTCGTCGATGTCGGTGTCGTAGACGTCCTCGACGCGCACGGCTGCGCGGGTGGCGTCGAGGGGGCGGGTGCTTCCGGTGGCGGTCATCTCTGGGCCTTCTTTCCTCGGGAGATCTCGGTGTGCAGGGCGTCGAGCCGGTGCTGCCAGAGGGCGCGGTAGCCCTCCAGCCAGGTGTCCACCTCGGCGAGGGGCCCGGGTCGGAGGGTGTAGATCCGGCGCTGCGCGTCCTGCCGGACGTCGACGAGCCCGGCTTCGCGCAGCACCCGCAGGTGCCGGCTCACGCCGGGGCGTGCGATGGGCAGCGCGTCGGCGAGCTCGCCGGCCGTGGCCGGGTGGTCACGCAGGATCTCGAGCACCGTGCGTCGGCTCGGGTCGCTGAGGGCCTGCAGTACCGCGTCCATGAGCATGACCGTACCCAAATGGTTACGTAACCGCAAGGGTAATAACTGGACCTGTCCCACGGACGCCGTAGGGCCCCGTCCTCGTGGACGGGGCCCTGCGGGTGGTGCGGTGGGCCAGGCGCCCGTCAGCGCACGGTGACGCGACGCAGCGCGCTGCTCGAGCCGACGGCCGAGCGCGACCCGCGGTGGACCCACATGTAGTCGACCGTGGCCGTGGGCTGGTGCACGTAGGACACGACACCCTTCGAGGTCGACGTGCGTGTCGTCACGAGGTGCCACGTCGACTGGCCGACCTTGCGCCAGTAGAGCTGCACGGCCGCGCCGGCCAGCGGGCCGCTCGGGTCGCGCCGGCTCACCGTGCTGCTCAGGGTCACCGACGAGCCGCGCCGGATCGAGGTGCGTGAGGACGCGATGGTCTCCGACGTGCCGACGAGCCGACCCGAGGCCGAGGGGCTCCAGTGGCCCGTCCGGTCCCGGGCCCAGATCTTGAAGCTGTACGTCGTGCCCTGCGCGAGGGGCATCGTCACGCTGGCGGACGTGCCGGAGTAGACGGCCGTGCCCGCGGTGACGCTCGCGGGAGCCACCGTTCCCCTGGCCATCCGCACGACGTAGCGCTCGAGGTCGTTCGCGGCCGGGGACCGCCACGTGAGCCGGGCGGCGCGCAGCGCGCCGGTCGCCGTGAAGGACCCCACGGCCGGAGGCGCGAGGTCGACGGTGCGGAAGGTCGACGTGTAGGCCGCCAGCGTCGTCCCGGTGGAGGTGGCCCTGACCCCCGCGACGCTGAGGCGGAAGGCCGCGTTGTCGAAGAGCTTCGAGCGGGGTCGCACGGTCGCGGTGCGACGACCGGAGTCGTAGGTCACCGTGGCCGGGACGGTCGCCCCGCTGCGGTTGTCGAGCACGCGGACCGTCGAGGCCCTCACCGTCGAGGCGAGGACCTCGTCGGCGAAGGTGACCGTCGGGGTCGTCGTGACCGGGAGACCGCTGCCGAAGTCGGCCGGCCAGGTGCTGCGGACCGGGTGCTGGGCTCCCGCGGGCTTCGGGCCGCCGGCGTTCGTCAGCAGGTCGAGGCCGTCCCACGACGCCGCCACCACGTCGGCGCGGCCGTCGCCGGTGACGTCGCCGACCACCAGCCCCGAGAGGTCGTACTGCGAGGGCGAGTCGGCGAAGCTGCTGCTCGGCGGCAGGAGCGCGCCGTTCGCGCCCTGCTCGACGACGCTCACGGTCGACCAGCCACCGTGGCCCAGCACGAGGTCGGTGCGGCCGTCGCCGGTGACGTCGGCCGCCTCGAGGGGCTGGGGGATGTCGGGCACGGCCGTGCTGCCGGGCGAGGCGGGCAGGGCGCCGTCCGCCGTCTGCCGCCACACGAGCAGGCGGGCCGAGGGCCCGTTCCCGCCGGTGACGGCGGCGAGGTCGAGCCGCCCGTTCCCGTCGAGGTCGGCGACGGCGACGCCGCGTGCGCCCCAGTCGCCCGGGACCGGCACGGCCCGGGACGCCCAGCCGTCGGCCGTGTGGCGCAGGACGAGCAGCGCGCCGCCACGGCTCACAGCGACGTCCGGTCGGCCGTCCCCGTCGAGGTCGCCGACCTGCAGCTGGTCGGCGCCGCCCGTCGCGTCGATGACGCTGCGCACCCAGGAGCCGTCCGGCTGCGCGAGCAGGACCGCGACCTCGCCCGCGGTGGAGGTCACGAGGTCGGCCCGGCCGTCACCGTCGAGGTCCGCGACCTCGACCGTGGTCGCGCCCGCGGTGTCGGCCACGACCTGCGGCCCGGCGAGCGCGTGCGTGGGAGTCTGGCCGAAGACCTGGACGCCGAGGTCGGTCGCCACCACCACGTCGCGCAGGCCGTCGCCGTCGA
The DNA here is from genome assembly GCF_039542985.1 of Terrabacter aeriphilus. NCBI lineage: Bacteria > Bacillati > Actinomycetota > Actinomycetes > Micrococcales > Intrasporangiaceae > Terrabacter > Terrabacter aeriphilus. The sequence continues at coordinate 31,341 of NZ_BAABIW010000018.1, forward strand.
CGTCGGCGACCTCGAGGTCGCGCACCAGGGAGGCGCCCGTCGTCGCGAGGGCCACCGACGCACCGAGGCCACCGGCCGGCTTCTGGCGCAGCACGTGCAGCTGCGCGGGCCCGCCGGGGGCGGTGCCGGTCAGGCCGGCGACCACGTCACCCCGGCCGTCACCGTCCACGTCGCCGAGGGCGAGCGGCCCGTAGGCGGTGCCCGACGCGAGGCGGCCGGCGGGGTTGAGCACGCCGGCCGCTCCCGGCCGGATCTCGAGGCCGTAGCTGCGGTCGGTGCCCACCCGGGAGCCGTTGAAGCTGCGGACCGTCACGTAGTGCCGGCCGGCGGCGAGGCGCACCGTCGTGGTCTCGGGCTCGCCCTCCGCCTTCTGGTCGACCTCGGCGACGAGTCGCAGGCGCTCGTCGTAGACCGCGAGCACGGGGTCGACGTTCTGCGGCGCGTTCTCGTCGAACGGGGGCGGCGTCACCGTGAAGGTCGTCTCCCGCTGGCCGGAGGAGTCGAAGCGCCACCAGTCGACGTCGCCCTCGGCGCCGATCGTGCTGTAGCTGGTGCCCTGCGACTCGCGCGCGATCGCCCGGGACGGCACGTCGTTCGGCTCGTCGGGGGCTGCTGCCGGCAGGCCGAAGTCGGGGGCTGAGGAGCCACCCAGGGCCCGGGTCGCGTCGACGACCCCCGCGCCGTAGAAGGGGTCGGTGCCCCGGGGCCCGGCGTCGCGGGCCGTCGACCGCAGGCGTGCCGCGACCTGCGCCGGCGTCATCGACGGGCTCTTGCTGCGCATCAGCACCGCGATGCCCGAGACGATCGGGGCGGAGAAGGACGTGCCGGCGTTGAAGAAGTAGTCGCTGCCGAGCTGGGTCGAGAGGATGTCCCACCCGGGGGCGGCGACGTCGACCCACGAGCCGTGCGTGCTGAAGTCGGTGACCCGGCCGGCCGTGTCGGTCGCCGCCACCGCGATGGCCTCGGGGTAGGCGGCCGGGTACTCGGGCCGGTCGCCGCCGGAGTTGCCGGCCGCCGCGATGACGACCGCTCCCTTGCGCACGGCATACGTGACGGCGGCGTGCAGGGCCGGGCTGTCGTCCGGGCCGCTCAACGAGAGGTTGATGATGCGCGCGCCGTGGTCGGCCGCCCACGTCAGGCCCTGGATGACGTCGGAGTCGGTGCCCTTGCCCGTCTTGGCCAGCACCTTGACCGGCATGACCTTGGCGTTCCAGGCGACGCCCGCGATGCCGCTCCCGTCGTTCGTGCGGGCCGCGATGATGCCCGCGACCATGGAGCCGTGGCCCTTGTCGTCGCTCGCCGCACCCGCGGGGATGCCGACGTTCGTGATGGCGTTGAAGCCGGCGACCGTGCGGCCGACGAGGTCGGGGTGCTTGCCGTTGACGCCGGTGTCGAGCACGGCGACGACCTGCGAGAGCGAGCCCTTGGACAGGTCCCAGGCGGTCGGCAGGCGGACCGTCCTGAGGTACTCCTGCTCGCGCGTCCCCGCGTAGAAGTAGTCGTTCGGCGTGGCGCTCGCCTCGCGGACGTAGTCGAGGGTCACCTCGGCCACGGCGGGGTCGGCGCGCAGGCGGCTCGCGAGCTCGTCGGCGCGCCCGGTCGTCGTGACCCGCACGAAGCCGGTGCCGACGACGGCGTTCGCCTCGCGCGCGCCCCGGCTCTGCAGGGCGTGGTCGCGACGCGTGGCCGTGGCCGACTTCGCGAACCGCACGAGCACCGCGTGCGGGTCGTGCGCCGCCACGGCCGAGCCGGCGCCGGTGCCCGCGGGCGCGCCCGCGGCAGCACCCGCATACGGGCTGGCCGGCGTTGCCGGCACCCGGGTCGGGTGGGGCAGGTGTGCCGCACCGCGGGGCGACGCCGAGACGGTCGGCGTCGTGGGAGTGGGCGCGGCCGAGGCCGGCGAGAGGGTGGTCAAGGTCGTGACCGGCGCGACGAGCGCGAGCGTCACGACGGCGGCGAACGGCCGGCGTCGGTTCATCTGGGCCCCTGTGTGAAGTGGTGGTGCGAGCGCAGCATGGCAGAGCAGCCGAGCCCGTTTGCCCGGAATGCGCGGTTTCGTCGAGGCCCGGGACAGGGGCGGCCCGCCGACCACAGGGGAAGGTCGGCGGGCCGCGCGGCAGGCACCCTGTGGGTGCGGCTCGGGGGTTCAGCCCAGGTGGGCTGCGTCGATGGCGGACTGCAGGCTCTGCTGGTAGGCCTCGCTCGTGTAGGTGGCTCCGCTCACCACGTCGATCTGGGCCGAGTGGGCGGCGAGCGCCTCCTGGCGCAGCACGGGGGCCGCGCCGGCACTGATCGACACCGAGGTGCGCGAGCTGTCGGTCAGCTTGAGGGCGTGGACGTCGGTGATCCGCGTGCCGGTGAAGCTCACGCGCACCTGCACGGAGCCGTACTGCGTGACGACGACGGCGCCGTCGACGGTGCCCGACCGCGGCACGGCCGAGGCCGACGTGGCGGAGGGGGCCGAAGACGCCGACCGGCCCGTGGCGGACGCGCCGCGCGAGGACCCGGACGACGCCGACCCCGGGTGCGATCCGGAGTGCGCCGACGGGCGGGGTGGCGCGGCGGCGACCGGCGTGCCGGCCTTGGCGGACGACAGGACGTGCAGGCCGCCGACCGCGGCGTGCTTCGGGGCCAGACCGCTCGCCCACGAGGCGCCGAGCGTCAGCAGCCCGGCCACCCCGACGATGGTCGTCGTCGTCTTCCTCACCAGGAGAACCTCTCGTCGTGGATGTGCGTCCTGGGGATGCCGCCCTCGAGCAGGCTGCGGTGGACGAGGCCCATCCAGCCGCCGGGGCCGCAGACGTAGGCCTCGTGGCGGCGCAGCTCGGGCACGAGGTCGGCGAGGCGCTCGGCGTCGGGGCGGCGGTCGGTCACGTCGGGCGGGAGCCACGAGCCGTCGGCGGGCGGCCCGACGAGCAGGTGCAGGCGGTGGCCGCCGACAGCGGTCAGGTGCTCGAACTCGTCGCGGAGCGCGAGCTGCGAGGAGTCGTTGGCGCGGTAGACGACCGTGACGTCGCCGGGCGCCGCGTGCCCGTGGCGCACGAGCTCCTCGAGGATGGAGCGCACGGGCGTCACGCCGATGCCGGCGGCGAGCAGGAGCACGCGCCGCCGCACGCGGGACCGCGCGGTGAAGCCGCCGTACGGCCCCTCGAAGAGCACGCGGGTGCCGGGCCGCAGGTGGGCCAGCCGGCTCGAGTGGTCGCCGAGCTCGCGCACCGTGATGCGCAGGTGGCGTCCGTCGGGTGCGCTCGAGATGGACCACGGGTGCGCGGTCGCGAGCAGTCGCGGGCTGGCGAACCGCCAGTTGAGGTACTGCCCGGCGTGCACGGGCAGCCGGTCGAGGCGGCGGCCCTCCATCCGCACCGACCACACGCCCGGCGTCTCCTCCACGACCTCGCTGACGCGCAGGCCGTGCCGCAGGCTGCGGGCGACGGGCACGAGCACGCGCCACCAGAGCACGGCGGCGGCGACGAGGACGAAGAGGGTCCACCAGTACGCGCGCACCCAGGCCGTCGCGGTGAAGTCGGAGCCGATGGACAGCTCGTGGGGCACGGCGAGGACGACGGCGGCATACGAGGTGAGGTGCACGAGGTGCCACCACTCGTAGGAGAGGCGTCGGCGGGCGATGCTCACCGACGTGACCGCGACGACGACGAGCAGGCTCGTCGCGACGAACGCGAAGAGCAGGTCGCTGCCCCCGGTCAGGAGGCGGAACGTCTCGACGGCCGGGGCGAACGGGCCGTGCAGGCCGTCGCGCGCCGCGTAGCCGAGCACGATCGCACCGACGTGCACGAGCACGAGGGGGACCGTGACGCGGCCGAGCACGCGGTGCGCCTTGAGCGCCCGGTCCATGCCGTAGACGCGGTCGATCCACGGCACGCGGGCGGCGAGGACGAGCTGGAGCAGGAGCAGGTTCATGGCGACGAGACCCGTGACGCGGCCGACCGCCACGAGGATCGTGCCGGCGCCTCCCGCCGTGAGGTCGTGGCTGCCGCCGCTCAGCAGGAACTGCGCGACGATGACGAGCAGGCTTGCGACGGCGAGCGTCTCGAGGACGTCGCCCGTGCGGGCCTGCCAGCGACGGAAGGCCGCGCCGCGGCGCAGGGCCTGGCGCACCCTGATCGGGGTGGCTCGGTGTGGTGCGATGGTGGTGCTCACGGTCTCGATGGTCGTGATCGGATCTCAGAAAGTTATGAGTCGTGCACGAGGGGGTCGGGACATGACCGAGACGCAGCCGCGGGTGCCGCCCCTGCGCCCCCGCCTCCTGCTCGTCGAGGACGACGCCGACCTCTCCCAGATGCTCGCCGAGCTGCTCGACGAGGAGGGGTATGCCGTCACGGCCGTCCGTGACGGGCAGGCCGGGTTGCACCGTGGTCTCGTCGACGACTGGGACGTCCTCGTCGTCGACCGTGGCCTGCCCGGCATCGAGGGTGTCGACCTCGTGACCCGCCTGCGCTCGCGCGGGCTGACCGCGCCGGTGCTCCTCCTCACGGCCCGCGGCACGGTGGCCGACCGCGTGGAGGGCCTCGACGCCGGTGCCCAGGACTACGTCGTCAAGCCCTTCGACGTCGACGAGGTGCTCGCGCGCCTGCGCGCGCTGCTGCGGCCCGTCGGCGTCGCCGCGAGCGAGCTCCCCGTCGGCGCCCGCCGCCTCGTCGTGGGCCAGCAGCGCGTCGTCGGCGGGGAGGGCGAGGTCATGCTCTCGGGTCGCGAGGCCGCTCTCCTCGAGACGCTGGCCCGCCGGCCGAGCCGGGTCTTCACCCGCGACGAGCTGCTCGCCGCGGCCTTCGACAACGCGGACACCCTCGGCGCGGTCGACACCTACGTCTACTACCTGCGGCGCAAGCTCGGGAAGGCCGTGATCGAGACGGTGCACGGCGTCGGCTACCGGCTGGGCACCTCGTGAGGCGTCCATCGTGGCGGGGCGCCATCGGTGGCGACGGCCGATCCCGTTCTGCTGCAACGGATCCGCTGCGCCGGGCCTCGCGCTCGGTCGCGCTGCGCGTCGGGGCGACGACGGCGCTCGTCGTGCTCTTCGCGATCGTCGGGGCGGCGCTGCTCTTCGACCGCCAGCAGCTGGCCGAGATCCGGGGGCGCGTCGAGACCACGGCCCGCACGGCCGACGACGTGGTCGACGCCCCGCCGGGGACCTGGCTCGCGCGCCTGACCCCCACGGCGCAGGAGACGACGCGCTCGATGCCGCCGGCCCTGGCCGAGGCCGTCGTGGCGACGGGTGACGACGTCACCGGCCGGACGAGCTACACCGCCGACGACCGCACCTGGCCGGCATGGGTCGACCGCCGCGAGGGGGTCGCCTACGTCGCGGTCTACGACATCCGCCTGCACTCGGGCGAGGAGCGTCGCCTGCTCGTCTCGACGGCCGCGGCGGGGGGTGCCGGTGTGCTGCTCGCGGCCCTCACCGGCCTGCTCGCGGGGCGGCGCGCGGTGCGACCCCTCGGCGAGGCGATGGAGCTCCAGCGCCAGTTCGTCGCCGACGCGTCGCACGAGCTGCGCACGCCGCTCGCGGTCCTCAGCACCCGGGCGCAGCTGCTGCGCCGCCACCTCGTCGCCGACGCCGCCGGCGACCCGGCGGCTGCCCGGCGGCTGACCGAGGTCGACCAGCTCGTGCACGACACGCGGGCCATGGCCGACGTCGTCTCCGACCTGCTGCTCTCGGCCCAGCTCGAGCACACCGAGCAGCCGGCCGGGCGCGTCGACGTCGACGAGCTCGCCGCCGAGGTCGTGCGCTCGCTGACGCCGTATGCCGCCGACCGCGGGGTCACGCTCGTCGACCGCACCGATGGGCGTGAGCCGCTCGTCGTCGACGGGGTCCGGGCCAGCCTCCGGCGGTCGGTGCTCGCGCTCGTCGACAACGCCATCGCGCACTCCCGGCCGGGCACCGAGGTCGAGGTGCGCGTCGTGACGGAGGGCGACGAGGTGCACGTCGACGTCATCGACCACGGCACGGGCGTCGACGTTGCCGACGTCGAGCGGCTCTCCCGCCGGTTCGCCCGCGGCGGTGACGAGTCGGCCGGCCGACGCGTCGGCCTCGGCCTCGCGCTCGTGACGCAGATCGTGCGGTCGCACGGTGGGCGGCTCGCCGTGTCGGAGACCGCCGGCGGGGGCGCCACCTTCTCGCTCATCCTCCCGAGCGGCGCGCGACCGGCCTGACCGGCGGCGGCGTGGCCGGGCCGGGGGAGCCGGACCGAGAGCGGGTCAGAGGGCGGCGAGCACGCGTTCGCCGACGTGTCGCATGCCCCGGAGCACCGCCCAGACGGTGAGGTGGTCGAGGGAGGTGCCGGGCGCGGGCTCCCAGTTGGCCACGGCCGCCCAGGTGATGGTGCGCCCGCCGGCGCTCACGGCGCCGACGTCGGCGCGCACGCCGGCGTCGGTCCCGGTCTTGTTCCAGAGGCGCACCGGCAGGTCGAGCGAGTCGTGGTGCGCGATCGGGTCGAGCCCACCCTGCTCGACGAGGGCCGCGCCGACCATCGACTGGTCGACGTTCGCCGAGAGCCACTGGCGCACCCTGCCGTCGGCCTCGGGCCCGACCGCGGTGCTGCTCGCGAGGCGGCTCATCAGCGCACTGAGCTCGTCGGCCGACCCCGTCGACAGCGTCGCCGGGTGGTCGGCGCCCCGGACGTCCCTGACCCGGTCGTGCAGCGCGGTCGAGCGCAGCCCGAGCGCGGTGGCCCGGGCCGCGACCTCGGCGAGGCCGATGCGGGCGAGCAGGACGTTGGTCGCCAGGTTGTCGGAGACGGCGCCGACGAGCGCGGCGACGTCGACGAGCGGCAGCGTCTCGACGGAGAGCGTGTGCCAGAGCCCGGAGTCACCGACCCACTGCTCGAGGTCACGGGTGAGCGGCTCGTCGGGGGAGACGTCGCCCGCGGCGAGCGCCCGCGCCGTCTCCACGAGGAGCAGCACCTTGCCGACCGAGGCGGTGCGCAGGGGCAGGTCGCCGCCGACCGCACCCAATGCCACCCCGGCCGCGTCGCGCACGCACACCGACCACGTGACGCCGCCGGCGCTCGGGAGCTCGAAGTCCATCTCAGGCAAGGGAACCCAGCCACGTGGTCAGGCCTGCGCTCACGCGGTCGGGAGCCTCCTCGGTCAGGAAGTGTCCGGCGCCGGCGATCTTGACGTGCCGGTAGTCGCCGGGCACGAAGGCCCCGGAGCCGTGCGTGGCCGCCGCGACGACGCATCCGTCGTCGGTGCCCTGCAGCTGCAGCACCGGCACGCGGATCGCCCGGCGGATGCGCCGCATGAACATCGGGCCGTCCGGGCGCACCGACGACCGGCCCAGCCAGCGGTAGTGCTCGGCGGCCGAGTGCGCGACGAAGGGGATCCGCATGGCGTCGCCGTAGCGCGCGACGTCCTCGCTCTCCGGGTAGCTGCCGAAGGGCGAGGACCAGCTGCGCAGCAGTCCCTCGACGTACTCGTGCGACCGCGCCATCTCACGTTCGGGCACGAACGGCTTCTGCAGCCCCGCGATCCACGAGGAGGCCCGCCGCTGCTCGGGGTTCGTCCACGTCGCGTGGCGCATGATGCGCGGGTGCGGCATCGACAGCGAGGCGACGCCCCGGGTCACCTCGGGCCGGAAGACGGGCATGCACCAGGCCACCCAGCCGCCGAGCCCCTGACCCACGACGACGGCATCCTGCTCGCCGAGCGCGCGGATGACGCTCGCGGCGTCGAGGGTCGCGGTGTAGGTGTCGTAGCCGCGGGGCGGCTTGTCCGACCCGCCGTAGCCGCGAAGGTCCATGGCGGCCGCGCGGAAGCCGGCCTCCGCGAGCGCGACCATCTGGTGGCGCCACGTGTACCAGAACTGCGGGAACCCGTGCAGGAGCAGCACGAGCGGCCCCTCACCGGTCTCGGCGACGTGGAACCGGGCGCCGTTGGCGGAGACGAAACGGTGCTCCCAGGGTCCGTCGATGTTGACGAAGGAGGCGTCGACGGACATGGGGGCGGCGGTGCCCGCGGTCAGGCGTCGCGGGACGGGTCGACGACGGCAGCCGCCGGCGCCCCGGCGGCCGGCAGGTCCTTGCGGTCCCAGGCGGGGCGGGGCGCCGGCACGGTCGTGCCGGGGTGGGCCGTGGCCGACTTGATGGCGGCCACGGTCTGCTGCGCCTCGGCGATCGTCTTCTCCGGAGTGGGGTTGACGGTCTTCATCTTGCGCACGCCGAGCAGGGCGAGCACACCGGCCACGAGGAGCATGACGACGGTGACGATGAGGAAGCTGAGCCACCGGGGCAGGCCGAGGGCCTGGATGCCCTCGGCGAGCGTCGTGAAGAGGAAGTAGACGGAGTAGAAGGCGACGACGGCGGCGGCCGCGAGCAGCCCACCGCCGAGACCGGCCTTCTTGACCTGACCGGAGAGCTCGGCCTTGGCGAGGGCGATCTCGCTGCGCACCAGCGTCGAGATGTCCTCCGTCGCGGACGCGACCAGCTGGCCCAACGTGCGCTCCTGCCGGGGATCCGTGCTCATCGGCTCACTTCCTCGGTTCGTGTCGGTGGTCGTGCCAGGTCGTGTCAGGTCGTGTCGGGTCGCGCCGGGCTCGTGCCGTGGACCCTGGGTCGTGCCGCGGTGGCCGCGGCTCGACGCCAACCCTACTGCGGGCTCCGTACCCGAACGCGTCGGGCAGGCGACATCACGCGCGTTCGCAGCTCTCGTCGTAGACGTCCGGCACGCCGTCGCGGTCGAGGTCGGCGGTCTCGCGCGCCTCGACGAGCCGGTAGTGGCGGTTGCGCAGGCGCAGCACGACCGTCGCGAGGAGGGCGGCGATGAGGCTGCCGGCGAGCACGGCCAGCTTGACGTGGTCGTCGCGCTCGGAACCCGTGCCGAAGGCGAGCTCGCCGACGAGGAGGCTGACGGTGAAGCCGACGCCGGCGAGGAGCGAGAGCCCGAGGACGTCGGTCCAGCTGAGGTCCTCGTCGAGCTCGGCCCGGGTGAACCGGGCGACGGCCCACGTGCCGCCGAAGACCCCGACGGCCTTGCCGACGACGAGCCCGACGACGACGCCGACCGCCGCCGGGTCGCGCAGCACCGCGCCCACGTCGGCGCCGACGGTCACGCCGGCGGCGAAGAAGGCGAAGACGGGCACGGCGAAGCCGGCCGAGAAGGGGCGCAGCCGGTGCTCGAGCCGCTCCGCGAGCGAGTGGCGGTCGGGGTCGTCCTCGACCTCGCGGTTCACCGGCACGAGGAGGCCGAGGAGCACCCCGGCGACGGTCGCGTGGACGCCGCTCGCGTGCACGAAGCCCCACGCCAGCAGGGCGGGAACCGCGAGGACGGCCGGGTTCGTGATGCGCCGGCGCAGCAGCATCCGCCAGGCCGCGAGGGGAACGGCGGCTGCGAGCAGCCAGAGCAGGGCCACGGACTCGGTGTAGAAGACCGCGATGATGGTGATGGCGATGAGGTCGTCGACGACGGCCAGCGTGAGCAGGAACGAGCGGAGCGCGCTCGGCAGGTGCGTGCCGATGACGGCGAGCACCGCCAGCGCGAAGGCGATGTCGGTGGCCGTCGGCACGGCCCAGCCGCGCAGGACGTCGCCGAGGGCGCCACCCTCGGCCCGGTTGACGACCAGGGCGGTGACGACGAAGAGCACCGCGGGCAGCACGACACCGCACACGGCGGCCGCGATGGGCAGCGCCGCCTTGCGGCGGTCCGACAGGTCGCCCGCGACGAACTCGCGCTTCAGCTCGATGCCCGCGACGAGGAAGAAGACGGCGAGGAGCCCGTCGGCCGCCCACGTGCCGAGCGAGAGGTCGAGGTGCAGGGCGTGGGGGCCGACCGTGGTGTCGCGCAGGGTGGAGTAGGCGCCGCTCCACGGGGAGTTCGCCCAGACGAGCGCGACGACGGCCGCGGCGAGCAGCACGGCCCCGCCGACGGTCTCGGTGCGCAGCAGCTGGGCGACGTAGCGCGCCTCGCGCCACGTCCCGCGGCCCAGGAGGCGAGCGGCGGTCGGCGTGGCGGTCCCGCGATCGTTCGTGGCGTCGGGGGTGGCCTCGGGGCCGGCGTTCTCGGGGTGGGGCGAGTCGGGCGTCATGACGTCCTTCGGGGTGCGCGGCAGGGACCGCCGACCAGACTTCCCGGCACACCATGCGGCATCGGGCGCCGCGACGACCCGATCCTACTGGTCGGACGGGGGCCCGGTCGAAGGCGACCAAACGGCCCTCAACGCATCAATCAGTGCCGAAACGGCCAAAGAAGACCTTTCAGGCAACGGTCCGGGGGGCCGTGGTTGCTCTCGTACATTGGGTGGCGGGGCGGGATTCATCCCGTGGGAGCACTCGTGGGGGGTTGCATCATGGACGCACGCGTCGAGCCTGGTTGGTACTACGCCGGAGACGGCCTGCTGCGGTTCCGCGACGAGCACGGATGGACGTCGAACGTCCTGCTCGCCGAGGACATCCGCGGGCTCGAGTGGCCCCCGCCGCCGCCCGAGCGGACGGCCGGGCCGGTGACCGACGGGGAGCCGGCGGCGGACGCCACGCGCCGCCGGGGTGCCGAGGCGCCACCGGCCGAAGGTGGTCGGGGGATCAGGCGCCGGCTGCGGCGCCGCGCGGCAGGCCGCCACGCCGGCAGCCACCGAGCCTCCGCCTGAGCTGCGCGCCGACTACTCGACGAGCCGGACCGGGTTGGCCTCGAGGCTCGCCGACCACGTCGTCGTGTCGGCCGGCTGGTTGCCCGTGCCGTAGTCGTAGGACAGCTTCCACCAGCAGGCGTTCGGGTCGGAGTCGGTGCAGCTGTACGACGTCGGGATCGGCACCGAGACGGTCTGCCACTTGCCGTTGAACGCGCTCGACGCGGTGAAGGTGCAGCTCGCGAGCGAGGTCTGCGGCCCGGTGCCGGTGCAGCCCGTCGGCGTCGTGCCCGAGGGGTTGAGGATCTTCACCGTGCCGGTGCCGCTCGAGTCGCCGATGTCGAACAGTCGGATGCTGAGGCGCTGCCCGGCGGCCGCGGTCGGCACGCGGGCGAGGTAGAACTTCGTCTGGGCCGACGGCAGGTTGGCGTAGACGGCCATCTTGGAGAAGCCGGAGATGGCGATCGCGTCCTTGGCCGACGAGTCGGTCGTGGAGTAGGCCCGCAGGCCGAAGCGGTTGTGGCCGGAGGCTGCGTCGGCGCCCGTGCCGTTCGTCTTGACCTGGATCATGTACTGCCCCGCGGGCGCGTTGGCGATGGTGCAGAGCGGCGCCCACTTGCGGAAGACGTTGTAGGTGTCGATCGGCATCGTCGCGACGTTCGAGAGGTTGTGGCCCGCGTAGGTCTGGTCGCAGCCGGGGACGGCGGGGTAGGTCGCGGGGTCCCAGAAGACGGTCGACGGACCGGCCCGGCGGACGGTGAACTGCGTCGACACCTCTCCGGTGCCGCCGAAGCGCACGTCGCCCGTGCAGTAGGGGGTCGTCGCGCCGGCCGCGTAGCGCGGGTCGACCGCGCCCGCGCGGTCCTTGCCCTTGAGGGCGGCGTTGTTGCAGAGGTCGCCGACCGCGACGAAGGCGGGGTCGAAGGCCTCGACCCGGAAGTTCGTGACCGCTCGTTGGAGCGTCACGACGTAGTAGTAGCCGCTCTCGTCGTAGTCGGTGTTGGTGCTTCCGGAGCAGCCGTCGACCCCGCCGCCGCAGACCTTGTTCTGGTAGGCGTCGCCCGAGGCCTTGGAGGCGCCGATGCTGCCGACGTTCGCCCAGAACTTGCCGGCGTCGCTGCAGTTGCCGCTGCGGTTGGCGGTCTCGGGGTCGTCGCCGAACTCGTTGCAGGGGCTGCCCATCGACAGCGGCGCGAGGTAGTCGGCCATCGCCGAGCGGGTGATCGTCGTCTTCGGGATACCGAAGAGCGGGCCGAAGAAGTTGTCGACCGTGCGGGTCACGGTGACCCGCAGGCGCGAGGGCTGGTTGCCGAGACGCGGCGTCACGGTCGTGGAGTTGACGCCGTTCGGGAAGCCGTTCTTCGTGGCCAGCACCTGGGCCGTCGAGAAGGCGGCCGTCTGGTTGCCCGGGAGGCTGGGCACGCCGCCGAGAGCCGCGGCGTCGGCCGCCTTCTGGGCCTGGCTCGCGACGACGTACCAGTGCCCCACGTCGACGGTGAGGGCGCACATGCAGAGCATGACCGAGCTCATGAGCGACATCATGATGGCGACGTAGCCGCGCTCGTCGCGCCGCCGAGCGAGGCGAGCGAGGCGCGCGAGGCGGCCGGGGCGACTGCGTCCACCGGGACGCGGAACGCGGCTCACTTGCACCCACCGCCGTTGGTCACGGGCAGGGGCTCCAGGGACATCACCACGTGCTCGCGCAGGGTCAGGCTGCGGAAGAAGAAGTTGCTGACGGCCGGGTGCTCGACCTCGAGGTAGACGCCGACCGAGTCGTGCAACGGGTCGGCCGGGCAGGCGTTCTGGCTGCCAGAGCTCCACGAGTTCGACAGCTGCACAAAGGCTTTCGTCGTGCCGTCCCATCGGTAGGTGACGCAGCTGGTGCACGACGAGAACGAGCTCCCGCCGCCGAGCGGGTACCCCGCGGAGTCGGCCTTGTAGACCCACATCTTCTTGACGTCGGCCATGTTGATCGCCGTGCTGCTCTTCGCGACGGCGCGCGCAGCATCCTTGGCGAAGTCCGTCTGGCGTGGCTCGGCGGACGCGATGCGGGCGCCGGCCCGGACGGACGAGCTCATCGTCAGCTTGTCCTTGAAGACGAGTCCGAACTCGACGATGCCGAGCACCAGGACGAGCAGGAGCGGCGTGATGATCGCAGCCTCGACGGCGACCGCCCCGCGATCGCGGCTCCCGGTCGTCCGACGACGCATGACCCTCCGCATGTCCCCCCACCCCTCTGATCGGTTTCGTCGCCGACAGTAGGCGAGCCATCCCGCGCATACGTGAGGAATCGGGCAAACTAGCAGGTTCCTTGCGGATGCTCTGGGTCGGACGGCCGGAACGGGACCGTGGACCACGCCGTCGCCGGCGGCCGGCTGTGGGACGACCTGCTTCGATCGGGTCCGACCCGCCTCGACCGGCGTCGGCGTGTCGGGAATCGTCAACGAAGGGGCACTTGCAAGGATTCCGCTAGTTTCACCCAATTTCGACGTTTTCGGGGACAGCCGCGGTTCCGGGTTCCTAATGTTCCCGTCGTCGGGTCCACACCGGGTGGGCCCCGTCGGGAGGAACCCCAATGACCAAGCTCGCAGCCAAGGTCCAGACGCTCGTCAACGTCAACAAGGACAAGGGCGCCACCGCCGTCGAGTACGGCCTCATGGTCGCGCTCATCGCCGTCGTCATCATCGGCGCCGTCGCCGCGCTCGGCGGCAAGATCAGCAACATGTTCAACGACGTCGCCACCAACATCCCGTGATCGGTGGGTGTGGCGGCGGCTGAGCCCGTCTCGACCGCCGCCACACGTCGTCGACGACCAGGGGGGCTGGGTGTCGACGACCTCTCGTGTGGTCCTGGTGCAGTCGCCGACTCGTCGCGGCCGCAGGGCAGGCACACCCGCTCGTGCCTCTTGCGCTCCACGTCGCCCCGTCGCAGCCGCGACCGGGACGCCACGATCGACTCGACCTAGGACTCACCGATGAACCGTCGTATGCTCGCCGCGCTCGTGGCCCTGGTGCTGGCCGCCGCGGGTGGCGGACTCGTCATCACCTACGCCAAGAACGCCGACCGTCGCGCCGTCGCCGGCGCGACCCCCGTCAGCGTCTGGGTCGCCCAGAAGCTCGTGCCCGCCGGCACGACCCTCAAGGACGCCGAGACGACCGGCCTCATCACCCGCACCCAGGTGCCGGCCCAGGCCGCTCCCGTCGGCTCGCTCGGCGACATCGCCTCGGGCAACGAGGGCCTCCTCGCCCTCTCCGACGTGCAGCCGGGCGAGTACGTGCTCGCGGCCCGCTTCGGCTCGACACCCACGGGCGAGAAGGCCATCGAGGTGCCGGCCGGCCGGCTCGCCATCTCCGTGCAGCTCGAGGACCCCGCCCGCGTGGGCACCTTCGTCACGCCGGGCTCGCACATCGCCATCTTCTCGACGTACAAGATCAAGGCGCTCGGCGACGACGCCCGCTCGAAGAAGATCAACGACAACGACGTCAAGGGCACGCGCGTGCTCATGCCGGACGTCCTCGTCATCGGCATGGGCAGCACGGCACTGGCCGCGCCCAAGCCCGCCGACGGCGAGACCGCCGCCGCGGCGGAGACACCGAGCTTCCTCGTCACCGTGGCGGTGACCCCGAAGGAGGCCGTCCGGCTCGTCCACAGCATCAACAACTACACGCTGTATGCCGGCCTGCGCGGCAACGACGTCACGATCGACGCCACCACCGAGGCCGACGACCTCAACATCTTCACCGGGAGCGCGTCATGACCATCCTCTGGGACACCGACCCGGCCGCCGTGGAGAAGTACCGCTACGCCCTCGGCGCCGACCTGGAGCTGATCCAGACCGGCCCCCGCGTCTCACGGGCGCTGGAGGAGAACCGCGCCCACGCGCTGGTCGTCATCGGTCCTGACATCGACCTCGAATCCGCTTGTGAGCTGGCCGATCTCGAGCGCATCTCGCGTCCCGAGGTCGGCGTGGTGCTCCTGCGCCACCGGCTCGAGGTGACGGCCCTCGCCCAGGCGCTGCGCAGCGGCATCCGCGAGGTCGTGCAGGCCGACGACAGCCCCGCCCTGGCCGACGCCGTGCGTCGCAGCCTCGCCCTGACCGCCCAGCTGCACGGCCACCAGGCCGGCCCGGGCACCCGTGACGCCAAGGTCGTCACGGTCTTCTCGGCCAAGGGTGGCGTCGGCAAGACGACCCTGTCGACCAACGTCGCCGCCTACCTGGCCAGCACCGGGGCGCGCACCCTCATCGTCGACCTCGACCTGATGTTCGGTGACGTCGCGATCAGCCTCCAGCTGATGCCGACCAGCTCGATCCGCGAGCTCGTCGCCATGAGCGGGCACCTCGACGCGCAGGGCCTGGCCTCCGCCGTCACGGTCCACGAGGCGACCGGGCTGCACGCGCTGACGGCGCCGGACGACCCGGGCGAGGCCGAGCGCGTGCCGGCCGCCCTCGTCGCGGAGATCGTGCGCGTGGCGAAGCCGGAGTACGACTACGTCGTCATCGACACGCCCCCGTCGTTCACGGAGCACGTGCTGACGGCCTTCGACGCGAGCGACCTGACGCTGCTCATCGCCACCCTCGACATCCCGGCCATCAAGAACCTCCGTGTCGCGATCAACACGCTCGACACGTTGGGCACCGCACCCGACGCGCGCAGCATCGTGCTCAACCGGTCGGACGCCAAGGTCGGCCTCAGCTCCGACGACGTGGAGCACGCCCTGGGCGCCCCCATCGCGGTGAGCATCCCGAACAACATCGCCGTCCCCGCGGCGACGAACCGGGGTGTCGCCATCGTCCTGTCCGACCCGCGCTCACCCGTCGCGGTCGCGATGCGCGAGCTCGTCGACACCGAGATCCGCCAGCTCTCCGGCGAGCAGCTGCGCAACGGTGCCAAGCGCAACTTCGGCCTGCTGAGGGGGCGGCGATGAGCAACCTCGCCGAGCGTCTCGACCGCGCGCGCCACGTCACCGTGCCGCCGCCGGCGGGCACCGTCGACGCCCGTGGCGTCGAGGTGCGCATCCGTCCGGTCGACCCCTACGCCGAGGTGCGCGAGCGCGTGCACCAGGCCCTCGTCGACTCCCTCGGCCCGCGCCTCTACGACCCGCACCTGACGGCGGGCGAGCTCGCCACGCAGGTGCGCGCGACGCTGCAGGCCGTCATCGACTCCGAGCAGACGCCGCTGTCGCAGTCGGACCGCACGCGCATCGCCCAGGACGTGTCGGACGACATCCTCGGCCACGGACCCCTCGAGCCCTACCTGCGCGACCCCGAGGTCAGCGAGATCATGGTCAACGGGCCGGGCAGCATCTACATCGAGCGGGGCGGCAAGCTCTTCCCGGTCGACGCCTCGTTCACGAGCGATGCCCACCTGCGCCGCACGATCGACAAGATCGTGGCGCGCATCGGCCGCCGCGTCGACGAGTCGAGCCCCATGGTCGACGCGCGACTGCCCGACGGGTCGCGCGTCAACGCGGTCGTGCCGCCGATCGCCCTCGACGGCTCGCTCCTGACGATCCGCAAGTTCTCGGCCGACCCGTTCACCGACGCCGACCTCATCGCGTTCGGCACCCTGAGCGTCACGGCGCGCGACTTCCTCTCCGCCTGCGTGCGAGGCCGGCGCAACGTCGTCATCTCGGGCGGCACCGGCTCGGGCAAGACGACGACGCTCAACGTGCTCAGCTCGTTCATCCCCGCCGACGAGCGCATCGTCACCATCGAGGACGCGGCCGAGCTGCAGCTGCGGCAGGAGCACGTGCTGCGCCTCGAGGCCCGACCGGCGAACATCGAGGGCACCGGCGCCGTGCCGATCCGCGAGCTCGTCAAGAACTGCCTCCGCATGCGTCCCGACCGCATCATCGTCGGCGAGATCCGTGACGGCGCAGCGCTCGACATGCTCCAGGCGATGAACACCGGTCACGACGGCTCGATCACGACCCTGCACGCGAACAGCTCGCGCGACAGCCTGGCCCGCCTCGAGACGATGGTCCTCATGGCCGGCGTCGAGCTGCCGGTGCGGGCGATCCGCGAGCAGGTGTCGGGCGCCGTCGACCTCATCGTCCAGCAGTCGCGCCTCAAGGACGGCTCTCGCCGCGTCGTGGCGATCACCGAGGTGCTCGGCATGGAGTCGGACGTCATCACACTGCAGGACATCTTCGTCTTCGACTACTCGGCGGGGCGCGACGAGAAGGGCCGCTTCCTCGGCCAGCTCGTGCCGACCGGCATCCGGCCGAAGTTCGCCGAGGACCTCGCCGACCACGGGGTCGAGCTGCCGCCCGCCCTCTTCGCCCGGCAGGGCGGCTTCTGATGTATGCCGGGTCGCCGGGTGCGGGCGTCGACGTGACCGCCGCCGACGCGGCCGCCGCCTCGTCGAACCAGCCGGTGCTCATCTGGGTGGCGGCCGGACTCATCGCGCTCTCGGTGCTCGCCTTCTCGGTCGTCCTGTCGCCGAGCCTGCAGACGCGCCGCGAGCGCCGCCTGGCCTCGATCGACGACTACGTCGCCGGCACCGTGCCGACGGCGAGGCGTGACGTGCGGCCGCAGACGACGGCCCTGACCGAGCAGCTCATCGGCTTCGGCGAGCGGCAGATGCAGGGCAAGGAGTCGACGAAGAGCACGATGGCGCTCATCACCCGCGCCGACCTGCCCTTCCGGGCGGGCGAGTGGTACGTCCTGCGGGCCCTCGCCGGACTCGTCGGCCTCGTGCTCGTCGCGTTCCTGCTGCGCGAGAGCGACCCCGTCGTCGTGCTCGTCGGCGCCACCGTCGGTGCGGTCGTCGGCGTCCTCCTTCCGGCGCTCGTGCTGAAGTTCCTGGCCGGCCGCCGGGCGAACGCCTTCGAGAGCGTGCTGCCCGACGTGCTCATGCTCGTCTCGACGAGCCTGCGGAGCGGCTTCGGTCTCGCCCAGGCGCTCGACGCGGTGGCACGCGACGCGGCCGAGCCGGCGGCGAAGGAGTTCTCACGCGCGCTGGCGGAGGCCCGCATCGGCACCGACATCTCGGATGCGTTGGACCACCTGGCCACCCGCATGAACAGCACCTCGATGCGGTGGGCCGTCATGGCCATCCGCATCCAGCGGGAGGTCGGCGGCAACCTCGCCGACACGCTGCACACGACGGCGTCGACGCTCAAGGAGCGCGAGTCGATCCGGCGGCAGGTGCGCGCGCTCTCCGCGGAGGGCCGGCTGTCGGCATACATCCTCGTGGCGATGCCGATCGGCATCTTCCTCTTCATGATGTACGCGAACTACGAGTACATCAGCCAGCTCTGGCTCAACCCGATCGGCATCCTCATGCTCATCGCGGGCGCGGTGATGATGGTCGTCGGCATCCTCTGGATGCGCCAAGTCGTCAAGATCGAGGTGTGACGTGCTCGTCTACATCGGTGCGGGCCTCGTCGCCCTCGGCCTCGCCGTCGGCGTCGCCGCCCTCGCCTCGGGCTCGTCGGGACCCACCGGCGTCGCGAAGTCGCTCTCGCTCATCGAGGGCGTCGTCGGAGACCGCAGCGCCGTCAAGTCCGAGCTCGGCAGCCGGGACCGTCTCCTGCTGCCGCTCATGGCCCGGATGCAGGGCCTCGCGTCGGCGCTCTCGCCGGCGGGAACGGGTGACCGCCTGGCCCGGATGCTCGACCGGGCGGGCAACCCCTCCCCGTGGACCCCGGAGAGCATCCTCGGCACCAAGGGGAGCGCGCTCATCGTCGGCATCCTCCTCGGCCTGCTCTACGGCGGGCTGTCGCTGACCGGCGTCCTCCTCGCGCTCGTGGCCGGCGCCCTGCTCTTCTTCCTGCCCGACCTGCTGCTGCACAACCTCGCGCTCAAGCGCCAGGAGGAGACGAGCAAGGGCCTGGCCGAGGCGCTCGACATGCTGAGCGTCTGCGTGCAGGCCGGCCAGGGCTTCGACGCCGCCCTCATGCAGGTGGCCCGCAACGTCGACGGCCCGATATCGGGGGAGTTCGCCCGCGTGCTCTCCGAGATCCAGATCGGCAAGTCGCGCGGCGAGGCCTTCGTCGGCATGGGCGAGCGCGTGGCGCTGCCCGAGGTCAAGAACTTCACGAGTGCCCTGACGCAGGCCGACCGCCTCGGCCTGCCGATCGGCACGGTGCTGCGCGAGCAGACCGCGACGATGCGGCTCGTTCGCCGGCAGAAGGCCGACGAGAAGGCCCAGAAGGTCACCGTCAAGATCATGATCCCGCTGCTGCTCTGCCTCTTCCCGGCCCTCTTCATCGTCATCATCGGCCCGGGCGCGCTCAGCATGATGAAGGCGTTCGCCGGGATGTGAGCGCGGGCCCCTTGCGGGCTTCTTGTGGTGTTCCTTCGCTTTCGACCGTTTTGTCTTGCAGGGTGTTCGGCACACTCGGGCGGGCGGACGCCGGCACCCGGCCTCCGCGCCGATGGTGCTCGTGCAGCCGCGCGCGCCGCACGGGCCACGAGCCACCCCGCCGAGGAGCACGCATGCGCACGTCCACCGTCTCGAGACGGCACACCACGACGAAGACCTCGGGCAAGGTGCTGGCCTCGGTCGCCCTGGTCGCGGCGGCCGCCGGTGTCGCGGGGCTCGGCACGTACGGCTCGTTCACGTCGACGACCTCCGCGAGCGCGTCGGTGAGCGCCGGGAACGTGAAGATCGACCTCAGTGCCCCCGGGTTCGGTGTCGTCGGAGCCGACAACCGCCTGTCGGTGACCGTGGACGGACTCGTGCCCGGCGACACCTACGAGGGTCCGGTCACGGTGACCAACTCCGGCACCGAGGACCTCGGGTCGCTCACCCTGACGACGGTCGCGACGACCTCGAGCCGCCTCGACACCGATCTCACGGACGGCCTGCAGCTGAGCCTCGACTCCTGCTCGCAGGCCTGGACGCCGGTGGCCGTGGGCAAGGGCTATGCGTGGAACTGCCCCGGCACGACGCAGACGGTGCTCGCGTCCCGACCCGTCATCGGGGCGAACCTCGCGCTCGCGAACATGACCGCCCTGACGCACGGCAGGAGCGACAACCTCCGGGCCCGCTTCACCTTCCCCCGGTCGGCCGACAACCGTTTCCAGGGCCAGAAGAGCGTCATCGCCTTCGACGTCACCGGCACGCAGCGCGGCGCCACGAGCCGCTGACGTCCCGGCGCGACGAGCGCGCCCACCAGCCGCAGCCCCGGCCACGACGGATGCCCGTCGTGCCGGGGCTTCGTCGTGGGAGGGGCGTGCGCCGCGCTGCGGGCTTGCATCGATCTTGTGGGATTGCTTGGTGTTTGCCCGGTTTTGTCTTGCATTCGACCCGGCAGAGTTCTCGTCATCGGCCCACGCCGACCACGACTTCTCGCAGGACCTCCCAGGACCTCGCGCGACATCCGCCAGCAGCCACCGAAGCAGGAGCACCCCATGCGCACCACGACCCGCAAGCCCGCCCGCACGAACACCTCCGGCAAGGTGCTGGCCTCGGTCGCGCTCGTCGCCGCCGCCGCCGGCGTCGCCGGCCTGGGCACCTACGGCTCGTTCACCTCGACCACCTCCGCCAGCGCCACCACCACCGCCGGCACCGTCAAGGTCGAGCTCGGCGCCCCCGGCGCGACCAACCGCCTCTCCGTCGCCGCCACCGGCCTCGTGCCCGGCGACACCATCCAGCGCGCCGTCACCATCTCCAACACCGGCAACCAGGACCTCGGCTCGCTCAGCCTGACCACCAGCGCCTCGCCCTCGAGCAAGCTCGACACCGACACCACCAACGGCCTGCAGCTGGTCGTGGAGTCCTGCTCCAAGGCCTGGACCGAGGCCGGCACCTCCCCGGCGTTCACCTACACCTGCGGCGGCACGACCAAGACGGTCCTGGCCACCCGCCCCGTCATCGGCACCAACCTCGCCCTGAGCAACCTCGCCTCGGTCGCCAGCGGCCAGAGCGACAACCTGCGCGTCAAGCTCACCTTCCCCGACGCCGCCGACAACACCTTCCAGGGCCAGTCCAGCGTCATCGGCCTCGACTTCACCGGCACCCAGCGCGCCGCCACCAACCGCTGACCCGACCCACCCGACGCCCACCCGACGCCCAGCTGAAACCGAAGGACGCACCGCCGATGACCGCCACCACCTTCGCCCCGCGCCTCGAGGCCGTCATCGGCGCGAGCGCGCACCACGGGGCAGGGCTCGACGTCGACGCCGACCTCGGCGTCGGGGCCGCAGCGGGTGTGAGCGCGCTGCGTCGCGCGGCACAGGTGGCGGCCACCGGGCTGGCCGTCGTCGCGGCAGCCGTCTTCCTCCTGCTGGCCATCGGCCCGCACGTCCTCGGCTACCGCACCGCCACGATGCTCACCGGCTCGATGTCGCCCGGGATCAACCCGGGCGACGTCGTGGTGACCGTACCGCGAGCGGCTGCGGACGTGCAGGTGGGCGACGTCATCACCTACGCGATCCCCGTCGAGGACCACCGCGTCGAGACGCACCGGATCGTGCGCGTCACCACCGACGCCGCCGGCCGGCGCGCCATCGTCACGAAGGGCGACGCCAACTCCGACGTCGACCCCTGGGTCGCGACCCTCGACCAGGACACCGTCTGGGAGGTGGCGACGGTGGTGCCACACGTGGGGAACGCCATCCGTGCCGTTCGCAGCGGCCTCGGTCAGGGGTGGGTGCTGTGGGGTGCACTCGGCGGTTTCGTCCTGCTCACGCTGCGCAGCATCTGGAGCGCCTCCGGCGCCGACGACCTCGAGGACCGCGAGGAGGCCGAGGGCGACGGGGACGTGCAGGACGGTGACGTCGCGCAGTCCGACGGGAGGTCCCACGAGCAGCTCGACGACGAGCCGGTCTCCCTGCGCGGCTCCCTCCTGGGCGCCCCCCGCTACGCCGGGCGTCATCGGGCCTAACCGGACGCTCCTGGCTGCAGAGGTCGCGACCCCCTTGCCGGGGAGGTCGCGACCTCTTCGTCGTCCCGCACCAGACCCGAGGACTTGCACGTTTCTTGTGGGATTGCTTGGTGTTTGCCCGGTTTTGTCTTGCATTCGGCCCGGCAGAGTTCTCGTCATCGGCCCACGCCGACCACGACTTCTCGCAGGACCTCCCAGGACCTCGCGCGACATCCGCCAGCAGCCACCGAAGCAGGAGCACCCCATGCGCACCACGACCCGCAAGCCCGCCCGCACGAACACCTCCGGCAAGGTGCTGGCCTCGGTCGCGCTCGTCGCCGCCGCCGCCGGCGTCGCCGGCCTGGGCACCTACGGCTCGTTCACCTCGACCACCTCCGCCAGCGCCACCACCACCGCCGGCACCGTCAAGGTCGAGCTCGGCGCCCCCGGCGCCACCAACCGCCTCTCCGTCGCCGCCACCGGCCTCGTGCCCGGCGACACCATCCAGCGCGCCGTCACCATCTCCAACACCGGCAACCAGGACCTCGGCTCGCTCAGCCTGACCACCAGCGCCTCGCCCTCGAGCAAGCTCGACACCGACACCACCAACGGCCTGCAGCTGGTCGTCGAGTCCTGCTCCAAGGCCTGGACCGAGGCCGGCACCTCCCCGGCGTTCACCTACACCTGCGGCGGCACGACCAAGACGGTCCTGGCCACCCGCCCCGTCATCGGCACCAACCTCGCCCTGAGCAACCTCGCCTCGGTCGCCAGCGGCCAGAGCGACAACCTGCGCGTCAAGCTCACCTTCCCCGACGCCGCCGACAACACCTTCCAGGGCCAGTCCAGCGTCATCGGCCTCGACTTCACCGGCACCCAGCGCGCCGCCACCAACCGCTGACCCGACCCACCCGACGCCCACCCGACGCCCAGCTGAAACCGGCGGGCGTCCACGCCGAACCGAGGAGCACCGATGCGCACCGCCACCGCCACGACGCCGCAGCTCGACCAGCCGGTCGCCCGCCGTGACGTCGTGGGCGGTCGGGCGCGGCGCAACCCGGCAGCGCGGGTGCTGCGGTTCGGGTGGCTGCTCGTCACCCGCCTGCTGCTCGTCGTGGCCGGTCTGTCGTTCCTCGTCGTCGCGCTGGGCCCGCACCTGCTCGGCTACCGCACCGCCACGATGCTCACCGGCTCGATGTCGCCCGGGATCAACCCGGGCGACGTCATCGTCAGCACCCCGAAGCCGGCCGCGGACGTCAAGGTCGGTGACGTCATCAGCTACCACATCCCGGTCGAGGACCACCGCGTCGAGACGCACCGCATCGTGCGCGTCACGACCGACGCCGCCGGCCGGCTCGCCATCGTCACCAAGGGCGACGCCAACGCCAAGGCCGACCCCTGGGTCGCGACCCTCGAGGGTGACACGGTGTGGCAGACGCGGGCCGTCATCCCGCACGCCGGCACGGTGATCCGGGCCCTGCGCGAGCCCTTCGTGCAGACCTACGTCTTCTGGGGTGCGCTCGCGCTGCTGCTCGTCGTCGCACTGCGTCGCATCTGGTCGCCCGTCCCGGTCCTCGACGACGAGGCGCTCGAGGAGCTCGTCGAGGAGCTGGGCAGCGCGGACGCGGCCCACGCCTTCGCCCGCACCTACACCGAGCTCATCGGGGCGCGCGTCGAGCGCATCGAGCACGCCGTGCTGCGCGACGACGTCCAGGCCGCCGTCGAGGCGGGGCTGAGCCTCGAGGTGACCTCGACCACCGTCGGTGCCGCACGGGTCGCCGCCCGGACGCACGCCGTGACCGAGGCCATGGAGGCCGGCCGCCCGCGTCGCGCCCGCCGGGCCCTGCGGGCGCTACGGCGCGCGACGGCCCCCACGGCACAGGCGCTGCGGCACGCTGCGTGCGACGGGCCCGCCGGACCCGCCGAAGCGATGCGGGTCGCGGACGGCCGCACCGTGGCTGCCGCGCACCGACGGGTGGGGGTGTGACCATGCGGTCCACCCGACGTGTCGTCGCGGCCGTGGTGCTCGTCCTCGTCGCCTACGGGGCGCCGTCGGCGGCGTGGGCAGCCTTCGGTGCCAAAGCATCCGGCAGTCTGCGCGTCTCCACGCTCACGCTCAGGGCGAGTGCCGACGCCTACGGCACCTTCACCTGCCCGTCGAACGCCAACAACGCCCCGCTGCCGCGCGGCGGCGTCAGCCTGACCGGGTGGGAGCCCGTCGCGGGAGCCGACTCCTACACCCTGGTCCTCGACCCGCCGCCCAACGCCAGCAACGTCGTGCGCACCGTCACCAGCCCGTCGCGCCTGACCATGACGCCGACCACGACCCCGAAGTCGGGGACGTGGAAGATGTCGATCGTCGCCAACGCGGGCACGTGGACCGGGGCGGAGTGGTCGCAGACCTTCACCTGCTGAGTCGGCCGCGCACGGCCGCCCGAGAGCACTCATGGCCCGACCCTGCGAAACGGGTCGGGCCATGAGGTCGTGCGGGCTCGGCCCCGAGGAACCGAGCCGTGGTGCGTTCGGAGGCGGGTCAGGCGCTGGCGCCGACCGGGGCGTCGACGCGCGCGGCGAGGTCGCGGAGCAGGCCGTCGAGCTCCACCCGGCGCTCGTCGGTGATCTCGATCTGACCCTCGGGGCTCACGTCCTGGGTGAAGACGAGCCCGACGTCGCCGACGACGTCGGCCTTGACGTGGCCGAGCACCTTGGTGAGGTCGGCCGTCGCGTCGGAGGCGCCCGTCCAGCCGTAGCCGACGAGCGCAACCGGCTTCGCGTCCCACTCGGCGAACAGGTAGTCGATGGCGTTCTTGATCGGCGCGGGGAAGCTCCGGTTGTACTGCGGCGTCACGACGACGATGGCGTCGGAGCCGAAGACCTGCGACGCCCACTCCTTGGTGTGCGGCTTGGCGTAGTTGCCGTTGCGCGGCATGTCCTCCTCGTCGAAGAACGGCAGGGACGACAGGTCGAGCAGCTCGACCTCCCACTCCTCGGTGGAGGCCTGCTCGGCCACCCACTGGGCGACCTTGGGCCCGATGCGGCCGGGACGGGTGCTGGAGACGACGATTCGAAGTTGCTTCACGATTCAACCAACTATCACGAGTCCCGGGTCATTCCCCGACCCGTCGTGCTCGTGGTGTGGCCGGTCTCACACGGCCCGGCCACCGCGCCTCTCGCCCGGTGGGACGCGGCCGGATGCGGTGTGCACCCTCGAGCGGACGGGGGCACACCGCATCCGGCCGGGGTGTCAGGCGCGCGGGTCCAGGACCTCGCTGTCGCAGGGGGAGCGGTCGAACGAGCCGAGGTAGTGGCCCTGGACGAGCCAGGAGTCGTCGAGGTCGCCCAGCTCGACGCGGGCGTCGCCACCGACGGCCTGGCCCTGCCGAACGACGCCCTTCTCCGGCGCCTCCTCGGGCCACACCGTGACGAGCACGGTTCCGTCGCAACCACTTCCGTCGTCGACGGCCTCGATGCGGCCGAAGGCGAGGCCGCCGTCGCGGCCGAAGCGCACCCAGCGGGTCGCGCGGGCGGAGCGCACGAGCACGTGCGCGCCCCCGGTGACGAAGCCCTCGCAGGTCTCGTGGTCGTCCGCGATGCCCGTCAGGCGAACACTGTTGGGCTCCTTGTAGATCCGGTCGCGGCGCTCGCGCGTCTGCGTGCCCCACGTGGGGTCGCCGACGAGCGACTCCGTGAGGAACATGACGTCGCGCTCCTCACCGGCCTGGAGGTGCACCCACGCGTGCTCGACGTAGGTGCGGGCGAAGTCGCTCGTCTGACGCACCTGGACGCGGCAGTCGGCCGCCCGGGGCAGGGGGTTGGTGACCTTGACGAAGCCGATCTCGCGGGTCGAGGGCGAGGCGCTCACCGAGATGAGCTGCGTGTGGTTGGACTGGGCCTCGTTGTTGTCCCGGGTGATCTCGCGGATCGTCGGGTCGACCGGGTCGTGGTACTCGGCGATGCGCGCGACGACGCAGTAGTGCGGCTGGACGTGGAGGAACGGCACGGCCGAGAGGGGCGGTGGCACCCACGCGACACTCGAGTGGAACTCCACGGTGGCGCCCGTGGGCACGTCGTGGGTGTCGCTGCCGAGGGCCGTCTCTGCGCCGCCGCCGAGGGTGAAGTCCTTGACGAAGAAGTCGACCCGCACGGTGCGCGCGTTGAGCAGTCCCGGGTTGCGCACCGTGGCGACGATCCGGTTGTCGTGGCCCTCCCAGGGGATGTCGGTGAACCGGCTGTCGGCGAGGTTGCGGGCGTTGGTCACGCGCAGGTCCGGGCTCTTCCAGTTCGTGCTCGGCGCCCACGGCCTGATCTGCGGGTCGGGCTTGGAGTCGCCGTACTGGATGCGGATCCGGGCCGAGTCGGCGTCGGTGCTCACCACCGACATGCGGAAGTCGTTGGGGTAGCCGGGATCCGAGGTGTCCTGCTCCCGGTAGTCGTCACCCGCCTGGAACTCGCCGGCGTCGTTGTCCGCGTCGTTCTTGATGCGCAGGATGTTGCGCCGGTCGGCAGGCTCGGCGCCGGAGCGGCAGTCGACCCCGACCACGGTGCGGTCGGCGGGCACGTCCTGGTCGCTCGTGGTGGTGGGCAGCTCGCGGCGGTACTCGAAGTAGTAGTTGAGCCCGTCGGCGATGCGGATCTCGGCCGCCGAGAAGCGGCCCGGGGGCGGGGGCCCGAGGTCCGACGCGTGCAGCACGACCTCCTCGTCGACCGGTCCGAGCGTCGCGAAGCTGAGGTTGCGCACGTGCGGGGCGTCGACCCAGCCGAGCTGCATCTTCTCCACCACGGTCGTCTGCGGGAACTGCTCCTCCCACGACATGAGCGACCAGCTCGCGCCGGCGGACGTCGAGCCGGCGAGGTCACGGTCCTTGGCCCACTGGGGGTGGCTCGAGCGGGCGTACTCGTCGGGCAGGCCGAGGTTGTGCCCGAGCTCGTGCGAGGCGGTCTCGCCGCGCACCCGTCCGCTGGAGTCACGGGCCTCCCAGTCGTCCGGCATGGCGAACATCTGGATCGTCCGGTTGATCGGCACCGTCACCTCGATCGATCCGAACGGCACCGGGACCGTGAAGGTCTGGCGGGCGACCTCGAACGCGAGCTGGTAGCCGCCCGGACGCGTCGCGCTCGGCCACACGAAGCGACCCGGGCTCGCGCCCGCGGCGGGCACGGAGCGCACGACGAGGATGATCGAGTCGACGCTCAGCAGGTCGAGCACGGGCGGGTCGCCGGCGGCTGCGGCCGCGTCGTTCCGGGTGCGCAGGTCGGCGATCGCGGCTCGTGCGAAAGCCTCCCAGCCGTCGGTCTTGCCGGTCGTGGCGTTGACGGAGGTCGCGTACGAGCCCCAGCCGTTCGCCAGCCGCAGGGGGCCGACGACGCCGGCGTCCGCGAGGTCGAGGCGGCCCTCCGACACGTCACGCCAGTAGGCACGGGTCGACTCGACGACGCCGCCGCGCGTGACGCCGTCGAAGACCTCGTCGCGCCACTCGGTGCGCAGCGCGCCCTGGTCGGTCGCCGACAGCGCTGCGGTGTCGGTCGTCTCGAGGATGACGACCCCGACGTTCTTCGTCCCGAGGGCCGGGGTGACGCCGAGGTTCTGCGGCTGGAAGGGGTCGCCACCACCCCAGGCCGGGTCGGGGGCGTCGACCCCGACCGCCCCGACGTGGCTCACGGGCGGGCCGTCGACGCCGTCCCAGACGTCCGTGATCTCGAAGGGCTCGGCGGCGAGCTCGTCGCCCGTCGCGGCGTCGTGCGCCACGAGCGTGTAGGAGCCGACCACGGCACTCGCCGAGAGCACGACCGATGGCCGGTGCGCGAAGGTCGCGTCCCGCGACTGCGACACGAGCCCGCCCTCGGGCGGCTCGACGCGGAAGACGAGGTCGTCGAGGCCGAGGCCGCCGGTGAGCGCGATGCCGACCCGCGCCCACCCGGAGAGGTAGAGCGGCTCCGCCGGCACCTCGAGCTGCACGCTCGGCGCCGGGGGCAGGTCGACGAGGGTGAGCGCGTCGCCGGTGCCCGCGACGAGGGCTCCCCCTCCGCCCGGGCCGGGGGTGGCCGACAGGTCGATCGACCAGACGCGGGGCAGGCCGTCCTCGAGCACCGTCGGCGGGTCGGCCGGCCGGCGCACGTCGACGAGCAGGATCCGCCCCGCGGCGTCGGCGACGGCGAGCTGCCCGCCCGCGACAGCGGCCCAGGTGACGCCGCGCGCCGTGCCGAGGCCGCCGACCACGTCGCCCGCCGCCCCCGTGCCGAGGTCGTATGCGGTGAGCTCGGCACCCGCGCCGCCGCGCAGCACCCAGGCGGCGGGGTCGCCCATCCGGCGGGCGATCGCGGTCGCCCTGCCGAGCCCGGTGGCGAGCACCTGCACGGTGCCGGTGCCGGTTCCGGTGACGGGGACACGGCACAGCGTGCCGCCCTTTCGAGTCGTCACGACGAGCAGGGACGCCGTCGCCACGTCGACGGCCAGACCGCGGGCGCCCTTGAGGGCGTGCAGGTTCCGCACCGCCGGGGTGGACCCGAACAGCACCTCCCACACGCCGGAGGATGCGCAGGCCGCGAGGACGCCGTTGCCGGTGGGGTGTGCGGCGAGGCCGCTCACGACCCCGCCGACCGAGGTCGACTCGATCGCCGCTCCGGCGTCGTCGTAGCGGGTGAGCAGCCCCGGGCCCGAGGCGACGACGAACGTCCCGTCGGGCAGGCCGCAGACCGCGGTCCCTCCGGTGATGCCGGTGGCGAGCTTGGTCACGGTCATGGTGCACCCACTTCGATCAAGGGGCCGCTCCCGCTTCTCGGGGTGGCTCGTCTCGAAGAGGTCCGAGCGACCGCCGGTGATACCGCTACGGGTTCCAGAGCGTCTGGTGCCGCTGGGCCCACCACGCCGCGGCCGCAGCGCGACTGCGCTGCCCTGAGCCCTCGTAGACCGACCCCAGGTGCTTGCGCACGGTCCGCTCGCTGATGCCGAGCCGACGCGCGATGCGGCGGTTCGTCCACCCGGCCGCCGCGAGGGTGAGCACCTCTGCCTCGCGGGCCGTCGGCCGGTAGTCCCCGCAGAGCGTCAGCAGCGGCGCGGCCCTCGCCGCGGGCGGTGAGTCACCCGGGCCGGCGGGCAGGCGTCCACCCCGCAGCAGCGCGGTGGTCTCGTCGAGGGCCGACCGGAAGGCGAGAGCCGCCACGAGCGGGCGCTGCACCTGCTCGAGGAGCCGCACGTCGTCGTCGTCGAAGTCGCGGCGCGACCGGTGCAGGCCGACGAAGAGCAGCCCGTCGGCGGAGCCGTGCAACAGGGCTGCGAGGGGGTAGCGGCCGTCGGCGTGACCGTGCATGCGCTCGTAGACCTCGGTGCACCAGAAGTCGGGCAGGTGCACGAGGTCGCTCAACCGCGTCGGGCGGGCCGTGGACAGGTGGAGCAGACCGGGGTGACGGCCCGCGACCTCGAGGGCGCGGCGACCCATCTCCTCGGTGAGCGGGGGAGCGCCGCTCACCCTCACCGACACCTCGCTCCGCTGGTCCCGCCGTACGAGTCGGGCGAGGCCGATCCCGGCATCGGCTCGGAGCACGTCGACGACGGCGGGCAGGAGCGGCTCGAGGGGCTCGGCGCGGGAGGCCGCGACGGCGAGGTCACGGGCGACCGACGCCGCTGCCTCCAACCGCCGTGCTGCCACGACCGCTCCTTCACCGGCGGGCGGAGCGCCCGCCGTCCCCTGCCGACGGATGGGTCGGTGCGGCTGCGTCAAGGTGGCGCAAGAGGCACTCGACCGTCGTGCGTTGCCCTCCCAGAATGGCACGGACGGCAGCGGTGGTGGGCGGTCGCGCCGGGCGACGGTGGTCCGTCGGCCGGCGCGACCGGTTCACGGGACAGCGGAGGATCGGACATGCACCGGAGGACGGGACGACTCGTGGCCACGGCCCTGCTCATCGCCTCGGGGGGTGGTGCGGCCCCGGCGCTGGCGGTGGGTGACGGCGGCGCCCCGGCATCGGGACCGCACCCCCACGGCGAGCCGGCGCGGGGGTCGCTGACGACCCACGAGTCCGGTTGCGTCGAGGTGGCGGTTCCACGAGCCGTGACGGCCGCCGGGGCACGAGCGCTCGTGCCCGCCCGCTACGTCCCGTCGGTCACGACGGTCCCGCTCGAGGCGTCGCGCTTCCAGATGTGGGACTACGTCTGCGACGACATCTCGGTCGACCGGCGCCACGGCGGGAACAGCGGGGACGACGGCGACCGGCGCGGTCACGGCGACCGGCGCGGTCACGACGACCGGCGCGACCGGCGTACGCAGGTCTCGATCGGTGCGGTGGCTCTCGCCTCTCGGGACGGTCAGGCCGTCGACGGTGCCTTCTACGTCACGTCCATCGCGACGGACGACGCCGGGCTCGCCGCCCGGTGGCGCGGCCTCGGGCTGCCCGCCCGTTTCGTCCCGGCGCTCGCGGCGACGGTGTCCGACCTCGCCGGGTCGCCCGTCACCGCCTCCCTCTCGGTGCCGCGGCCGGACGAGCACACCGTCTCGTCGGTGGCGCAGGCGGCGCCCACGGAGGTGCCGGCGGCGGGCGGACCGGTGCTCTACCACGAGGGCCGCGGCGGCGAGACGGTGCTGCGCTACGACAACGAGAGCCTCGGCTCCGTGCCGGCCGCCGTCACCGCGGACTACCGGGCGCACCGGACGGTGGCCCCGATCGTCGTGCTGCCGCGGCTCGTGCAGATCCTCGGCGTCACGTTCCCCGAGGGTCTGACGACCGGGAGCTGGTCGGCGACGGTGACCCGGAGCCGCTGACGCGCCCGGCAGGCGGCACGACCTGCCGACCCGGGGTGGGGTCGAGCTCGCCGCGCGTCGACGTCAGTCGCGCCCTCGCGTGTCGCGCGGTCCCCGCGAGGGCCCGCCCGCGCCGCGACCACGGTCCTCGGTCAGCTCGATGAGCTGACCGGAGATGCGGGTCGTCCGCAGCTTGTCCCACGTGCCCGGTGGCAGGGTCGCGGGGAGCTCGACGAGCGAGTGGTCGGTGCGGATGTCGATGTGGCCGAAGTCCGACCGGCCGAGGCCGCCCTCGTTGGCGAGGGCGCCGACGATCTGGCGCGGCTCGACCCGGTGGCGGCGCCCGACGGCGATCCGGTAGGTGGCCATCGGGCCGGACGAGCCACGGCGGGGCCCACGGTCGCCACGGTCGCCGCGGTCGTTGCGGTCACCACGGCCCGCGCGCGAGCCGTGGTCGTCGCGTCGGTCGTCGCGACGGTCACGGGAGCCGCGGTCGTCGAACGTCCGTGCGGGGCGGGCGGGCTCGGGGTCGAGCAGCATCGGCTCGTCACCCTGGAGCACGACCGCCAGGGCCGCTGCGACGTCGGCCTCGGGCACGTTGTGCTCGCTCACGTAGTGCGCGATGACGTCGCGGAAGAAGTCGACCTTGTCGGTGGAGAGGGCCTCGGTGATGGCGTCGTCGAAGCGCGTCAGGCGGGTGGCGTTGATGTCCTCGACGCTCGGCATGCTCATCGGCACGAGCGACTGGCGCGTCGCCTTCTCGATGGCCTTGAGCAGGTGGCGTTCGCGGGGCGTGACGAACGAGATCGCGTCGCCGCTCCGGCCCGCTCGGCCGGTACGCCCGATGCGGTGGACGTAGGACTCGGTGTCGGTCGGGATGTCGTAGTTGACGACGTGGCTGATCCGGTCGACGTCGAGGCCTCGGGCGGCCACGTCGGTAGCGACGAGGATGTCGAGCTTGCCGGACTTCAGCTGGTCGACCGTGCGCTCGCGCTGGTTCTGGGCGATGTCGCCGTTGATCGCCATGGCCGAGAAGCCACGGGCGCGCAGCTTCTCCGCCAGCGTCTCCGTCTCGTTCTTCGTGCGGACGAAGACGATCATGCCCTCGAAGTTCTCGACCTCGAGGATGCGGGTCAGGGCATCGACCTTCTGCGGGTAGCTGACGGTGAGGTAGCGCTGCGTGATGTTCGGGGCCGTCGAGGTCGTCGACTTCACGGTGATCTCGACGGGGTCGTGGAGGTACTTCTTCGAGATGCGGCGGATCTGGGAGGGCATCGTCGCCGAGAAGAGGGCGACGTGCTTGTCGTCCGGGGTGTCCGCCAGGATCGTCTCGACGTCCTCGGCGAAGCCCATCTTGAGCATCTCGTCGGCCTCGTCGAGCACGAGGAAGCGCAGCTCGCTGAGGTCGAGGGTGCCCTTCTCGAGGTGGTCCATGATGCGGCCCGGGGTGCCGACGACGATGTGCACGCCGCGGCGCAGGGCGCTCAGCTGGACGCCGTAGGCCTGCCCGCCGTAGACGGGGAGCACGTGGACGCCCTTGAGGTGGGCGGCGTACCGCTCGAACGCCTCGCAGACCTGCAGGGCGAGCTCCCGGGTGGGTGCGAGCACGAGCGCCTGCGGCTTCTTCTGCCGCAGGTCGAGCCGGCTGAGGATGGGCAGCGCGAAGGCCGCCGTCTTGCCGGTGCCGGTCTGGGCGAGGCCGACGACGTGACGACCGTCGAGCAGGGCGGGGATCGTCGCGGCCTGGATCGGGGACGGGTGCTCGTAGCCGACGTCGCGCAGGGCCTTGAGCACCTTGTCGTCGAGCCCGAGGTCGGCGAAGCTCGTGCGGTCGGGTGCCGGGTCGTCGCTGCCCGGGGCGGCGGGGGTGGTGTCGCTGGTGCTGCTGTCGTTGCTCACCCTGAAGACGCTAGTGCCTCGGGCGCCGGGGTGAATACGGCACGGACGTGGGGGCCGCGGGATCAGGTGGCGCGCTGCTGCCCGGCCGCGCGCTCGAGGGCGTCCACGCGCGCCTCGACCAGCGCGAGGCGCGCATCGACGCTCGTATCCGGGCGGGCGTGGAGGTCGGGCTCCGGGCGGAGGGCGGCCTCGAGGGCCGTGAGGTGGCTCGACGTGCGGTCGTGGGTCGTCGCCGGGGCGAGGGCCCGCCGCACGAGCGTGCGGGCGAGGGTCGACGGACCGATGCCGAGCTCGACGGCCCGTGACGAGAGCGCCGCGAACTCCTCCTCCGTCAGCCGCACGGAGAGGACCTTGGTGCGGTCGGCGGCGCCGGTGCCGGGTGGCTGCTGCTGGCTCACGATTACTCCTGCGTATGACGAAGTCATGCATTGTCGGTGGTCGACCCTATCGTGGTCTGCATGAGCACCGCACTGCACACCGAGGCCGAGCGCCCGGTCGCCGTGCTGGACGAGATGGTGTGCACGGTCCGGTCGCTGGCCCGCGGCTGCCCGACCTGGGCGCTGTCGGAGGGCGAGGTCTCCGCCCTCGTCGGGCGCGCCCAGGAGCTGCGCGAGCTGTGCCAGACCCTCACGGCCGTGCTGGCCAGCGAGGCGCACTCCCGCGGGCTGGGCGCGGACGACGGGTTGTCACGCGCCGACTGGCTGCGGGGGCAGGCCGACGGGCTCGGCGCCACGCGCTTCGACGGGGCCGCGGCTGCCGCCGTGGCCAGGGTGGGGGCGGCCCTGCGCGACAGCCGCTGGGAGCGCCTGGCCGAGCGGGTGGTGGAGGGAGAGGTGGGCGTGGGGGCGGCCGCGGCGATCCTGCGGTTCCACGACGACGTGGCGCCGGTCGCCGACCCCGCGCACCTCGCCGGCATCGTCGACGCGATGGTCGAGGCCGCCGACGTCCTCACCGCGCGTGAGCTCGCCCGCCTCGTCGCCCACGCGCGAGCCACGGTCAAGCCTCCAGCCGAGCGCGACGCGGAGGAGGCCGGGCTGCGCGCCGGGCGTTCGCTGAGCCGGGGGCGCACGACCGCGGCCGGGTTCACCGACTACCGGATGCGCCTGGACCCCGAGGGGGCGGCGATCGTCGAGGCGGCCATCGACCCGCTGTCCCGCCCCCGGCCGGACCTGTCGCCCGACGGTGTCGACAGCCGGTCGGCGGGCACCCGCCGGGCCGACGCCCTGATCGAGATCATCGGCCGAGGCGTGGCGGCGCCCGAGGGCGTGACCCGGTCGCCGCGCGCCACGCTCGTCGTGACGATGACCCTCGAGGCCCTCACGGACGCGCTCCGCGGCGTCGGGGTGCTCGACACCGGCGGCGTGGTGACACCGTCGACGGTCCGGAGGCTGGCGTGCGAGGCCGGCATCGTGCCCATGGTGCTCGGATCCCCGTCCGAGGTGCTCGACCTCGGCTACACCAGACGGCTGTTCGGTCCGGCCCAGCGCCGGGCCCTCGCCGCGCGCGACCAGGGCTGCAGCTTCCCGGGCTGCACGGTGCCCCCGGCGTGGTGCGAGGCGCACCACGTCGTGCACTGGCTGCACGGCGGGCGCACCGACGTCGGCAACGGGGCGCTGCTGTGCGGCCGCCACCACACCGTCGTGCACCGACGCCAGCTCACGGCCACGGTCACGGCGACGGGTGTCACCTGGCACCTCTAGCTGCCGCGCCCCGGTTCCCGACCCCTCCGTCGATGCGAGGGCGGGAGCAGGCGGCGTGCCGCCGCGATGCCGGCAGGACCGGAGCCGGTGGCGCGCTGCACGTGGGCCCACCACGTACGCCGCCCGCCTCCCCACGAGGGGGGCGGGCGGCATACGTCCTCGGGTGCGACGTGCGTGCGACGGGCGACGTGAGGCGTCGGTCAGCCGGAGGCCATGCCGGTCTTGATGAGGTCCATCACCGAGCTGTCGGCGAGGGTCGTCACGTCGCCGACCTCGCGGCCCTCGGCGACGTCGCGCAGCAGGCGCCGCATGATCTTGCCGGAGCGCGTCTTGGGCAGCTCGCTGACGATCATGATCGAGCGCGGCTTGGCGATCGGGCCGATCTCCTTGGCCACGTGGTTGCGCAGCTCCTTGACGAGGTCACCGCCTTCGCCCGGCTCGTCCGCCTCCTCGACGAACTCCTGGCGCAGGATGACGAAGGCGCAGACGGCCTGTCCGGTCGTCTCGTCGGTGGCGCCGACGACGGCCGCCTCGGCGACCTTCGGGTGCGACACGAGGGCCGACTCGATCTCGGCCGTCGAGAGCCGGTGGCCCGAGACGTTCATGACGTCGTCGACGCGACCGAGCAGCCAGATGTTGCCGTCGGCGTCGTACTTCGCGCCGTCGCCGGCGAAGTAGTACTTCTCTCCGAACCGCGACCAGTACGTCTCCTTGTAGCGCTCGGGGTCGCCCCAGATGCCGCGCAGCATCGACGGCCACGGCTTGGTCAGCACGAGGTAGCCGACCTGCTCCGGCGTCGTGAAGGGCTGGCCCTCGTCGTCGAGGATCTCGGCGCTGATGCCGGGGATCGCCTTCTGCGCCGAGCCCGGCTCGAGCGTCGTGACGCCCGGCAGCGGGCTGATCATGATGGCGCCCGTCTCGGTCTGCCACCACGTGTCGACGATCGGGGCGCGGCCCCCACCGATGTGCTTGTGGTACCAGAGCCAGGCCTCGGGGTTGATCGGCTCGCCGACCGAGCCGAGCAGGCGCAGCGAGCTCATGTCGAACTTCGCCGGGACGTCGGAGCCCCACTTCATGAAGGTGCGCACCGCCGTGGGGGCGGTGTAGAGGATCGTCACCTTGTAGTCCTGCACGATCTCCCACCAGCGACCCTGGTGCGGGGTGTCGGGCGTGCCCTCGTACATCACCTGCGTCACGCCGTTCGTGAGCGGGCCGTAGACGATGTAGGAGTGGCCCGTCACCCAGCCGATGTCGGCCGTGCACCAGTAGACGTCGGTGTCGCGGTGCACGTCGTGCACGACGGCGTTCGTGTAGGCGGCCTGCGTGAGGTAGCCACCCGTCGTGTGGAAGATGCCCTTCGGCTTCCCGGTCGTGCCGGACGTGTAGAGGATGAAGAGCGGGTGCTCGGCCTCGAAGGCCTGGGCCTCGTGCGTCGGCGCGGCCTTCTCGAGGGCCTCGTGCCACCAGACGTCGCGGTCGTTCCACGCGGTGTCCTGACCCGTCCGGCGCACGACGAGCACGTGCTCGACCGACGTGTCGCCGTGGTCGAGCGCCGCGTCGACGGCCGGCTTGAGCGCCGAGGGCGCACCGCGCCGGTAGCCGCCGTCGGCGGTGATGACGACCTTGGCCTGGGCGTCGTCGATGCGCGAGTGCAGCGCCTCGGCCGAGAAGCCGCCGAAGACGACGGAGTGCGGGGCGCCGAGGCGGGCGCAGGCGAGCATCGCGACGGCGGCCTCGGGGATCATCGGCAGGTAGATGGCGACCGTGTCGCCCGTGCTGACGCCGAGGTCGGCGAGCGCGTTCGCGGCGCGCTGGACCTCGGCGTGCAGGTCGGCGTAGGTGATGTCGCGGGTGTCGCCCTCGGGCTCGCCGACGAAGTGGATGGCGACCTTGTCGCCGCGGCCGGCCTCGACGTGCCGGTCGACGGCGTTGACGCACGCGTTGAGCTCGCCGTCGGCGAACCACTTCGCGAAGGGCGGGTTGCTCCAGTCGAGCGATTCGCTGAAGGGAGTGCTCCACGTGAGGTAGGTGCGGGCCTGCTCGGCCCAGAACCCCTCCGGGTCGGCTGCCGCCGCGTCGTAGAGGTCGGCCGTGCCGTTCGCCTGCGCGGCGAACTCGGGCGGCGGCGGGAAGGTCAGTCCCTCGTGGACGAGGTTCTCGAGCGGCTCTTCGCTCACGGTGTCACCCTTTCGCATCGACGATGGTGCGGTCGTGCCGTCCGCGCGTCAGGCAGTCAGGCGCGGCGGTCGCCACAACTCAAACGCAGGCTAGTTCGCCCTTCAAGGCCGGAGTGAGGCGGGTCTCATCCCTACCGGCCAGTAGCCGGTCCAGCGGTCCCGCTCCGAGGACGAGCGGTCAGGTGCCCCTTCGACCGCGGCCGTATGCCGGACGCGGGGTCGCGCTTGCCCGCGCCGTCCTCGGCCACGACGCCCGCCTCCCATCCGTGGGCGCCGTCGTCGTCGAAGATGAGGTGTGACCGACCTGACGTACCGCCTCGTCGTCCGGGCAGCCCGGGGACTCTTCCGGCTGCTCGGCCTGCGCATCGAGGTCCGTGGGGCCGAGCACCTGCCGACCCGCGGCGGCGCGGTGCTCGCGAGCAACCACGTGAGCTTCCTCGACTTCCTCTTCGTCGGTCTCGTCGGCACCCGTCGCGGACGGCTGGTCCGGTTCCTCGCCAAGCAGGGCGTCTTCACGCCCCCGCTCGTCGGCACCGCGATGCGCGCCATGGGCCACATCCCCGTCGACCGGGCCCACGGCGAGATCGCCCTGCGCCGCGCGGTGGCCGCCGCCCGGTCGGGCGAGGTCGTCGGGCTGTTCCCCGAGGCGACGATCTCGCACGCCTGGACGCTGCGCCCCTACCGTCCCGGAGCCGCCGCGGTGGCCACGTGGTGCGGCGTCCCGCTCCTGCCCGTGGTCGTCTGGGGCGGCCAGCGCGTGCTCACGGTGGGTGCGCGCGTCGGGCTGCGGCGCGGCACGCCGGTGACCGTTCTCGTCGGCGAGCCGCTGCACCCGGAGCCCGACGCCGACCCCCGCGTGGTCAGCGAGCAGCTGCGCGAGGCGACCGCCGCGCTGCTCGAGCAGGCGATGGACGACTACCCCGGTCGCCCGCGCTCCGCGGCCGACCGGTGGTGGCTGCCGGCGTCGCGCGGTGGCACGGCGCCGACCCCCGAGGAGGGGGCGCGCCTCGACGAGGAGGGGATGCGCCGGGCCGACCTCGCCGCGTCGGGGCGGGCCCGGCGCCGCGGTCAGTAGCTCATCCCCATCACCGCCCGCACGGTGGCGAGCGTCCGGTCGGCCACCGCCGCGGCCCGCGCGTTGCCCTCGTGCAGCACCGCGGTCACGTATGCCGGGTCGCGCGCCAGGTCGGCCCGTCGCCTCCGGTGGTCGGCGAGCGACTCGTTGACCGCCTCGGTCACGAGCTCCTTGAGCGCTCGGGCCCCGCCGTCACCCACCCGCTCGGCCAGCACCGCGGGGGACTCGTCGAGGAACAGCCCCGCGATGGTGAGCAGGTTGGCGACGGCCGGGCGGCGCTCGGGCTCGAAGGTGATGCGGCGCTCGCCGTCCGTCACGGCCGCCCGGATGCGCGCCGCCGTCTCGTCGGCGGTGTCGCGGAGGTTGACGACGTTGCCCCGGCTCTTGGCCATCTTGGTGCCGTCGGTGCCGAGCAGCAGCGGCACCTCGCCGAGCAGGGCCTCCGGCTCGGCGAACACGCCCTGGCCGCCGGCATACCTCTGGTTGAAGCGGCGGGCGATCGCCCGGGTCAGCTCGAGGTGCGGCAGCTGGTCACGCCCCACCGGGACGACGCGGCTGTGGCAGAAGAGGATGTCGGCGGCCTGGTGCACCGGGTAGGTGAGCAGCAGCCCCGACAGGGGGCGGCCACCGGAGAGCGCGAGCTCGTCCTTGACCGTCGGGTTGCGGCGCAGCTCGGCGTCCGTGACGAGCGAGAGGAACGGCAGCATCAGCTGGTTGAGCGCCGGCACCGCGCTGTGCGTGAAGATCGTCGTGCGGGCGGGGTCGATGCCGGCCGCGAGGTAGTCGACGACGAGACCGTGGACGTTGTCGCCGATCGCGCCGACGGCGTCGCGGTCGGTCACGACCTGGTAGTCGGCGATGACGACGAAGGTCTCGGCTCCCTTGTCCTGCAGGCGCACCCGGTTGCGCAGGCTCGCGAGGTAGTGACCGATGTGCAGCGGGCCGGTGGGGCGGTCACCGGTGAGCATCCGGAAGCGGGCGGGCTCCCGGGCGGCGTGCGTGTCGATGAGCTCGTCGAGCACGCGGCTGCGCTCGCGGGCCACGGCGTAGGTGGCGCTGGCCTCCGTCTCGGCCGCCTCGGGGCCGGCTGGGACGGCAGCGGGAACGGCGGGCGTCGTGGTGGGGACGGTGGTGGGGACGGTGGTGGGGGCGGTGGTGGACGCCGGGGTGTGGGACATGGGTCTCTCCTGTCAGGGTCGAGAGCCCACGGGAGGAGCCGGTGCCGGCCAGGGCACGCGCACGGAGCCGCCCGTGGGCGGCTCCGGATGTCGGGATGGGTTCGATGGGCCGCCTCAGCTGGGCAGCCACCACGCTCCGGTGAGGGCGGGTCGGGTCATCGAGCTCATGCCGTGAGTGTACTCACGCCCCCGGGGGCGCCGGGCGGTCCCGGACAGCGGACCGGCGCTCCTAGGCTGGGCTGGTGCCCGAGCCCAGCCCCGCCCAGACCGCGCTCCTCGACCAGCTCGAGCTCCTGCTCGAGCTGCCCGACGTGCGGGCGCGCGCCGACGACGCCCGCGAGGCGTGCACCCGGTTGCGCTTCCACGAGGCGCTGCGGCGACGGATCCCCGAGGCCGCGGCCGAGTCACGTGTGCGCGGCGCGCGCGCCAGCGCCGCCCTCGACGGCGCCGACTTCCCGGTCGAGCTGGTGCGGGAGCTGATGAGCGGCGCCCGGGACTGGCCGCTCGACCCCGACCCCGGCCTGCAGGTGCTCCGGGGAGCGATGGCGGCGACGGCCGAGAGCGAGCGGGTCGTCTCGCTCGTGCGGACGGCTCCGCTGCAGGCGCTCGCCCGGCTGCACGTCGCGGCCGCCGGCCCCGGCCTGACGGCGGGCTCGCAGGACGCCGCGGCCCTCGGCCGGCCGCGGGTCGGCGACGAGGGCTGCTCCGAGCTCGTCGACCTCGGGCCCGCCCCGGCCGCCGCGACGGTCGCGGCGCGGCTCTCCGGCCTCGCCGAGCTCGTCGTCGCGACGGCCGGCAGCAGTCGCGTGCCCGCCGTCGTGGTGGCTGCGCTCGTGCACGCCGAGGTGGCCGCGATCCGGCCGTTCGTGCACGGCAACGGGCTGGTGGCCCGCGCGATGGAGCGCGCGGTCGTGCAGGCATACGGCCTCGACCCGACCGGGGTGGCGGTGCCGGAGGCCGGCCACGTCGCCCACGGCGGGCCCGCGTACGTCGGCTCGCTGGCCGCCTACGCCGGCGGCGGCACCCGGGGCGTGGGCCTCTGGCTCGTGCAGGCGGGGGAGGCGCTGACGACGGCGGCGGGGGAGGGCGAACGGATCAGCGACGCCGTGCGCGCCGGTCGGCTGCGCTGACCCGACGATCCGTGCGGGGTGTCCACCACCATGGACAGTTTCTCGGCGCCGGACAGACCGGACAGCCCGTGGGGCTGTCGCCACGCCGACGCCGTGGAGTAGAACGGAACCAGGAACCACATCGCCGAGAGGCGTAGATCCGGATCCACGCAAGACAGAACGACTCGAGAAGAACCCGCGTACCCACGCGAGAGCAGTTCCCTTGGAACCGTCCACCCCCGGTCGCACAACCGGGGCGACACTACGAGATTGCACGCTTGGTAGCACGGTCCTTCTCTGGAGGCCTTCCGACCTCGGTCGGGAGGCCTCCGCTCGGTTCGGACGACGGCCCCGTGAGCCGGATCTGCGGGGTCCATTCGGGCGTGGCGACAATTCAGAAGAAATCACCGCGTGTCGGGACATCTCGGTTTGCAATCCGTGGGGGGAGCGTCCACAGTTGACGGTGGTGCTCCCCGTGAGGGTCGAGCGCCGCGCGATCTGGCTCCTCCCCCCCGGTGCCAGTCTCGTGAGGTGGCCTCCGTCTTCCCCCGGACGGAGGCCACCGCCATGTCCGGACGCTGCCCCGACGTGGTCGTCCACACCCCCTGGCGCGGAGCGCCGGTTGTCCACCGGTGCAGGCCCGTGGGTGTCGCCGCGCGGGTGCCCCGCGCCACCGTGGGACGCATGGGAAACGTCATGGTGTGCCTGCCCGCCTCCGGGGGCGTCGGCTCCACCACCCTCGCGGCCGCCGTCGCCGTGCGAGCCGCCGCCGCGGGCCTGGGCGTGGTCGCGCTCGACCTCGACCGGGCCGCGGGCGCCCTCGACGTCGTCTTCGGGGTGGAGCAGGACCCCGGCTGGAGGTGGGCCGACCTCGAGGACGTCTCGGGCGTCGTCGACGGGGCCGCGCTCGCCCGCCGCCTCCCGAGCAGCTGCGGCGTCGCGGTGCTGTCGGGTGCGCGGGACGACGGGTGGCGACCGCCCGCGGAGGACCCCTGGCTCGACATCGTCCCCGACGTCGTGGCAGGGCTGTGCGAGAGCCACGACCTGGTCGTGGTCGACCTGGCCCGCGACGTCGGCGTGCTCGCGGCGATCGGGCTGCTGGTCGACGCGGCCGTCGTGGTGCTCGGCTCGGGCGTCGCCGAGCTCGCGGCGGGAGCGGTCGTCGTCCCGGGCGTCCGGCGGGTGCTGGCGACGGCCCGCGACGCCGGCCGCCCGTGGCAGGAGCAGCCCCTGCTCCCGATCGAGCCGTGGGCCGTCATCCGGGGGCAGCGGGTCGAGCCCGACCTCGAGGAGCTCGTCACCGACGAGCTCGACGTGCCGGTCGTCGCCGTGGTCGGCAACGACCGGCGCCTGCGGGCCGAGCTGGCCCACGGCCTGCCGCCCGGGGCCCGCGGTCGCGGCGCGGTCGTCCGCGCCGCTGACGAGCTCCTGCTGCGGCTGACCGCCCAACGGGCCGCGGCATGAGCCGGGGACGCCGGTCCGGGCGTGGGGCTGGTCGCGATGGCGCTGACCTCGCCCGGGTGGGAGGGGTGGTCGCGATGGCGCTGACCTCGCCCGCGTGGCAGGGGTGGTCGCGATGACGCTCACCCCGGCGATGTGGCAGCGGGTGCGCGACGGAGTCGGCCCCGACGGGGCGGCGGTCGCGGGGGTGGCGGCCGAGGAGCTCGGGCCACTCGGCGCCCAGCGCGTGGCGGCCTCCCACGCTGCCCTGTCGTCGCGGGTGCTGGGTGCGGGTCCGCTCGAGCGCTGGCTCGTGGAGCCCGGCGTCACCGATGTCGCCGTCAACGGCGACGGCCGGGTCTGGGTCGACCGGGGCCACGGCATGGAGTGGGTGGGCGACCGACTCCGCCCCGACGAGGCGCGCACCCTCGCCGTGCGGCTCGCCGGCCTCGCCGGACGCCGACTCGACGAGTCGAGCCCGTGGGTCGACGGCCAGCTGCCCGACGGGGCGCGGTTGCACGCCGTGCTGCCCCCGCTCGTCGACGGTGGGCCGCACATCACGATCAGGGTGCCTCCGCGCCGACCCGTCGACCTGGCCGAGCTGCGAGCCGGGGGCATGCTCTCGCCCGAGACCGAGGTGGTGCTGCGGGCTGTCGTCCGCCACCGACTCGCCTTCGTCGTGTCCGGCGGCACGGGCGCCGGCAAGACCACCCTGCTCGCGGCGCTCCTCGGTTGCAGCGACCCGTCGCAGCGGATCGTCGTCATCGAGGACGTCCGCGAGCTGAGCATCGACCACCCGCACCTCGTCCGGCTCGAGGCGCGACCACCGAACGTCGAGGGCGCCGGCGAGGTCACCCTGACCACCCTCGTGCGGCAGGCCCTGCGGATGCGTCCCGACCGCGTCGTCGTCGGCGAGGTGCGTGGGGCCGAGGTGCGCGAGCTGCTCGCGGCGCTCAACACCGGGCACGAGGGCGGCTGCGGCACCGTGCACGCCAACGCCCCCGCTGACGTCGTGGCCCGGTTCGAGGCGCTCGGTGCCCTCGCCGGCCTCGGCCCCGGAGCGGTCCGGTCGCAGCTCGGGGCGGCGATCGACCTCGTCGTGCACGTGACGCGGGCCGAGGGCCGGCGGCGAGTTGCCGCGGTGGCGGCGCTCTTCCGGCGTGACGGCGAGCCGTGCGTCGTGCCGGCGCTGGAGTGGGACGGCCGAGGCCGGCCGGTGACGGGTGCCGCCTGGCCTGCCCTCGCGGCCCGGCTCGGGCTCCCGACCGACCCCGACCGGGTGCCGGCCACGGGCGAGGTGGGTGGGCGGGGTGAGGTGGACGTGGTGGCAGCCGGGGGCCGGGCGAGCGAGCCCGGGGCGGCGGGTGCGCCGTGGGACCCGGGGGCGACGTCGTGAGCGTGGGGCCGGCCGAGGTCGTCTCCGCTGCGCTGCTGGCCGGATGCGTGCTGCTCTGGCCGTCGCGCCCGCGGCCGTGGCAGGCCGGCGCGCTCGGCTCGCCCGGGCCGGTCGCCCGGCCGGACTCGGAGGAGCCCCCCGGCGGCTGGCGTCGCGTCTGGCACGAGGACCCGGTCGAGCTGTTCCGGCGCTGGCAGCTGCGGCGTCGCAGCGACGCCGTGACCGATGCCGTCGTCGAGCTGCTGCGCGGCATCGGCCCCGCGCTCGAGGCCGGACTGCCGCCGGCCCGGGCCCTGGCGCTCGCCGCCGAGGCGCTGCTCGGGCCGGGAGCCGTTGCGGGGTCGGGAGCTGTCGCGGGGTCGGGAGCTGTCGCGGGCTCGGGAGGTGTCGAAGGGTCTGGAGGCGTCGAAGGGGCGGGAGTCGTGGTCGGGCCGGGTGCCGGGCTTGGTGCCGGGGCGGGGTCGGGAGCCCCGGCCGGGGCGCATCGCGTGGTGGGCGGTGGACGAGCGGGGACGGGCCGCCCGGCAGAGGCGTCGGTGCGACTGCTCGTCACGGAGCTCGTCGAGGCGACCGGTCGCGGCGAGTCGGTGGCGGCGGTGTGGAGTGGGTGGGCGGCCCGGACCTCGTCGCCCTCGCTCGCCCTGGTCGCCTCTGCGTGGCAGCTGTCCGAGTCGACGGGCGCACCGCTCGCGCTGGCCGTCGAGCGGGCGACCCGTGGGCTGCTCGATGCCCGGTCCCGTCGTGGCCGCGTCGCCGTCGCCGTTGCCGGGCCCCGCGCCTCGGTCACGGTGCTCACGCTCCTGCCGCTCACAGGACCGCTCGTCGGCCTCGCGTGCGGCATCGACCCCCTCACGCTCTATCTCGGTTCGCCGCTGACGGTCGCCTCCCTCGGGCTCGGACTCGCACTCGTCGGAGCCGGCCGCGTGTGGTGCACCCGGATGATCCGCACGGCGGTACGCGCATGAGCTGGGCGGCCGTTCCGGCACCGGATGCCTGGGCTGTGGTTGCGGCTGGGCTCGTCGGCCTGGCCGTGCTCGTGCTGCTCGGCGGGCCGGGTCCGCGCTGGTGGCACGACGCACCCGGCAGGCAGGGCAGGCATGCCGCCGATGACACGGACGGCGCGGGGCGGCGGCCTCTGTCGGGCGCCCCGAGGTCGGGGCGCTCGGGAGCCCGGCCGGTGACGGACGACGAGGTCGCGAGCGCCCTGGCCCTGCTCGCGCTCGCCTACCGGTCGGGCCTGCCGACGTGGGACGTGCTGGATGCGGTGGCAGCAGGGTCCACGGGGCCCGCCCGGACCGACCTGCGCCAGGTCGCCACGGCGTTGCGCTGGGGAGCGACCGAGGCCGAGGCCTGGGACTCCGTCGGGCCGCCCTGGGCGGCGGCGGCGCGGGCGCTGGCCGTCGCGCACTCGGCGGGAGTGCCGCCGGGCCCGCTCCTGCTCTCGGCCTCCGACGACCTCCGAGCAGTCGAGCTGGAACGGGTCGAGGTTGCGGGGGCGAAGGTCGGCGTGCGGCTCGTGGCTCCCCTCGGGCTCGTGCTGCTCCCGGCGTTCTGCCTGACCACCGTCGTGCCGCTCGTGCTGGCGCTCGCGGGCGACCTGCTCCGGCCATGAGGAGCCGTGACGAGGGACGCGACGGGGAGGCAGGTCCGCCGGGGCGCCTCGCTCGCCCTCGATCGTGCCGCCGACGACGACCACCCGTTCCCGAGGCGAAGGGCCCCGGGACAGAGAGGAGAAACCGATGAAGCACGAACTGGCTCGGCTCGAGGTGGCGCTGCGCCGCCTCCGGGCGCGACGGCCCGACCGGACGCGGCGCCGCCACGTCGGGATGGGCGGTGGAGCGGGACGAGGAGGTGGAGCCCGCCGGAGGTGGGAGGCCGGGATGACGACGGCCGAGTACGCGGTCGGGATCATGGCGGCCTGCACGTTCGCCCTCGTCCTGCTCGGCGTCGTCCGGTCCGACGCGGTGCGCGGCGCCTTGGCCGGGATCGTCCAGAGCGCGCTCCGCCTGGCCGGCTGAGGCGCGCGATGGGCAGGAGGGCATCGGTCGCCGCGCGCCGGGGCCCCGTCGGGGCGCCGCTCGCGGCGAGGCTGGGGCACGGCAGGGCGGGGGCCCCGGTCCGGCGTCGCGAGACCGGGATGGTGACGGCCGAGCTGGCCGTCGCCATCCCGGGCGTCGTCCTCGTGCTGGCCCTGTGCCTCGTCGCGGTCGGGGCAGCGGTCGACCAGATCCGCTGCGTCGACGCGGCGCGGCTCGCCGTCCGGGCGGCGGCCCGTGGCGACACCGCTGCCCACGTGCGTGCGCTCGCGGTCGAGGCGGCTCCCGTGGGTGCGACGGTCGAGGTCTCCGCCCGAGCGGGTGCGGTGCGCGTGTCGGTGCAGGCGCGCGCCCGGTCGTGGGTGGGCCTGCCCACGTGGCAGGTCGTCGCCAGCGCCGAGTCGCCCGTGGAGTCCTCCGCGTCGGCCGTGCCTGCCGCGCCGGACCATGGTGGCCGGGCGTGAGGGCGGGTGCGACGGCTGAGTGGTCGGGGCCGTCGCCGGTGGCCGGGCGCAGCCGTTCGAGACCGCCGGCCTCGCGGCGTGACCGCGGCGCCGCGACCGTGCTGGCCGTCGCCGTCGTCGCC
Organism: Terrabacter aeriphilus; assembly: GCF_039542985.1. Taxonomy (NCBI): domain Bacteria; kingdom Bacillati; phylum Actinomycetota; class Actinomycetes; order Micrococcales; family Intrasporangiaceae; genus Terrabacter; species Terrabacter aeriphilus. Next base: position 76,057 of record NZ_BAABIW010000018.1, read on the forward strand.
GTCGTCATGGTGCTGGGCACGGGCTGCCTCGTCATCGCGTCCGCCGTGCTGGCGAGCGGTCGGGCTCGGCTCGCCGCGGACGTGGCCGCGCTGGCCGGTGCGGGTGCGGCCCGCGACGGTGCCGACGCCGGCCGGGCGTGCGCGCTGGCCCGTCAGGTGGCGCGCACCAACGACGCGACGCTCAGCACGTGCTCGCTCGAGGGGGAGCGGCTCGACGTCGTCGTCACCGTGCAGCCGGTGTGGTGGCCGGCCGTCGCGGTCGCACGCTCCCGCGCCGGACCCAGGAGCTGAGGCGTCCCCGAGGGGTCAGTGGGTGTGCCGGGGGTCAGTGGTGGTGCCGGGGATCAGCGGTTCTGCCAGGCGTCGGGGGTCGTGAGCAGCTGCCGCACGCGGTCGGGCAGGGCGCCGGTGCGCAGGTCCTCGAGCGACGTCTCGTCGAGCACCTCGCGCAGGCTGGCCCGCACGGCGACCCACAGGCTGGGCAGGTGCGTCGCGACGCCGTGGTACTCGGTCTCGTGCGGTCGCAGGCCCCGCACCTCGGCGAGCGGGCCGTCGACGGCCCGGAACACGTCGCCGACGCTGATCGCGCTGCGTTCCCGGCTCAGCACGTAACCGCCTCGGGCTCCGCGGCGGCTGAGCACGAGGTCGCCCCGGCGGAGGTCGGCGAAGATCGCCTCGAGGAACTTCCGGGGAAGGTCCTGTCGCGTCGCGAGGGCGTCGATGCTGATCGGGCCCGAGCCCTCCGCATCCGCATCGGCGAGGATGAGCATCGCGCGGACCGCGTAGTCGACTCGTGCCGAGATGTCCACGACTGCAGTCTGCCGTACGGCCGTGTGCCGGCACGAACCGCCGGCACGAACCGCGCCGGGGCGTCGCCGCCCGTCAGATGGCGAGCGCCGCCGTCTCGACGACGCTCGAGCGTCCGATCGCCCGGGCTGCCACGACCTCACCGGCGTGCAGCTGCAGGTCGGCGGCGTCGCGGCGCGAGACCTGCGCTGCGAAGTGGGCGCCGTCCTCGGTGCGCAGGTCGACCCGGACCTCGAAGCCGAGCGGCACGACGCGCTCGACGACGGCCGTCACGACGCCGGGGGAGCCGGGCACGTCGGCGTCGAGCGCGAGCGCCGTCGCGAGGTCGCGCTCGATGACGATGTCGTGCGGACGCACGAGCTGGTCGCCGAGCCGCGAGACGGAGCCGAGGAAGCTCATCACGAAGTCGTTGGCGGGGCGTTCGTAGAGCGTCACCGGGTCCCCGACCTGCTGGATGCGTCCCTTGTCGAGCACCGCGATGCGGTCCGCGACGTCGAGCGCCTCCTCCTGGTCGTGCGTGACGAGCACCGTCGTGACGTGCACCTCGTCGTGCAGGCGGCGCAGCCACTGGCGCAGGTCGGTGCGCACCTTGGCGTCGAGGGCACCGAACGGCTCGTCGAGGAGCAGCACCTGGGGGTCGACGGCGAGGGCCCGGGCGAGCGCCATGCGCTGGCGCTGCCCGCCGGAGAGCTGCGCGGGGTAGCGGTTGCGGAAGCCCTCGAGCCCCACGATCTCGAGCAGGTCGTTCACCTTCGTGTCGATCTCGGCCTTGGGCCGCTTGCGGATCGAGAGCCCGAACGCGACGTTGTCGCGCACCGTCATGTGCTTGAAGGCGGCGTAGTGCTGGAAGACGAAGCCGATGCCGCGCCGCTGGGGCGGCTCGTCGGTGACGTCGCGGCCCTGGATCGTCACCGCACCGGAGTCGAGGGTCTCGAGGCCGGCTATCGAGCGCAGCAGCGTCGACTTGCCCGACCCGCTCGGCCCGAGCAGCGCCGTCAGCGAGCCCTTGGGGATCTCGAGGCTGACGTCGTCGAGCGCGGCGAACGAGCCGTAGTTCTTGCGGGCGTTGGTCACGGTGATCATCGGTCGCTCCTCTTCCGGTCGAGCACGGTCATCAGCAGCAGCACGACGAGCGCGATGCCCATGAGCAGGGTGGCGGCGGCATACGCGCCGTAGGTGTTGTGGTCGTCGATGTAGCGCGAGTGCACGAGCAGGGTCAGCGTCTGCGAGATGCCGGCGAAGCCGGACGACACCATGATCACGGCGCCGAACTCGCCGAGCGCGCGGGCGACGGTGAGGACGATGCCGTAGGTCAGGCCCCAGCGGATCGCCGGGAGCGTGATGCGCCAGAAGGTCTGCCAGCCGTTGGCGCCGAGCGTCGAGGCCGCCTGCTCCTGGTCGATCCCGATCTCGTGCAGCACCGGCTCGACCTCGCGGACGACGAAGGGCAGCGTGACGAAGATCGTCGCGATGACCATGCCCGGCAGGCCGAAGATCACCTTGAAGCCGGCGTTGTCGAGGGCCCCGAACCAGCCGGCCGAGCCCCACAGCATGATGAGCGCGACACCGACGACGATCGGCGACACCGCGAACGGCAGGTCGACGACGGCCTGGAGCAGGCCCCGGCCGCGGAACCGGCCGCGCACCAGGGCGAGCGCCGTGGCCACGCCGAAGACGACGTTGATCGGCACCGTGATCGCCACGATGAGCAGCGACAGGTTGAGGGCCGACTGGGCCGCCGGCGTCGACACCGACGTGAGGAAGGCGGGGATGCCGGGGGCGAAGGTGCGCCAGAGGATGACGGCGATGGGCACCCCGACGAGGACGAACAGGTAGCCGAGCGCGACGGCGCGCAGGGAGAGGCGGGTTCGGCGGGAGACCTTCATGCTGCACGCTCCTCACGTCGCTGGGTGCGGCTCGCGAAGGCCCGCAGGGCCAGCAGCGTCAGGAACGCGATGGCGAGGAGCGCCACCGACACCGCGGCCGCGGCCTGCGGGCGGTCGATCTCGATCTGCTGCTGGATGTACTGCGAGGCGACCTGCGTCTCGCGGGGGATGTTGCCGCCGATGAGCACGACCGAGCCGTACTCACCGATGGCCCTCGCGAAGGCGAGGCCGGTGCCGCTGATGATGGCCGGCGCCAGGGCGGGGAGCACGATCCGGCGGAACGTCGTCCAGCCGGTCGCCCCGAGGGAGGCCGCAGCCTCCTCGACCTCGCGGTCGGTCTCGATGAGGACCGGCTGCACCGAGCGGACGACGAAGGGCAGCGTCACGAAGAGCAGCGCCACGACGAGCCCCCACCGGGTGGCGTTGAGCTGCACCCCGATCGGGCTGTTGGGCCCGTAGAGCGAGAGCAGCACGATGCTGGCGACGATGGTCGGCAGGGCGAACGGCAGGTCGATGAGGGCGTTGACGACGCGCTTGCCGCGGAAGTCGTCGCGCACGAGCACCCAGGCCACCAGCGTGCCGAGCACGGCGTTGGCGAGGGCGACGAGCGCCGACACGAGCACGGTCACCCAGAGCGCGGCCAGCGCGGCCGGTGCGGTGATGGCCCGCCACAGGCCGGCCACCCCCTCGTCGAACGCGGCCACCGTGAGGGCCGCCAGGGGCAGCAGCACGATGACGCTGAGCCAGAGCGTGACGACCCCGACGCCGAGTGGCCGGGCCAGACCGAGACGCCTCCGTGGGCGGGACGTCGGTGGGACGTCCGGCCCGGCACCCGGTGCGGGGGTCGAGTCGTCGCGAGCGGGGCTCGCGGCGGGGGAGGCCGCGTCGTGCGACGCCGACGTCGCGACGACGCTGCGCTCGTCGGTGTGTGCACTCATGACGGTCTCCGGGTCGAGGTCGGTGTCAGTGGGCGGGGCAGGTCACTGGGTGGCCTGGTCGTAGATGACCGCGATGTCGCCGACGTCCTTCTTGAACAGCGTGCTGTCGACGCTCTTCCAGCCACCGAGGTCCGCGATCGTCCAGAGCTTCGTCGGCGTCGGGAACTTCGACGCGTAGTCGGCGGCCACCGTGGCGTCGACGGGCCGGAAGCCCGCCTCCGCGACGAGCTTCTGCGCGGCCGGCGTGTAGAGGAACTCGTCGAAGGCGGTCGCGGCCGTGAGGTTCTTGCTGCTCTTGAGCACGGCGGCCGGGTTCTCGATCTTGAAGGTCTGCGGCGGCGTCACGTGCTGGACCGGGTCGCCGTTCTTCTCGATGAAGAGCGCCTCGTTCTCGTAGCTCAGCAGCACGTCGCCGCTGCCCTGGAGGAAGGCCTCCGTCGCCTCGCGACCCGACTTCGGCTGGATCTTCACGTGCTGGCCGACGAGGGCCTTGATGTAGGCCAGCCCGGCGGCCTTGTTCGTGCCGCCCTCGCTCTTGACGGCATACGGCGCGAGCAGGTTCCACTTGGCCGAGCCCGACGAGAACGGGTTGGGCGTCACGACCTCGACGCCGGGCTTGAGCAGGTCGTCCCAGTCCTTGATGCCCTTGGGGTTGCCCTTGCGGGTCACGATCGTGACGACCGAGCCGAAGGGAATCCCCTTGTGCTCGTTGGAGTTCCACGACGCGTCGACGAGACCGGCGTCGACGAGACGCGTGACGTCGGGCTCGACGGAGAAGTTGACGAAGTCGGCCTCGGCGCCGGCGGCGACCTTGCGGCTCTGGTCGCCCGAGGCGCCGTAGCTCTGCTGGAACTGCACGCCCTTGCCGGCGGTCGTCTGCTGGAACGCGGGGATGAGCACGTCGAACGCGACCTTCGGCACGGCGTACGCGTAGAGGTTGATGGTGCTCGTCGCGGCAGCGGCAGCGGTGGACCCGGGCTGGGCCGCGACGTCGCTCGCGCCGCCGCCGGCGCACGCCGTGAGGCTGAGCGTCCCGGTCACGGCGATCGCGGCGAGGAGAAGGGGTGAGCGTCGCATCGACGGGCTCCTGACGGGTGTGGACGGACGGGCGCGCACGAGGCGACTGGCCCTGGAGAGCGGCTGCTTTCCTACGGAGAGAGTAGGAGTGTTTCCTACTGTCCATATGGGATTTTGAGGAAATCGGTCCGCAGGATCCAGTCGGGCCCGCCCGCGTCTCAGACTGTGGGCCCCGGGCCGGCGCAGCGCAGCGTCAGGTCGAGCAGCGCGATCGCGCCCTGCTTGTCGAGCGGCTCGTTGCCGTTGCCGCACTTGGGCGACTGGATGCACGAGGGGCAGCCGGTCGCGCACTCGCACGACGCGATCGCCTCGCGCGTGGCGCCCAGCCACGCGCGCACCCGGCGGTAGCCGCGCTCGGCGAACCCCGCCCCACCCGGGTGCCCGTCGTAGATGAGGATCGTCGGCAGGCCGGTGTCCGGGTGCAGCGCGGTCGACACGCCCCCGATGTCCCACCGGTCGGCCGTCGCGAAGAGCGGGAGCATCCCGATCGCGGCGTGCTCGGCCGCATGGGCCGCACCCGGTATGCCGTCCTCGGCCACCCCGACCGCGGCGAGCTCGTCGACGGGCATCGTCCACCACACCGCCTTGGTCGCGAGCGACCGCGGCGGGAGCTCGAGGGGGTGCTCGCCGAGCACCTCCCCGCCGGGCAGCCGGCGCAGGAACGAGGTCACCTGGTGGTGCACCGTCACGTGCCCGAAGGAGCAGCGCAGGGGTCCCCACGGCTCGTGCTCCACCTCGTGGACGATCTGGAAGTCGCTCACCGACTGCGCCTGCGTCGTCCAGCCGGGGTCGCCGCGCACGGCGAAGGCCGCGTGGTCGTCGAGGTCGAGCTCGGTGACGACCCACGTCTGCCCCTGGTGCAGGTGCACGGCGCCCGTGTGCACCTGGCTGTGGGCGGCCGCGTCGTCGACGGTGCCGACGACGCGCCCGGTCCGCGTCTCGACGATGCGGACCGGTTCGCCCGCCCCGCGGAGCGAGAGGTGGTCGGCCGGACGGTCCTCCCGGCCCCAGAACCAGCCGCGCGGGCGCTTCTTGAGGATGCCGCGGGCCACGAGCGCGTCGAGCAGCGCCCGCGTCTGGGGCCCGAAGACCTCGATGTCGGCCTCGGTGACGGGCAGCTCCGCCGCGGCGGCGGCCAGGTGCGGGGCGAGGACGTGCGGGTTGTCCGGGTCGACGACCGTGGCCTCGATGCCGCGGCCGAAGATCGCCTCGGGGTGGTGCACGACGAAGGTGTCGAGCGGGTCGTCGGCAGCCACGAGCACGGCCAGTGAGCGTTCACCCGACCGCCCGGCGCGACCGGCCTGCTGCCACAGCGACGACAGGGTGCCGGGCCAGCCGGCGAGGAGCACGGCGTCGAGCCCGCTGACGTCGACGCCGAGCTCCAGGGCGTTCGTCGCGGCGAGGCCGAGCAGCTCCCTGGAGCGCAGCGACCGCTCGAGCTCGCGCCGCTCCTCGGGCAGGAAGCCGCCGCGGTAGGCCGCCACGCGCCCCTCGTCGCTCGTCGACACCCGCTCCCGGGCGATCCGCGCCACCACCTCGACGCCGGCCCGGGAGCGCGCGAACGCCACCGTCTGCACCTGCTCGCGCACGCAGCCAGCGAGCAGCTCGCCCGTCTCGGTGATGGTGCTGACCCGCTTCGGCTGGCCCGTCTCGTCGACGAGCAGGGGCGGTTCCCACAGGGCGAAGGTCATCGACGCCCGCGGCGAGCCGTCGACCGTGACGGGCGCGACCGGCAGGCCGAGCAGCCGCGAGGCGTGCTCCTCCGGGTCGGCGACGGTCGCCGAGGCGAAGACGAAGGTGGGCGTCGAGCGGTAGCGGGCGGCCACGCGGCGCAGCCGGCGCAGCACCGCGGCCAGGTGCGAGCCGAAGACGCCCTTGTAGACGTGGCACTCGTCGACGACGACGTAGCGCAGGGCGCGCAGGAACGAGCTCCAGCGCTCGTGCCCGGGCAGCAGCGAGTGGTGGAGCAGGTCGGGGTTGGTGAGCACGAGGTTGGCGTGGTCACGGATCCAGCGGCGCTCGTCGGTCGGGGTGTCGCCGTCGTAGGTCGCGGGTCGCACCGCCGGCAGCGCGAGCGCGTCGATGCGGCTCAGCTGGTCGGCCGCGAGCGCCTTGGTGGGCGAGAGGTAGAGCGCGGTCGCCCCGCGGCCGTTCGGCGCGCTCGCGCCGGCGACGAGGTCGCTGAGGATCGGCAGGTGGTAGCCGAGGCTCTTGCCCGACGCGGTGCCGGTGCTGACGACGACGTGCCGCCCCGCGTGCGCGTGCCGGGCCACCTCGACCTGGTGCGACCACGGGTTCTCGATGCCGGAGGCGAGGAGGGCGCCGAGCAGGCTCGGGTCGACCCACTCGGGCCAGTCCGCGTGCACGGCCGCGCGGGCGGCGACCTCGTGGACGTGCACGAGGCGCTCCGGGTGGTCGCCCGCGAGAGCCTGCAGCAGGGCCTCCGGCGAGGTCCGGCCGGCCGGGGTGCGCGGGGCGCCGACGGCTGGGGCGAACCGTCCGCCGTCGGGGCTCCCCGACGCGGTGCCTGTGGGCGTGGGCTCCCCGTTCATGTGGAGCAACCGTATGCCGTCGGGGTACGGTAACCGTTGAGTGGGGCATGTTACCGCTCGGTCAGTCAGGCGGGGGGCTCGCGCCGGTCGGGGTTCGACCAGCCGTCGTTCGCGCGCACGGATGCAACCACGGACAGGAAGGGGCGCAGGTGGATCTCTCGATCACCCGGGCCGACCACGGCGACCAGACCGTGGTGCACCTCGGCGGTGAGATCGACGTCTACACCGCCCCCCTCGTGCGCGAGAAGCTCGACGAACAGATCCAGGCCGGGCGCATCCAGCTCGTCGTCGACCTCACCGACGTGACCTTCCTCGACTCCACCGGGCTCGGGGTGCTCGTCGGGCGACTCAAGCTGACGCGCACCCGCGGCGGGTCCATGCGCCTCGTCGGCACCGACGACCGCGTGCTCAAGGTCTTCTCCATCACCGGTCTCGACAAGGTCTTCGAGATCCACCCCGACCTCGAGCGCGCGCTCGCGGCGGGTGAGGACGCGTCCCGGACGGGCGCGGGCTCCTGAACGACACGCCGGTCGTCGACACGGCACGCCTCGGACTGCTGCGCGCCGACCTCTCCGCCGCCGCGTTCACGGTCGACGGCGTGGCCGAGCGGCTCGGCGACGTGGCGTCGGCGGCGCTGCACCGCGAGCAGCCGCTGCCCGCCCTCCGCGTGACCGAGGGGGCGACCGATGCGTGCGCGGTGCTCGTGCGCCTCTTCACGCTCGGCCGACCGGTGCCCGTCCCGGCGCTCGCAGCAGCCCTCCCCACGCTCGGGGTCGACGGCGCGGTGGCCCTCGGCCTCGTCACCGTCGGCGCGGCCCGGCACGACGCGGGCAGCGCGGCTCCGACGGGCGGGACCCCGGCGCACGACGCAGGGCGGGAGCCCGGCCGCTGGGCGCCGCCCGGCGACGAGGCGCTGGCGACCTGCGACCTGCGGCCCTACGGCGACGACGCGCACGACTGGTGGGTCGCCTCGGACCTCACCGGGCTCGCCGTCGGCGGTCCGCTGCGCCACGACCACGTGCTCGGCGTCGGCGGCGCGTCGACCACCCTCGCCTCGTGGACCGTCCGCCGGCCGGTCGGGCGGGCGCTCGACCTCGGCACCGGGTGCGGCGTCCAGGCCCTCCACCTCACCGCCCACGCGCAGTCGATCGTCGCGACCGACATCTCCCGCCGGGCGCTCGCGTATGCCGCCTTCAACCTCGCGCTCGCCGCGCACGACGCGCACGGGGCAGGCCCCGAGACAGACCTGCGTTCCGGTGATCTGCTGGAACCCGTTGCGCACGAGCGCTTCTCGCTGGTGGTCAGCAACCCACCCTTCGTCATCACGCCGCGGGGGCAGGGCCTGCCGCTCTACGAGTACCGCGACGGGGGACGCGCCGGCGACAGCCTGGTGCGAGCGCTCGTGCGCCAGGTCGGTTCGGTGCTCGAGCCTGGCGGCGTCGCGCAGTTCCTCGGCAACTGGGAGGTGCCGGCCGGCCGCACCTGGCGCGACGTGTGGGCCGAGTGGCTCGAGGAGCAGGCCCGTGACGGCGTGGCCCTCGACGCGTGGGTCGTGCAGCGCGAGTCGCAGGACCCCGCCGAGTACGCCGAGCTGTGGGCCCGCGACGGCGGTGCCCGACCCGGCAGCGACGCCCACTCCCGCATGTATGCCGCGTGGCTCGGCGACTTCGAGGCGCGCGGCGTCGAGCAGGTCGGCTTCGGCGTCGTCACGCTCCAGCGGCCGGCGACCGACCGGCCCGCCTGGCGCGCCCTCGACGAGGTGCACGGGCCCGTGGCCGCGCCGATGGGCCCGGCGGTCGACGCCGGGCTCCGCGCCCGCACGTGGCTCGCCGAGCACTCGGAGGACGAGCTGCTCGACGTCGCGTGGTCGTGCGCACCGGACGTCACCGAGGAGCGCCACGGGCGTCCGGGGGCCGAGGACCCCACCGTCATCGTCGTGCGCCAGGGCGGCGGGCTGGGACGGGCCGTGCGCGCAGGCACCCTGCTCGCGGCATACCTCGGCGTGGCCGACGGCGAGCTGACGGCGCGGGTGGCGCTCGAGGCGGTCGCGACGGTGCTCGACCTCGAGCCGGCGGAGGTGCTCGCGGAGGTCGTGCCCCAGCTGCGCGAGCTCGTCGCGGACGGCCTGCTCGTCTAGGACGGACCCCACCGCGACGGCTGGACGTGCGCCAGGGCGCGGTTCGCGCCGGCATACGGGCTGGTGGGCGACGCGAAGTGCGCCACGGCGCGGTTCGCGCCGGTCGGGGGTGGCGGCCTCCCGGGAAACCACTTGTGAGTGAGTGCTCACTCATTCACAATGGGCGGGTGGCAGAACGAGCGGGGCGCGCCGCCCCGATGCACCCGGACGACCGGCGGGAGGCGCTCATCGGCGTCTTCCTCGACCTCGCGCACCGGGAGGGCCGCCCGCCGACGACGAGCGAGATCGCACGGGAGGCGGGCGTCGCCGAGGGCACGATCTTCCGGGCGTTCCCCACCAAGGACGCGCTGCAGGAGGAGGCCGTGCAGGTGGCCTTCTGCCCGGCCCCGGTGCGCCGCTCCATCGCCGCCATCGGCACCGACCTCACGGTGCGCGACCGGCTCGTCGCCTTCACGACGATCATGCAGCGCCGGTTCCGCGAGGTCTTCGGCCTGATGGGCGCGCTCGGCCTCTCCGAGCCGCCCAACCGCGGACCGCACCTCGCCTGCTACGCCGCGGGTCGGCACCTGCGCGGTGCGAGCGACGACGGAGCCGAGGAGCTCGAGCCGCACCAGCCGCTCCTCGACACGGTGCACGAGCTGCTCGCCGACGCGGGCGAGGACGACTTCGTCGTGCCGGCCCGCGAGGTCGTGCACCGCATCCGGCTGCTGTGCTTCTCCGGCAGCCACCCCGGCATCGCCGACGGCCGCACGCTGACGCCGGAGGAGATCGTCGACACCGTGCTCTACGGCGTCCGCGCCCGCCCCACCGACCTGCCCACCTCCTCCCGCTCGACCACGAACCGAAAGGCGGCGACATGCTGATCCGGCTGCTCCGCAGTCACCTGCGCCCGTACTCGGGTCAGATCGGGCTCATCGTGCTGGCCCAGCTCGTCAGCACGATGGCCTCGCTCTACCTCCCGAGCCTCAACGGCGAGATCATCGACGAGGGCGTCGCCAAGGGCGACACCGGCTTCATCGTCAGCCACGGCGGCCTCATGCTCGCCGTGAGCCTCGTGCAGATCGCGGCGTCGGTGAGCGCCACCTACCTCGCGGCCCGCGTCGCCATGGCGATGGGTCGCGACGTGCGCGGCCGGTTCTTCGGTCGCGTGGTCGAGTTCTCGGCGCAGGAGGTGACGCGTTTCGGCGCGCCCACGCTCATCTCGCGCAACACCAACGACGTGACCCAGGTGCAGATGGTCGTCTTCATGGCGTTCGCCCTGCTCGTGACGACGCCGATCATGATGGTCGGCGGCATCATCATGGCGCTGCGCGAGGACGTCGGCCTCTCCTGGCTCGTCGCGGTGGCCGTGCCGCTCCTCGGCCTCGTCGTCGGGCTCGTCATCTCCCGCATGGTGCCGTGGTTCGGGCGCATGCAGACCTCGCTCGACGGCGTGAACCGCGTCATGCGCGAGCAGATCACGGGCATCCGCGTCGTGCGCGCCTTCGTCCGCGAGGAGCACGAGGAGGCCCGCTTCGCCGACGCGAACGGGCTGCTCACCGACGCCGGCCTGCGGGTCGGGCGACTCATGGCGCTCGTCTTCCCGATCGTCATGCTCATCTTCAACTTCTCCACCGTCGCGGTGATGTGGTTCGGTGCGCAGCGCATCGACTCCGGCGACATGATGATCGGCGAGCTGACGGCCTTCCTGTCCTACCTCGTCCAGATCCTCATGGCCGTCATGATGGCGACCTTCATGGCCACGATGATCCCGCGCGCGTCGGTGTCGGCCGGGCGCATCCAGGAGGTCCTCGACACCGAGTCGACCGTCGTCGAGTCGGTGCAGCCGCTGCCGCTCCGCTCCACGCCCGCCGGCCTCGAGCTCTCCGGCGTCGACTTCCACTACCCCGGCGCGGAGGTCGCGGTGCTGCACGACGTGACGTTCCGGGCCGAGCCGGGCCGCATGACCGCGGTCATCGGGTCGACGGGGGCCGGCAAGACGACCCTGCTCGGGCTCGTGCCGCGCCTCTTCGACGCCTCCGCCGGCACCGTGCGGGTCGGCGGGGTCGACGTGCGCGACCTCGCGCTCGACGACCTCTGGGCCCGCATCGGGCTCGTGCCGCAGAAGCCCTACCTCTTCACCGGCACCGTCGCGTCGAACCTGCGCTACGGCAACCCGGAGGCCACCGACGAGCAGCTGTGGGACGCCCTGCGCATCGCCCAGGCCGCCGACTTCGTCACGGCCATGGGCGGCCTCGACTCGGCCGTCGCCCAGGGCGGCACCAACGTCTCGGGCGGCCAGCGGCAGCGGCTCGCGATCGCCCGCGCGATCGTCAAGCGCCCGGACATCTACCTGTTCGACGACTCGTTCTCGGCCCTCGACCTGTCGACCGACGCCCGGCTGCGCCGGGCGCTGCGACCGGTCACGGCGCGCGCCACGGTCGTCGTCGTGGCCCAGCGCGTCTCGACGATCGTCGACGCCGACCACATCATCGTCCTCGACGACGGCCGGATCGTCGGTCAGGGCACCCATGACGAGCTCGTACGCTCCTGCGAGACCTACCAGCAGATCGTCGAGTCCCAGCGCAGCGCGGAGGAGGCGGCCTGATGGCCGAGGGAGTCAAGACCACGGAGGAGAAGGCGGCCGAGGCGCGCCGCGGTCCGGGTCGCCGGGGCGGTCCGCCGCACATGCAGATGGGGCAGCCGGGCGAGAAGTCACTGAACTTCGGCCCGTCGGCCAAGCGGCTGCTCGGGCGCCTGCGCCCGCACCGCGCCAAGGTCGTGCTCGTCCTCGTCCTCGCCGTCGTCAGCGTCGTGCTGAGCTCGATCGGGCCGAAGATCCTCGGCCGGGCCACCGACCTCATCTTCGCCGGCATCATCGGCCGCCAGGTGGGGCAGTCCGCCCCGCCCGGAACGACGAAGGAGCAGGTCGTCGAGGGACTGCGCGCCGCGGGTGACTCGACGAAGGCCGACCTGCTCGGCAACGTCGCCTTCACGCCGGGCCAGGGCATCGACTTCGACGCCGTGCGCGACGTTCTCGTGCTCGTGCTGGCGCTCTTCGTCGTCTCGTCCCTGCTCATGTGGATCCAGGGCTGGATCCTGCAGGGCGTGCTCGCACGCACGATGTTCGACCTGCGCCAGGAGGTCGAGGCGAAGCTCAACCGCCTGCCGCTGCCCTACTTCGACAACCAGCCGCGCGGCGAGCTGCTGAGCCGGGTCACCAACGACATCGACAACGTCGGCCAGTCGCTGCAGCAGACCCTCTCGCAGCTGCTCAACTCGCTGCTCACCGTCGTCGCGGTGCTCGGCATCATGTTCTGGATCTCGTGGCTGCTCGCGCTCATCGCGCTCGTCAGCATCCCGATCTCGATCGTCGTGACGAGCCTCATCGCCAAGCGCTCGCAGAAGCTCTTCGTCCAGCAGTGGCGCAACACGGGCGAGCTCAACGGCCTCGTCGAGGAGACCTTCACCGGCCACGGCCTCGTCAAGGTCTACGGCCGCCAGAAGGAGACCGAGCAGACCTTCCGCGACAAGAACGACGAGCTCTTCGAGGCGGCCTTCGGCGCGCAGTTCATCAGCGGCATCATCATGCCGGTCATGATGTTCGTCGGGAACCTCAACTACGTCGCCATCGCCGTGGTCGGCGGCCTGCGGGTGGCCTCGGGCACGATGAGCCTCGGCGACGTGCAGGCCTTCATCCAGTACTCCCGCCAGTTCACGCAGCCGCTGACGCAGGTCGCGTCGATGGCCAACGTGCTGCAGTCGGGCGTCGCGTCGGCCGAGCGCGTCTTCGAGGTGCTCGACGCCGACGAGCAGCAGCCGGATGCCGCCACGGTCGTGCAGATCGACGACCCCCGTGGCGCCGTCGCCTTCGAGGACGTCTCGTTCTCCTACGTGCCCGACAAGCCGCTCATCGAGGGGCTCGACCTGTCGGTCAGCCCGGGCCAGACCGTCGCCATCGTGGGCCCGACCGGCGCCGGCAAGACGACGCTCGTCAACCTCATCATGCGGTTCTACGAGCTCGACGGCGGCCGCATCACGCTCGACGGGGTCGACATCCGCGACCTGTCGCGCCACGGGCTGCGCTCGCGCATCGGCATGGTGCTGCAGGACACCTGGCTCTTCGGCGGCACGATCCGCGAGAACATCGCCTACGGCCGCCCGGGCGCGACCGACGAGGAGGTGCTCGCCGCCGCACGGGCCACCTACGTCGACCGCTTCGTGCACTCGCTGCCCGACGGCTACGACACGGTGCTCGACGACGAGGCCTCGAACATCTCGGCGGGCGAGAAGCAGCTCGTGACGATCGCGCGGGCGTTCCTGTCGGACCCGGCGCTGCTCATCCTCGACGAGGCGACGAGCTCGGTCGACACCCGCACCGAGCTGCTCGTCCAGCACGCCATGGCGGCGCTCCGCTCGGACCGCACGAGCTTCGTCATCGCGCACCGGCTCTCGACGATCCGCGACGCCGACCTCATCCTCGTCATGCAGGACGGCCGGATCGTCGAGCAGGGCTCGCACACCGAGCTGCTCGCGGCCGACGGCGCCTACGCGACCCTGTATGCCGCCCAGTTCGCCGGCGCGGCAGCCGACCTCGACGAGGCGGCGGGCGCCGGTGCTGCGGGTGCACCCGGTGCGCCAGGTGCGCCCGGGGAGGGCTCGGAGCTGGCCGGGGTGGGCGCGGCGGCGCCCGGCCCCGCCGGCGGCCCGGGCGCCCCGACGCCCGACAGCGCCGTGCCGGCCGACCGTCCCGGGAACGAGTGACGCGCCCTGACACGGAGAACGACGACACCCGACCGGGGCTCCGGTCGGGTGTCGTCGTACCTGCGCGCACCTGTCGTCGGACGGGTGCCCGCACGAGGGTGGGCCGCGGCGTCGAGCTCAGCTGGTGGGCGGGGGCCCGAACGGGCACGGGCCGTTGGTGCCCGGGGCGATGCGCATGCACCACACGTTGTGGTCCCCACCGGCGGCCGAGGCGGGCGCGGGTGAGGCGGCGACCGCGAGCGCGGCTGCGGCGGTGAGGGCGGCGAGGGAGCGGACGACGAGCTTCATGTGTGACCCCTGGTGTCGGGCTGGTGTCGAGCTGGGTGTCGGGCGGGTCGTCGGTCGACCCGGGCGTTCCCCCCGAGACTAGGCGCCCACGCCTAACGATCGGCTAACAGCGACCGCCGGGTCCGGGTAGGGCGGGCTCGGCAGGCGCAGGGCCTCCGGGCCGAGGCGCAGGTCGTGGAGGATCGCGCCGACCTCGCGCCAGGTGGGCTCCGGGTCGGTGTCGCCGGGGTCGGCCGTGCCGGCCGTCCGCGCAGCGGCGGAGGCCACCGCGGCGAGCCGCGCGAGGTCGGCGGCGAGGTCGAGCGGCACGTCGGCCCGACGCCTGCCGGCCACGAGGCGGCTCGCGAGCGGGGCGGCCCGTCCCCACGCCCCGCGGTGCACGGCCAGGTCGAGCTCGAGACGCAGCACCTCGAGGTCGGCCTCGTCGTCGGCGCGCGGGTCGAGCTGCCTCCGCGCCGAGGCCAGCTCCTCGTCGGCGGCGCCGAGGGCGCCGCGGGCGGCGTGCACGCGGGCGAGCGCGAGCCGGCAGTGGGCCTCGCCCACCTCGTCGCGCAGGTCGAGGGCGATGGCGAGGGCCTCGTCGAGGAGCTCCTCCGCCTCGTCCGCTCGCCCGAGGTCGACGAGGCCCTCGGCCCGGGTGACGAGCCAGATGCTGCAGTCGCGACGGGGGCCGTCCCGGCGTGACAGCGTCACCATCGCCTGCAGCAGCGGGTCACCCTCGGCGGCCCGCCCGACGTTGCGGAGCACGACCCCGCGCCGGGCCTCGGCGAGGGCGCGGCCCTGCACGTCGCCGCGGCGTTCGGCGAGGGCGGCCGTGCGGGCGAAGCCGTCGAGCGCCTCGTCGAAGCGGTGCAGCGCCATCGCCGCCCAGGCCGACTGCGAGAGCGCGCGCTGCTCGGCGTCCGGGTCGTCGATCCGCCGGGCGACGGCGAGCGACTCGGCGGCCACGGCGGGCAGGTCGGCGGGCCGGCGCCGCTGGGCCGTCACCGCGAAGAGGGCACCGAGCAGCTGCAGCCGGAGCGGGTCGTCGACGGTGCGCTCGGCATCCGCGGTGGGGGACTCGAGCGCCGCCCGCAGCACGCGCTCACGGTCGTCGTCGTAGGCCCGGACGGTGAGGAAGGGCCCCACGGCCAGGGCCACGCGGGCCGCGAGGAGCGGGTCCCCGAGCCGGGCCGCCGTGAGGGCCGCGCCGACGAGGTTGGTGCGCTCGGACTCGAACCAGTCGGACGGGGCCGCGGCCGCGTCGAGGGAACCGTCGCCCTCCGGCTCGGGCAGCGGCCGGCTGTCGCCCTCGAGGCGGGGCCCGGCAACCCGGGCGAGGTCGAGCCAGGCGCTGCTCAGGGCGTGCTCGAGCTCCCGGGCCTCATGGCCGGTCTCCTCGGCCTCGAGGTGCTCGGCCGCCAGCTCACCGACGAGGCTGTGCACCCGGTAACGGGGCTGGCCGGCGCCGTCGCGTCCCGTCGGCTCGACGAGGTGCCGGTCGATGAGCTCGTCGAGCGCGTGGTGGGCCTCGATCTCGCGTGCGACCCCGTGGAGCAGCCGCCGCGCGACCCACGCAGGCCAGTCGGGGCCGGGGGCCACGCCGAGGCGGCGGAAGAGCACCCGGGCCGCGCCGGGGAGGTCCTGCACCGACGACTCGATGCTGGCGCGCACGTCGATGTCGCCGGCCGACAGCTCGTCGAGGCGTGCGTGCTGCTGCGTGAGCCGGTCACGCAGCTCGGGCAGCTCGAGCGTGGGGTTCGTCGCGAGCTTCGAGCCGGCCACGCACAGGGCGAGGGGCAGGTGGCCGCAGAGCGCGGAGATGTCGGTGAGGGCCCCGGCGGCGTCGGCGCGCACGTCGCGCTCGGGCCCGGAGAGCTCGGCGAGCAGCGCCAGGCTGTCCTCGGGCGTCAGCGGTTGCACCGTGTGGCGGCGCACCCCGACGAGGCCCGCGAGCCGGCTGCGCGACGTGACGATCGCGCCCGAGCCGGGCGAGGTCGGCAGCAGCGGCCGCACCTGCGACTCGGTCGCCGCGCCGTCGATGACGGTGAGGAGGCGCCGGCCCGCGATCGTCGTGCGGTAGAGGGCGATCCGGTCCTCGCGACCCGCAGGGATCGAGGTGCCGTCGACGCCGAGGGCACGGAGGAACCGGGCCGCCACGTCGTGCGGGTCGACCGCGCCGGCACGCCCGCCGTCGAGGGACGCATACAGGGTCCCGTCGGGGTAGGCGTCGGCGAGCGCGTGCCCGGCGGTGACCGCGAGGGCGGTCTTGCCGACGCCACCCACCCCGACGAGCACGACGAGCGCCGGGGGGCGGGCGGCCTGGGCGGCCGCGGCGACGACGGAGCGCGAGCCCCTGCGGTCGTCGGGGGCCCGCGGCGCGAGCCGGGTCAGCACGGCGCCGAGGAGCGCCTCGCGGCCGACGAGGGTCCACGTCGGTGCGGGCAGCTCGCGCGGCACGACCCGGTGCCGCGCGACGGGCGCGACGAGGGGGCCGCCCTCCAGGATGCGCGTGTTGAGCTCGGCGAGCGACCGGTTCGGCGGCACCCCGAGCTCGTCGATGAAGCGGCGGCGCAACCGTCGGTAGGCCTCGGTCGCCTCCGAGCGGCGACCGGTCGCGGCGAGCGCCCGCAACCGGTGCTCGAGGAGGCGCTCGTTCCACGGGTCGTGCTCGAGCTGGGCCCCGGCCACCGTCAGCACGTCGTCGTGGCGGCCGAGTTGGTCCAGGGCGTCGACGAGCAGGTCGACGGCGGCCACGCGCTCGTCGTGCAGCGCCTGCTGGAGCGTCTCGGTCGACGCGTCCGCGGCGGGTGCGACGTCGCCGAGCGCCGCGCCGCGCCACAGCGACACGGCGTGCTCGAGGTCGCGCGCGGCCTCCTCGGGCCGGTCGGCGGCACGCGCGTCGGCGACGAGGCGCCGGAACTCGGCGAGGTCGAGCGTGTGCGGGCCCATCTGCAGCTCGTAGCCGAACGGACGGGTCGCGACGAGGTCGGGGGCGTGCGGTGCGAGGCGCCGGCGCAGCGAGGCGATGAGGTTCTGCAGCTGCTGCCGGGCGGTCGGTGGCGGCTCGTCCCACAGCGCGTCGATGAGGCGCTCGGCCGGCACGAGCCGGTCGGCCGAGACGAGCAGGGTGGCGAGCACGTAGCGCTCGCGGGCGCTGCCGAGACGCACGAGGGCGCCGTCGTCGTCGACGACCTCGAGGGGGCCCAGCACGCGGAACTGCACAGGCCATTGATACCCGACGGCACACGTGCGGGCCCAACGAGGCGTCCGGTCACCCGGTGCACCGGCGCGTCGACGGCGGTGGCCCCCGGGTCCACGCACCGCTTCGGGGCGTGGACCCGGGGTTTCAGGCAACCCCTGCGACCTGGAGTCGTCCGCCGGTGGTCGCCCCCTGTCGCGGCCACCGTGCGGACGAGCCGACTCTGTCGGGGCCGGCTAACAACCGGCTAACACGGGTCGTGCGGCAGGCGCGGGACCCCTCACTTGTGCCAGTAGTACGCCTTGCCGCCCTTGCTCGCCGCGTGCGCGTCGGGGTCGTAGGCGTGCTCACCGACCGTGTTGTGACCGACCCAGTTCGAGTCGACGACGCGGATCGTGGCCCCGGCCGGGTCGCCCGTGACGATGGCCGTGTGGATGCCGGTCGTGTGGGAGGAGGTGTCGGTCTCCTGGATGATGTCGCCCGGCACGACGGCGCTCTTGGCCACGAGGTGGTAGCCGGCGTTGACGTAGGCCGTCCAGTAGCCCGGCTGCAGGTCGTTCGCGTGGGTCTCGTTGTACATGCGCTGGACGAACTCCTTGCACGAGCCGCCCTGCTCGCCGATGTGGCTGCGGGCGTGCACGACGATCGCGGGAGCCGCGTCGGCCTGGCCGGCGGGCAGGAAGGCGAGGGCCGAGGCGGTCGCGATCCCGGCGGCGGCGAGACGGCGGCGGGTGAGGGTGGTGAGCGTCATGGTGGATCTCCTGGTTCGGGTGGGTGGTTGGTTCCGGTCGGCGGGCGGTCAGGCGCCGTAGGCGGTGAAGCGGTTGAGCTTGTTCCAGCGCACGATGTCGTCCTCGTCGCGCCAGACGCCGTTGCGCGAGGACGTCACCGGGTCGGCGATCTTGTACTCGCCCGCGCGGTAGCCGACGATCGCGATGTAGTGGCCGGAGGAGAAGACCGTGCCGTCGACCTGGTTCATGTTGATGACGACGGGGTAGCCGGCATCGATGCTGTGCACGACGCGGCTGCGCAGCCTGGCCTTGAGCGTGCCGGCGGCCGGCTGGCGGAAGTAGTAGCGCGCGCTGCGGCCGCCGATGCCGAGGCGGCTGTTGAGCACCGACGCGATGAGCGTCGCGTCCTGCAGGCCGTGGCCGTCACGCAGGCCCAGTGAGGCCGCGAGCGACGACTGCGACGGCAGGTGGTCGCGGGCGCTGAGGGCGATGCGCGAGCTGGCGGCCGAGCACCAGGACTGCGTCTGCTGGACCTGGTAGGTGTAGCCGACCGTCGCGGCCGACGACGGCCGGGCGAGGGCGACGGTGACGCCGGTGCTGAGCCCGAGCGCGAGGAAGCCGCGCCGGGCGAGGGCTGGTGGTGTGGTGGTGCTCATGGATGCCCCTGTTCAGGTGGAGGTGGCGGGGGCGGGTCGTCGACCCGTCACTCCCGACCGTCCTCAGGTGGCCTAACAAGCCGCTAACCCCGGCGACGGCGGCAGCGGCTGTTAGTCGACGGTTAGGCGGACGGTCGACGGTCGAGGGGCTGCACGACGCAGCTCGCCGGAGTCGTCCTCCACCAGGGCCCGGCGACCACGAGAAGGAGAGACCCATGACCCGGATCCTGCGACGAGCCACCCTGCCGGTGCTGACCGCCGGCGTGCTGGCCGCCCTCACGGCCGTCCCGTCCGGTGGCGTGACCGGCGCCGCGGCGCCCGCACCGGTCGACGCACCCGCGAGCACGCTCGTGGCCGTCGCGACGAACCCGTACGGCGCGAGCTCGGCGACGACGGGCTACACGGCCCGGGCCCGGTGGACGATCGACGTGCTGCGGGACAACCGGCCGATGCTCACCTCGTGCGCCCACGGCAACGACGGGTCGCACTCGGGCCACACGTCCGACAGCTACCACTACAGCGGCAACGCCGGTGACTGCTACGCGGGCAACACTCCCGGGCAGTACCCCGGTCCGATCGACAAGGACCAGCTCCAGCGGGCGGCGAACTTCGCCGTGGCCAACGCGGGGCCGCTCAAGGTCGAGCAGGTCATCTGGAACGGCCGGATCTGGACCTGGCCGCGTCGCAGCGAGGGCTGGCGCACCTACACCGGCGGCACCGGACCCGTCGGTGGTCACTACGACCACGTGCACGTCAGCATCGCGCGCCCCGGCGACGGCCGCTGACGTCGAGCGCGCGGGCCGAACACGACGGTGCCCCGACTCCGGCATGGAGTCGGGGCACCGTCGTGTGGGCGCTCAGCGGCAGCGCAGGACCTGGGAGCCGTAGAGGCACCAGCCCTCACCGCCGGAGCCGGGCGTGCACGGCACGTCGCGCGTGCACCACAACCGGGCCTCGGGCGGCGCGCTCGAGGCGGGGGAGGTGACGGTGAGCAGGGCGAGCAGTGCCACCGGCACGACGAGCACGCGGGCGCGGAGCGCCGACCTCACGCGGTCCACGTCAGTAGCACTTCACCGGGACGCCGCCGCCCTTGACGCAGAGGCCGGAGCCACCGCCGCCCCCCGGGCACGGCACGTCGCGCGTGCACCACAGCTGGGCCTGGGGCGCCGGGCGGCCCGGCTTGGGGGCCTGGTTGGCGCTGGCCGACGAGGCGCCGATCGAGGCCCAGAGGAAGACGAGGAGCGCGACGACGAGCATGGCGCCGGCGATGCCGGCGGTGCGCACCGTCGAGGGTCGCACCGCGGGGGCGCGCAGGGTGGTGGTGGTCATCTTCGTGAGTCCTTCCGACGTGGTTGTCACGGGCAGGACGGACTCTGCGCAGCAGCCCTAACAATCTGCTAACGAGCGAGGGCCCGGCGCGGTCGTCCACCGCCGGAGCTGGTCACGGCTCGAGCAGCACGGCCCCGGGCCCCCGCTGCGCGAGGGCGTCGGAGGGGTTGTTGAGCGCGCACGAGCGCAGGCTGAGGCAGCCGCACCCGATGCACGAGTCGAGCTCGTCGCGGAGCCGCTCGATGCGGGCGATCTGGTCGTCGAGCCGCTGTCGCCACGTGCGCGAGAGGCGGGCCCAGTCGGCGGCCGTCGGGGTGCGCGCCTGGGGCAGGGTGGTGAGCGCGGCCGCGATCTCCTCGAGCGTGAGCCCGACCCGCTGGGCGGCCCGGATGAACGACACGCGCCGGATCGTGCTGCGGTCGTAGCGGCGCTGGTTGCCGGCGGTGCGCACGGAGGTCAGCAGGCCGAGCTCCTCCCAGTAGCGCAGCGCGGACGTCGCGACGCCGGTGCGGTGCGCGACCTGCCCGATCGTGAGGGCCGCCACGTCAGGCGATCCTCGCCTCGGGCAGCCGGGCGATGATCTCGTCGACGGTCTCGTCCGGCGTCTGCTGCGAGCTGTCGAGCCAGAGCCCGATGTGGGGGGTCTCGGTGCGCACCTTGTGGTCGAAGTCGCGGATCGACCAGAGGTCGCCGTAGCCGACCTTGACCCGCTCGGACTCGCGCTGCATCACCGTGCCGACGTCGGGCGCGAGCATGACGAGGCTGAGCGGTCGGGCCGTGATGCCGTCGAGGAACGGCTGGAGGCTCGTGCCGACGAAGAGGTCCTGCACCACGACGGTGAAGCCCGCCCCGGCATACGCGTTCGCGGTGTGCGCCGTGATCGCGTGGCGCAGCGTGAGCTGCCGCTCGGCCTCCGGGTCACCCTGCGGCGTCATGTCGGCGCGGCCGCGCACGACGACGCGGCGGAACTCGTCACCGCGCAGGTGCACGGCCCGCGAGAAGCGCTCGGCGAGCAGCTGCGACACCGTCGACTTGCCCGCCGCCATGACGCCGGTCACGACGACGACCTGGGGGATGTCGGTGACGGTGTCGCTCGTCCGGTCGGTCACAGCGACCACCCTAGGCCGCCCGTCGGCCCACGTCGCCGCAGTTCACGTGACGTTCAGGTTCGCCGGACCGCCAAAGCCGTTCGGGCGAGGGTGGTTCAGCCGTAGGCCTCGACCTCGTCGGGGGTGGCGCGACGGACGACGACGCGCGTCCACGCCCCGACGTAGAGCCGGTCGTCGTCGCCGAGCTCGGTGCGCGGCCCGACGGCGATCGGCTGCTCGGGGAGGGGGCCCGCAGCCGGGCCGACGAAGGTGCCGTTCGAGCTGCCGAGGTCCTCGACGAACCACCGGCTGCCGTCCGTCGTCAGCTGGGCATGGCGACGGCTCACGCCCGGGTCGGACGAGAGGTCGATCTCCGGGTGGGTGTTGCGGCTCGTCGAGACCCGGCCGAGCAGCACGCTGCGGTGGCGCAGCGGCATGATCGCCGGCAGTCCGGGCGACGGGCACGGGTCCTCGGCGTGCTGCGTCTGGTACCAGTCGGGGTCGACCCACACCTCGGCGAGCCAGTCGAAGGTCTCGGTCGCGCTGCCGGCCGCGGGTGCAGGGGCGGTCGCGGGTGCTCCGCCCTCGGGTGCGCCGTCCGAGGCTCCCGCGGACGGGCCCGCGGACGGGCCGTCCCCGGCGCCCTCGCGCGGGTCGGGTCCGTCGGGTCCGTCGGCCTCACCGGCGCCGCCGGACGCGTCGCGCGGCATGGCGCCGGTCGTGAAGTCGTAGCCGCAGGCCTCGCAGAAGAGCGCGCCGTCGGGGTTCTCGGTGCCGCAGTTGGGGCACTCGAGAGCGGTCGGGGCCGTGCCGGGTGCCGGCGGCGCGGACGGCGCGGAGGCACCCGCTGCAGCGGACGGCATACCTGCTGGGTCGAGGTCGAGCGACGAACCTGCCTGCGGGGCAGGCGAACCCGACCCGGTTGCGGAGGCGGCCGGTGCCGGCGGCTGGGCCGCGGCGTCGATGGGGGAGCCGCACGTGTCGCAGTAGTCGTCGGCCTGGGACGTGTGCCCGTTCGGGCAGACTGCGCTCACCGGCGCACCCGACTCGTCTTCGTCGACGCCGTGTCGAGCGACATCTCGTCGATCTTCGACGCCCCCTTCTTGAGGCGCACCGTGCCGGTGTCGGCGTCGTCGATCTCGACCACCTTCTTCAGGCGCGTGGTCATCTCGTCGTTGCCCGTCGCGTCGGCGAGCTGCACGGCTCGGCCGAGCTTGGAGGTGGCGACGTCGTCCTGACCGGCGGCCTTGGCGGCGAGGCCCTCCTGGATGACGGTGGCGAGCTCGGCCTGGCCGGTGTAGGCGGCGACGGCCGGGTCGATGCGGGTCGTCAGCGCGTCGTCGCTGCTCCACTTGGCCTTGACGAGCGCCTGCGCGACGGGGTCGGCGCCGAGGGAGACCTGCACGCGTGCGGCGAGCTGCTCCTGGCCGAGCGTGCGCGCGGGCAGCCGCACGGCGACGTGGTAGTCGCGGCTCTCGTCCGACCAGGCACCGGTCGGGTAGGCGCCGGTGAGCGGGTTGACGACGGTGCGCCGGCCGGAGAGGTCTTCCAGGGTGGGCGAGACCTGCTTGACGAAGAGCAGCTCCGCGCCCTGCGGCACCCAGACGCGCAGCTCGACGTTGGCCACGCCGCGCGCCATCGACGCGCGCATCATCGCCTCGAACTCGGCCGCCATCTCCTCGGGCGCCGGGATGAGGTCGACGGTGCCGAGCAGGGCCGAGGCGATGCCGCGCACCTCCTCGACGCGCCACTGGTCGCCGACGCCGCGGCAGTCGCACTGGAAGGCGCCGACACAGCTCTGCACGGCCGCCGCGAGCGAGGCGGGTGTCTCGCCCTCGTTGACCCCGTCGGTGAGCAGGATCGCGTGCCGCTTCGTCACGTGCGGCACGGTCTCGAAGATCTGCCGCGCGAGCGTCAGCCACGTGCCCATGGCCGTGCCGCCGTTGGCGCGCAGGCCCTCGATGGCGCGGGTGGCCTCGCCCCGGGTGTGCGCCGACATCGGCACGAGGGCGCCCTGGTGGCTGTAGGGGTAGACGATCTGCGCGGTGCCGTTGCCCGCGACGATGGAGAAGAGCGTGCCGTCGACGATCTCGGCGAGGGCGGCCTTGGCGGCCTCGCCGGCGGCCGCGACACCGCGTCGGCCCATCGAGCCGGAGGTGTCGATGAGGATCACCTCGGCCGCCGAGCCCGGGTCGGTCAGGCCCACCGAGGCCGTCGCCGCGGAGGCGCCCGTCGAGCTCACCCGCACGATCGCGTGCACGTCGGTGCCGCCGTCGGGGAGGAACTCGTTCTGGAACACCTCTGCCGTGAAGTCAGCCATCGGCCTTGTCCCCTTCCACCGGCGCCGCCCCTGCGGCCGCCTCGTTCGTCGTGCTCGATCCTCGCCCAGCCAGTCTGGCGAGGGCAACCGTGATGTTGTCGCGTCCGCCCTGCTCGTTCGCGAAGTCGACGAGCGCCTGCGCGAGCGCCGTCGGGTCGGCGCCGGCCGCTCCGAGGCCGGCGGCCGAGCGGCGCAGCAGGTCGCGCAGCGCCTCCGCCTCGGAGCAGTAGTTCCACAGGCCGTCGGAGCAGACCATGAGCCAGCCGGGCGTGGTCGTCGTCGTGACCGTCGTCAGGTGCGGCGTCAGGTCGTCGGGCGCGTCGCGGCCGAGCCAGCGCGTGATCGAGTGCGCGTGCGGCCCGGTCTCGGCCTCGTGGCGCGGCACGCCCGCCGCCATCTGCTCCTGCGCGAACGAGTCGTCGCGCCCGAGCTGCACGGCGGGCTCCGCGGTGGCGTCGGGCAGCCAGTAGGCGCGGCTGTCGCCCACGGTGCCGGTGACGACGACGCCGTCCTCGACGACGGCCGCCGCGAGGGTGCACGAGGGCGGGTTGGGCACGTCGTCGACGACGGAGGCGGCCACCGCCTCGTTGGCGGTCGTGACCGCCGTCGTGAGGGCCCGGCCCGCGCCCGCCGCCCAGGAGCCGGGGGTGCCGACGCCGCGGGGCAGCGGTTGGTCGAGCACGACCCGCGCCGCCTGCGCGGCGGCGAGCGAGGCGATGTGCGAGTCGGTCGCCATCGAGACGCCGTCGCAGACGACGAGCACGGCGCGCGAGCCCGGGGCCGCGCCCGCGCTGAGCGCCATGGCGTCCTCGTTGCGGGTGTGCCGGCGCCCGATGTCGCAGACGCCGCCGACCCAGTCGGCCGGCGACTCGACGAAGTGGTCGCGCGGGTTCGGCGGCGGGGTGCCGCAGTGGTCGCAGTAGCCGTCGACGATGTGGCCCTGCCCGCAGGCGTGGCAGGCGGGCTCGTCGACCACGGCCGGGCCGGCGGGCACGGCTGCGGACGGCACCGCGCCGGTCCAGCCGACGTCGAGCGGCGACTCCTCGCCGACCGGGGCGGTCTGGGGCGGGGCGTCGACGGCGGTGGCCGCCGCGAGCGGGGCGGACGGCACGAGGTCCGCGCCGCACGCCTCGCAGAAGCTCGCCTCGGCGGGGTTGGCGACACCGCACGCCGCGCACGCGCGCTCGGCGCCGCCGGCGGGGGAGGCCGCGGGGGCGGCAGGGCCGGCGGGTGCGCCGGTCGTCGGCAGGTCGGTCACCAGAGGCTCCAGGGTCGGACGGCGTTGGCCTCGTCGACGAGGGGGACGCGCTCGGACAGGTCGGGGGTGCGCCGGGCCAGCTCGCGCAGGGCTTCCTCGAGACCGAGGCGCATGCCGTGGGGCGTACCCTTCCACGGCCCCAGCCGGACGTCCGCCTTATTGCCGCTCTTCTCCACGGTCACGAGCGCCTCACGGTAGATGAGCGTCGTCAGCTCGGCCCGGCGCCGCGCCGACATCGACGTGTCGTCGAGGGTGCGCAGGGCCTCGGCGAGATCGGGCAGCCCGCGGTTGGCGCGCGCGAGCAGCTCAGCGAGCCCGGCGCGCGCCGTGCGGTAGGCGCTCGACTGCGGCGGCACGAGCCGGTATGCCGCGACGGCGCCGTCGATGTCCGCGCGGCCCGCGCGGATGCGGGCCAGGCCGAAGGCGGCCATCGGGACGTAGGTCGCGTCGGTGCGCGCGCAGGCGATGTAGAGGTTCTCGGCCACGGGGCCGTCGCCGGCCTGCTCCGACGCCTGCGCGAGCGCGAGCTTCGGGGCGAGCTCGCCCGGCACCTGCCCGTAGACGGCGTTGAAGGCGGCCTGGGCGGCGCGCGAGTCGCCGCGCTCGAGGGCGGCGAGGCCCTGGATCCACACGGCCCGCCACTCCCACGGGTCGGCGGCGAGCAGGGCCGTGGCCGTGGCCTCGGCGATGTCGCGCTTGCCGGCGTCGAGGGCCGTGCGGGCCCGCTCGAGGAGCACCTCGGTCGAGGTCTTCGGCGGGTTCATCAGCCGGTCGAGCCGCTCGTCCGGCGTGCCGCTCACCGTCTGCAGCCAGCCGACGAGCGCGTCGTGCGGGTCGCGGCGCAGCGTCGGCAGGTTGCGCCAGTCGTCGGGCTCGACCCCCGGCGTCGGCACGTCGAAGAGGAGCGAGCCGACCGTCGTCGTGGCCGCGCCCGAGCCCCGGTCGAGCGCCACGACCTCGCGGAGCACGCCCACCATCTGCGACCGCAGCTCGTCGGCCGACACGAACCGGTCATCGCGGTTCGGGGCGCAGGCCTTGGCGACGAGCCGGTAGAAGGAGTCGTAGCGCTGGAAGACGGGCACGGTGTCCTGCGCGGGCAGGGTGTTGAGGTAGGTCGTCTGGTAGCCGCGGAACTCCATCGTCAGCACGACGAGGGTGCGCCCGATCGTGTAGATGTCCGATCCGACCGAGACGCCGAGCTCGGCGACCTCCGGGGCCTGGTAGCCCACCGTGCCGAAGATCGCGGAGTCGTCGTCGTCGGCCCTGCGCACGCCGCCGAGGTCGATGAGCTTGACCTCGTCGCCGACCTGGATGATGTTGTCGGGCTTGAAGTCGCAGTAGACGAGGCCGAGGTCGTGGAGGTACTGGAACGACGGCAGGATCTCGAGGATGTAGGCGAGCGCCTGGTCGACGGGCAGCGGGTCGTAGCGCCCGGCCGCCTGCAGGCGCTGCTTGAGGATCGACTTGAGCGAGGTGCCGCCGACGTACTCCATGACGATGTAGCCGGCGTCGTCGTGGGTCACGAAGTTGTAGATCTCGACGATGCTCGGGTGCGAGACCTGGGCGAGGAAGCGCTGCTCGGCGATGGCTGCCGCGAGCGCGTCCGGGTCGGCCGAGTTGAGCAGGCCTTTGAGCACGACCCAGCGGTCGGAGACGTTCTTGTCGCGCGCGAGGTAGATCCAGCCCAGGCCGCCGTGCGCGAGGCAGCCGGCGACCTCGTACTGCCCGGCGACGAGGTCGCCCGCGCGCAGCTTGGGGTCGAAGGAGAACGGGTGGCGGCACTTGGGGCAGAAGCCCGTCGTGCGCCCCGGCCTGCCGTCGCGGCCCCGGCCGACCGGCTCGCCGCACTTGGGGCAGTAGCGCTTGTTCTCCGGCACCGAGGGGTCGGCGAGCAGCGCCTTCTCGGCGTCGATCTCGGGGGCGGGGCGCACGGTCGTGATGCCGCCGCCGAGGCGCGCGGCGCGCAGCCGCTGGGAGCCGCTCGTGCGCCGGGTCGCGACGGAGCCGGACTCGCGGGCGCGCTTGGAGCCCAGGGCCGCCGATGCGAGGTTGCTCGAGGCCGCGGAGCGCGTCGAGATCTCAGGGCCCATGCCGCCCGTGGTGGCCTGCGTCGCGGCCGTGGCGCCGCCGCCGTCGGCCGCCGAGCTGCCCGCCCCCCTGGGATGGCCGGGCGACGCGGCCGTTCCGGGGGTGGCCGGGGCGTAGGCGGCCACGCCCTGCTGGTCGGCGGGGGTGCCGCACACGTCGCAGTAGCCGGCGTCGATGGTGCCCGTGCACCCCGGCTGGCGGCACGCGCCGCCCTCGGGAACGGTGGTGGATCCGTGCGGCGTCGAGCCGGACGGCGTGGGACGGGACGGGGCGGCAGGCCCACCGGGCGCGCTCCCGGAGCCGACGCCGATCCGGGTGCCGGCCGCTCCGGCCGCTCCGGCCGCTCCGGCCGCTCCGGCCGCTCCGGCCGCTCCGGTGGCGGGAGCAGCGGTGGCGGCGTGCGTTCCGGTGACGGGTGGCGCCGAGCCGGCGGCCATGCCGCAGACGTCGCAGTAGCCGTCGACGATGGTGCCGGTGCAGCCCGGCTGCGTGCAGGTCATGAGGGGCGCCCCTGGGCGGTCGTCGGGACCGTGCGGGCGGAGCCGCCGGTGCGGGTCTGGGGTCGGGTGGCCGCGTCGACGTAGGCCGAGAACGCGGCCGCGAGCGCGCGGGCCCGGGTGAGCGGCAGCGGCCGCGCGGCGAGCGTCTCGTCGAGCCGCGCGCGCAGCTCGGCGACGTCGCCGGCGGCCTCCGGGGTGAGCGCGGTGGCGGCTGCCATCGCCGAGACGGCGCCGACGAGCCCGACGACCTCGTCGCGCTCGGCCAGCCCGGCCGCATACGTCTCGTGGGCGAGGTCGAGGGCGCGGGCCACGCGCTCGAGCCGGCCCCGGTACGCCGCAAGCTCGGCGGGTGCCTGCGGCACGGGTCCCAGCGCTCGGACGTTGGGCACCGCGAGGTGCGGAGCGGGCGTGATCGCCGCGAGGCAGGCGCGCTCGAGCTTGCGGATCGCCGCGGCGCGCGCGTCGAGCTCCTCGACCTGCTGCTGCGTGCGCACCCGGCTGCGCGCGGCCGACGCGCGCTCGGCGGCGGCGACGATGAGATCGCGCTCGAGCACGGCCACGTCGATCTCGAGGGGCCCGATGACCCCGCCGACGTCGGCGCCGCGCCGGGCGCGCTCGACGAGGTCGGTCATCCGCCGGTCGAGGCGAGCCAGCTGCTCGCTCGCTCCGTCGCGCTGGGCACCCGCGGGCACGAGCGAGAGCTGGTCACGCGTGCGCTCGATGCCGGCGCGCACCACGGTGATCCGCTGGCTGGCCTCGGCCGCGCCGGGCGCGAGCGAGGCCCGGGCCTGCAGCGTGCGGGTCAGCGAGTCGAGCAGCCGGCAGGCCTCGGGCAGGCTGACCGCGAGCGAGCCCGACGACGGCAGCGACAGGTGCTCGGTCGTGTTCGAGTCGAGCCGCCCGTGGATGAGCGTCGAGAGGCGCTCGGCCTCGACGGGGCCGACGCGACCTCCGTCGAAGGTCGTCTCGAGCAGGGTGAGGCGGTCGCTGACGGCCTTCCAGAAGGTGAGCGCGACGGTGAGGTCGGTCGTGATGGCGACCTGCTCGGCCGGGGTCAGCCCGAGCACGGCCCGGTCGACCTCGCCGAGGTCGGCCCGGCGCTGGGCCACCCAGTCACGCAGCAGGCCGAGGTAGGTCTGCGCCTCCCCGGCCTGGACGGGCACGCCGAGGCGGCCCGGCGCCGTGGGGGCGACGGTGCCGGGCTCGGGGTGCGGCGCCGCGGCGGCGGTCATCGGCCGTAGACCGGGGTCGGCGGGGCGGGGGCGGGCCCGAGCGGGGCGGCCAGCCAGCGGTCGTAGATCGCCTTCCAGCGGCCGTCGGCCTCGAGGTCGGCGATGACCCGGTTGACGTAGCGGGCGAGGTACACGTCGTCCTTGTTGAAGCCGATGCCGTAGGGCTCGGTCGTGATCGCCCTGGCGCTCGTGATGACGGTGTTCGGGTCCTGCGCGGCGAGGCCGGCGAGCACCGTGTCGTCGCCGGTGATGGCGTCGGCCTTGCCCTGCTGGAGCAGCACGAGGCAGCCCGTGTGGTTCGGCGCCGTGACGACGTCCGAGCTGCCGAGGACGCTCTGCAGCTTGGCCAGCGACGTGGTGCCGGTGGGGGCGCAGACCCGGCGGCCCTTGAGCTCGGCCAGGGTGAGGCCCGCCGCGTCCGGCACGTTCTTGCCGACGAGCACCTTCTGGCCGGAGCGGTAGTACTCCGCCGAGAAGGCGATCTTCGTCCACCGGTCGCACGTCATCGACATGTTGCGCACGACCATGTCGACCTGCTTGTCCTGCAGCAGCGGCAGCCGGTCGTTCGCGGTGATGACGCGGAAGGAGATCTTGCCGGGGTCGCCGAAGATCGCCTGCGCCACGGCCCGCGCCATGTCGATGTCGAAGCCCTCGAGCTTGCCGGTGAACGGGTCGCGGGCGCCGAAGAGGTAGGTGTCGGCCGAGACGCCCACCCTGAGGTAGCCCTGGTCGACGATGCGCCGCATCGTCGCGTCGCTGATGCTCGAGACGTTCGACTGCCGCGGCGCGCTGGGCAGCGGGTCGTAGGACTGCCTCGCGTTGTCGCACGCCGGCGCCGTGGTGGGCGAGGCCGGGCTCGTCGCGCGGGGCGTCGCCGCGACGGGCAGCGGCGTCTGGTCGTAGGTGACGCCCGAGCAGCCGGCCACGAGGGCGAGCGCCGCGACCGAGACGAGGGCGCCGAGCCGGCGCGCACGAGTGCGCGTGCCGGTGCTCGTCCTGGTGCGGGTGCTGGTGCTGGTGCTGCTGCCACGGGTGCTCGTGCTGGTGCGTCTCATCGGTACTCCTCGATCCGCTGGCCGACTCCCCGGACGACGAGCCAGGCCGCGACGAGCGAGGCGAGCGCCACGAGGGCGGCCCAGACACCGGCGCTGCCGGCCGTGCCCTCGAGCGTGCCGACCGCGGCCTTGCGGGCGGTGTCGCGGTCGCTCGCCACCCGGTCGTCGAAGGCTGCGTAGGCGCGTGCGGCGCCGTCGCTGCCGGTGCTCGTCGAGAGGGTGACGGCCTGGTCCCAGCTGCCGTTGTCGTCGAGCCGGCGCACCTGTGCGTGCACGTTCGCGTAGCGCGTCCAGAGGTCCGCCAGCGTGCTGCCCCGGCCGAGGTCGGACAGGCGCTGGTCGACCCGGGCCCGGTCGGCCTTCCAGGCCTTCTCGTTGTCGGCGCCCGAGCCCCGGCTGATGAGGGTGAGCGACTCGTTGGAGCGCGCGTCGTTGGCGGCCGTCGTGATGTCGGCGAGGGTGACCGCCCGCTGGTAGTCGCCGCGGCTGACGTCGCGGGTCGCGGTGGCGACCCCGGTGATCTGCGTGGCCGCCACGACGAGCGCCGCGAGGAGCACGACGACGGCGCCGGTGAGCGACGGGTTGAGGTAGCGGTGGGTGCGTCGCGCGAGCCACACCGCCAGGGCGATCAGGCCGAGCACGCAGACGACGCCGACGAGCAGCTGCAGGCTCGAGTTGCTCCGGTCGAACTCGTCCTGCGAGCGCTGCTCGTTGGCCGACACGACCTGCTCGACGATCGGGATCGCGTCGGTGCGCAGCCCGGCGCTCGCCTGCTTGAGGTACTGCGCCCCGACCGGCAGGCCGAGCCGGTTGTTCGCGCGCGCCTGCTCGACGAGGGCGGCATACGTCTGCACCCGCCTGGCCAGCTCGCCGAGGGCGTTGCCGTCCGCGGGCTGCGCAGCGGCGGCCTCGGAGAGGCCCGACGCCACGCGGCCCAGGGCCTCGTCGTAGGACGTGCGCGACTCGGCGGACTCGAGTCCGCCGACGAGGAACGCGTTCGTCGCGACGGCGTCGGCGCGGAGCAGGTCGACGTGGATCGACTGGGCGCGCACCACCTGGGCCGTGTTGTTCGCGGCGCGCTCGACGGCGGCCTGCGAGGCGAGGAGGGCGTTGGCGCTGACGCCGCCGAGCAGCACCGCGGCCACGGCGCCGAGGAGCGCGAAGAGGCGCATCCGCCCGGGCGTGCCGTGGAGCAGCCGGCCGGCGATGCTCCGCGCGCCGGGGAGCGACCCGGCGATGGTGCGCGGCCCGGCCCCGCCCGGTCCTGCGGCGCCGACCCCCGTGCGCGCGCCCGACGACGAGCCCGCCGGGACGGCGACGGGGATGTTCGTCGTGGGTGTGCTCGTCATGCGGGGTCCTCGTCGTCGGTCACGCCGGTCGGCCGGTGCTCGTCCGAGACTGCCTCACCGGCGGCCGGGGAGCCATCAGGGTCTGCCCTGACCGGCACCGGACCCGCGGTCTGCGGGGGAGCGCCGGCGTCAGGGTCGCCCTCGGGCTCGTCCGGCCGGTCGATGACGTCGTCTGCGGTGAGTAGACGCAGCTCGTCACGCGTGGGATCCGTCGCGTCGCGAAGTCGCCACGCGTGCCGGCCGACGGCGTGCTCGAAGAGGTTGCGCGAGAAGCGGCCGTTGCCGAAGGCGGGCGTGCGGGCCGTGGCCTCGAGCAGGTGCCGCACGCGGGTGCGCGCCTCGTCGGTCAGCTCGTAGTCGTTGCCGGAGGCGATGGCGTCGAGGATCGCGAGCAGCTCGTCGTCGGAGTAGTCGTCGAACTCGATGGTCGTCGTGAAGCGGCTCGCGAGGCCGGGGTTCTGCGCGATGAACCCCACCATCGGCTCCGGGTAGCCGGCGACGATGACGACGAGGTCCTCGCGGTGGTCCTCCATCTCCTTGACGAGGGTGTTGACCGCTTCCTGGGCGTACTGGTCGCCCGTCAGCCCGTAGGCCTCGTCGATGAAGAGCACGCCGCCGACGGCGCTCGCGACCACCTCGGCGGTCTTCATCGCCGTCTGCCCGACGTAGCCGGCCACGAGCTCGCTGCGGTCCACCTCGACGAGCTGGCCCTTCGGCAGCAGCCCGAGGGCGCGGTAGATGGCGCCCACGAGCCGCGCGACGGTCGTCTTGCCGGTGCCGGGGTTGCCGACGAAGACGAGGTGGCGGCTCATCGCGGCGGCCTTGAGGCCCGCCTCGGAGCGCATCTTCTCGACGGTGAGCAGGGCCACCTGGCGGTGGATCTCCTTCTTGACGCGCGCCAGCCCGATCATCGCGTCGAGCTCCGCGAGGAGCTCCTCGACCGAGCGCTCCGGCTCGGCGGGCTCGGCAGGCTGCGCCGGCTCGGTGGGTGACGTCGGGTCGCCCTGGGTCGCGCCGGGAGCGTCCCGAGCAGGTATGCCGTCCGCGCCCTCCGCTGGGCCCGCCGGCACCGCGCCGGGCGAGGGAGAGTGGCCCCACGCCCGCAGCACGGCGTCGGTGCCCGGGCCCGGGGGGAGCGGCGGCAGCCCGCCGGACCAGGCGGTCGGGCCGGTGGTCCCGAACGGGCCGGCTGGGTCAGGCGCGCCGGTGGAGCCGGCCCAGGCCGTCGGGCCGGTCGCGCCGACGGCCGCCAGGTAGGTGGCGGAGGTGACCGACGCCCGGGCGATGGCGTCGATGGGTGCGGTGCCGAGCATGACGGCCGAGGAGGCGACCTCGGTCAGGGCCTCGGCGTACTCGGCGGCGAGCGAGTGGCGGGCCGCGATGAGGGCGCCGAGCAGGTCGGTCGGCGCGGCGCGCCACCGGCGGCCGCGTGACGCGGCGTCGAAGAAGGCCTCGTGGATCCGGGCGGTCTCGGTGAGGCCCGGGTGCGCCACGAGGGCCCAGCCGGCCGGGGCGCCGGGCACCGACTCCGCGAGGGCGGCCGCCACGCGCAGGCCCTCGTCGCGGGCGGCGGCCGGGTCGAGACCGGCCTCGGCGGCGACGTCGGTCAGCTGCTCGAGGCTCTCGGCGAGGCGGGACTCAGTGGCGCGGCTCATGCATCACTCCGGTGGGGCGAGCGGGTTGACCGACGGGGCAGGGGCGCCCGCGGACCCCGGGGACGCGGGGGACGTGGGGGACGCGGGGGTGGGCGGCGGCGCGACGACGCCGGGGTCCGGGCCGAGTCCGAGCACCCCGCCCGCCGAGGCCTGGCCGAACTTCTCCTCGAGGAAGGCGCCGTGCACGATGATCGCCTCGGCGTCGGCGCGGTTCACGGCGTCGTAGACCTTGTCCATCGTCGTGCCGAGCAGGTCGAGCTGGTCGACGAGCAGCATGACCGAGCTCTTGCCGGCCGCGATGGGGCGGGTGTCGGCCCAGTCGCGGGGCAGGCGCAGGTAGTTGCCGATGGCGACCGGGAGGTAGTCGGTGACGGTCGCCATGACGCTGTAGCCCTGGCTGCTGCCGATCCCGAGGTTCGCGAGGCGCGGCAGCGTCTGGCGCACGATGCGCGTGACCCGCAGCAGCCGTGACAGCACGACGCCGGGCACGTGGCCCTCCCGGGCCTGCGCCTCGATGGCGCCCAGCGCCTCGAGGAGCGCCTCGGTCGTCGGCGGCCCGGGGCGCACGGGCTCGGGTGCCTCGGGCCTGTCCAACCCGAACCACGACCGGATTCCCACTGCGGTGTCCCCTCTGGTGTCCCACGCGCCGACTGCTGGTCGGTCACGTCCATCCTGCTGCACCGGCCGCGCGCCGGTGACGGCGGCTCGGCCGCCGCCCACGGGGACGACCCCCGACCGTTGCCCGGGCGGCCCGGGTCAGCGTCCCGAGCCGAGGTCGAGCAGCCCGGGGGCGACGTTCTCGGCCCGGCGCGCGTCCTGCTTCGACACCCGGTCGAGGTACGAGCGCGACTTGGCGACCTCGGTCTCGAGGGTGCCGATCGAGGCGGCCATGTTGTCGAGCGCGCGCACCTTGAACTGGTCGATGGCATCCATCGTCTCGTAGATGTTCGCGAACGCCTTCTGCAGCGACTCGA
This sequence comes from Terrabacter aeriphilus, assembly GCF_039542985.1. Classification (NCBI taxonomy): domain Bacteria; kingdom Bacillati; phylum Actinomycetota; class Actinomycetes; order Micrococcales; family Intrasporangiaceae; genus Terrabacter; species Terrabacter aeriphilus. Next base: position 109,901 of record NZ_BAABIW010000018.1, read on the forward strand.
TGGAGAGGGTCGAGCTCGCCGACTGCTCCTGGATGCGCGCCGAGTTCTGCTTGAGGGCCTCGGACGTGCGCTCGATGATGCCCGACGTCGTCGTGTTGAGGGCCGTGATCTGGTCGAGCACGAGCTGCTGGTTGTTGAGCGCCTGGGCGACGATGACGGCCGTGCGCAGGGCCGAGACCGTCGTCGTCGTGGCGCGGTCGACGCCCTTGATGAGCTCGATGTTGTTCTTGATGATGATGTCGATCGCGAGGTAGTTCTGGATCGACACGGCGAGCTGGGTCAGCAGGTCCTGGTGCTTCTGGCGGACGTAGAAGAGGACGTCCTCGCGCAGCGCCTTGGCCTTCTCCGGGTCGGTCGTCTCGAGCGTCGCCACCTGCGCGGCGAGCCGGGCGTCGAGGCGCTCCGCCACGTAGACGTACTGGTTGAGCCGGCCCATCGACTCCCAGAGGTTCTTCTTCTCGAGGTTGAGGGCGACGTTGTCCTTGACGAGCTCGTCCTGGCCGGACTGGAGCGAGTGCAGGATCCCGTTGAGGTGGCTCTGGGCCGACTGGTACTTGCGGAAGTAGTCGGTGACCTTGTCGCCGAAGGGGATCATGCCGAGGAACTTCTTGGCCCCGCTGGCCTGGCCCGGGTCGAGGTCCTCGACGGTGCGGCGCAGGTCGAGCAGCGTCTTGCCCACCTTGGAGTTGCCGGAGAGACCGCCCTCGTTGAGCGCCTTGACCGGCATCTGGAGCATCCGGTTGCTCGACTCGGCGGCGAACTTCACCTCGTCGTTGCCCATGCTGCGCACGTCGGCGGCCTTGGTCTCCCACTCGGGCGAGCGGACCTCGGCCCGGGTGAGCGAGTCGAGGTAGGTGTCGACCTTGGCGTCGAGGCCCGGCAGCGCCGCCTCGGGCACGGCCGGCGCCATCTTGGGCGCGGCGGTCTCGGCGACCGCGGCCGTCGGCGCGGGCGCGGTGAGGACGAAGGCATCGCTGGGCGGCGCGAGCGGAGCGACCTGCGCGGCGGTGGGGGCCGGCTGGGCGGCGGGCTGGTCGGTCATCTGCGAAGGGTCCTTCCCCGTGCGTGCCGGTCACGTCGGCGACATGACCGGAGTCCCTCCGCCCGACGGTCGTGCACCCGGCGCGGTGGCGGTCGGCTGCACGGCACGCACCTGCGGCGCGGTCGTCGGGCGTACGGTCACTCTACGTGCCGTGCCGCTGCGACGGGGTGGCCGATCGGTGGGTTCCGTCGGGTTTCCGGGAGACGGGCGACCACGGCCCGGAGCCAGGGGAAACTCCGTGCCGTGGCCGCGTCGTGGTCACCCACACCCGCCCAACGAGGCAGGGCGACGGCGGGTTCCCGGGCGCGTCGGCCACCCTCGGCCGGGGACGTGCGTGGCGGCTCAGCCGAACTGCCAGGACCGCTTGGAGAGGCCGAACCAGAAGCCGTCGATGACGCTCCGGTTGTCGAGGCCGCCGGACTCGGAGGCCGCGCCGAGCGTCACGAAGAGTGGGGCGAAGTGCTCCGTGCGCGGGTGCGCCTCGTGGGCGGCGGGCGCCTTGTCGAGGAAGTCGAGGAGGCTGTCGAGGTCCTGGGCCTGCACGGCCTCGTGGGCCCAGTGGTCGAACTCGGCGCTGGCCTGGGGCGGGAGCGCGTCGGCCCCGCCCCGGGGGTCGAACCACCGCAGGTTGTGGGTCGTGAAGCCGGAGCCGACGATGAGGGTGCCCGCGTCGCGCAGCGGCGCGAGCCGCCGGCCGAGCTCGAAGAGCCCGCGCGGGTCGAGGGTCGGCATCGACATCTGCAGCACCGGCACGTCGGCGTCGGGGAAGAGCTCCTTGAGCGGCACGTACGCGCCGTGGTCGAGGCCGCGCGCCTCGTCGCGGTGCACCGGGTGGCCCGGCCCGGCCAGCAGCCGGGTCACCTCGTCGGCGAGCGCCGGGGCGGGCGGGGCGTCGTAGGTGACGTCGTAGTAGCGCTGCGGGAAGCCCCAGAAGTCGTAGGTGAGCGGCGCCCCGGTCGTCGAGCCGAGCGTCGTCGGCGCGTCCTCCCAGTGCGCGGACACGACGAGCACGTTCGCCGGCGTCGGCAGCTGCGCCGACCAGCCCGCCAGCTCCGTCGTCCAGCGGCGGTCGTCGGCGAGCGGCGGGGCGCCATGGCTCAGGTAGAGCACGGGAGCGGGCATCGCGGAGCCTCACTGTCAAAAGTCGTTGAACCATAAATTACCAGACGGGATGCGGGTCCGGGTCCATTCTCACCGGACCCGCGTGCGCCCGGGGGCGCTTCGCCGCGGTCGATCGATGTGGCGGATCGATGTGGCGGATCGATGCGGCGGATCGATGCGACTGCGTGGAGGTGGTGCTGTTACCGTCGGTCCGCGTCCACGTCCGGGCAGCGACGAATCCGCTGCACGTGAGATGCGGGAAGTCGAGGGACAGTCATGGCCGCAGGCAAGGGGCGCAAGCTCGTCATCGTGGAGTCGCCGGCCAAGGCGAAGACCATCGCCGGCTACCTCGGCGGTGACTTCGAGGTCGAGGCGTCCGTGGGTCACATCCGTGACCTGCCGAACCCGTCCGAGCTGCCCGCCGACATGAAGAAGGGCCCCTACGGCAAGTTCGCCGTGGACGTCGAGAACGGCTTCGACCCCTACTACGTCGTCGACCCGGACAAGAAGAAGAAGGTCGCCGAGCTCAAGCGGCTGCTCAAGGACGCGAGCGAGCTCTACCTCGCCACCGATGAGGACCGCGAGGGCGAGGCCATCGCGTGGCACCTGCTCGAGGCGCTGAAGCCCCGGGTGCCCGTCAAGCGCATGGTCTTCCACGAGATCACCCGCGAGGCGATCCAGCGCGCCGTCAACGACACCCGCGAGATCGACACGGCGATGGTCGACGCCCAGGAGACCCGCCGCATCCTCGACCGCCTCTACGGCTACGAGGTGAGCCCCGTGCTCTGGCGCAAGGTCCGCCAGGGCCTGTCGGCCGGCCGCGTGCAGTCGGTCGCGACCCGCATGGTCGTCGAGCGCGAGCGCGAGCGCATGGCGTTCGTCCGCTCCTCCTACTGGGACGTCGAGGGCGACTTCACGCCCGACAGCGCGAGCCAGCAGTTCACCGCCCGCCTCTCCTCGGTCGACGGCGTGCGCGTCGCGACCGGCCGCGACTTCGCCGACGACGGCCGCCTCACCGGCACGGGCGTCGTGCACCTCGACGAGGCGCTGGCCACGCGGATCGCCGAGGCGTGCCTCCCCCTGCAGGCCCGCGTCACCGACGTGCAGGAGAAGCCCTACACCCGCCGCCCGTCGGCCCCGTTCACGACCTCGACCCTCCAGCAGGAGGCCTCGCGCAAGCTGCGCCTGTCGTCCAAGAACGCGATGCGCGTCGCGCAGCGGCTCTACGAGAACGGCTACATCACCTACATGCGAACCGACAGCACGACGCTGTCGGATGCCGCCACGACCGCCGCGCGCAGCCAGGCCCGTGACCTCTACGGCGCGGAGTACGTGCCCGACAGCCCCCGCCGCTACGAGAAGAAGGTCAAGAACGCGCAGGAGGCCCACGAGGCCATCCGCCCCGCGGGCGACCGGTTCCGCTCGCCGGCGCAGGTCGCGGGTGCGCTGCGCGGCGAGGAGTACGCCCTCTACGAGCTGATCTGGAAGCGCACCGTCGCCTCGCAGATGGCCGACGCCCGCGGGTCGACGGCCACCGTCAAGCTCGCCGTCGACACGGCGGTCGAGGGTGCCCAGTCCGTCGAGTTCAGCGCGAGCGGCACCGTCATCACCTTCAAGGGCTTCCTCGCCGCCTACGAGGAGGGCCGCGACGACGAGGCCGCCGCGAAGGCCGATGCCGCCGCCGAGGAGCGCCGCCTGCCCAAGCTCTCCGCGGGCGTGGCGCTCGAGGTCGTGCGCGCCGAGGCCGACGGCCACGAGACGAGCCCGCCCGCCCGCTTCACCGAGGCCACCCTCGTCAAGGCCATGGAGGAGCGCGGCATCGGCCGCCCGTCGACGTATGCCGCGACCATCGGCACGATCCAGGACCGCGGCTACGTCTTCACCAAGGGCCAGGCCCTCGTGCCGACGTGGCTGGCGTTCGCCGTGACGCGCCTGCTCGAGGAGCACTTCGGCAACCTCGTCGACTACGAGTTCACCGCCTCGATGGAGGAGGACCTCGACCGCATCGCCAACGGCGACGAGGGACGGGTCGAGTGGCTGAAGCGCTTCTACTTCGGGGAGGAGGCCACCTCGGCCGCGGGCCTGCGCAGCCTCGTGGCGGACCTCGGCGAGATCGACGCCAAGGAGATCAGCACCATCCCGATCGGCGACGGCATGGTCGTGCGCGTCGGCCGCTACGGCCCCTACGTCGAGGAGCTCGTGCCCGCGGGTGTCGACCTCGCGACGGGCGAGGTGGCCGAGGGCGCCGAGGTGCCGGCGACCCCGCGCCGCGCGACGATCACCGACGACGTCGCGCCCGACGAGATGACGCCGGAGAAGGCGCGGGAGCTGCTCGAGGTCGCGGCCGACGACGGCAAGGTGCTCGGCCAGGACCCCGTGACCGGCCGCGACATCGTCGCCAGGGCCGGCCGCTACGGCCCCTACGTCACCGAGGTCATCGAGGACGACGACGCGGCCGCCGAGAAGCCGAAGGGCAAGAAGGCCGCCAAGGTCAAGCCCCGCACCGCGTCGCTCTTCAAGGACATGGAGCTCGCGACGCTGACCATCGACGACGCGCTCAAGCTGCTCTCGCTGCCGCGGGTCGTCGGCACGGATGCCGAGGGTGTGGAGATCACGGCACAGAACGGCCGCTACGGCCCCTACCTCAAGAAGGGCACCGACTCGCGGTCGCTGACGACCGAGCAGCAGCTCTTCGACATCACCCTCGACGAGGCGCTCGCCATCTACGCGCAGCCCAAGCAGCGCGGCCGCGCCGCGGCCACCCCGCCGCTCAAGGAGCTCGGCGCCGACCCCGTGAGCGGCAAGCCGGTCGTCGTCAAGGACGGCCGCTTCGGCCCCTACGTCACCGACGGCGAGACGAACGCGACGCTGCGCAAGGACGACGACCCGGAGTCGATCACGCCGGAGCGCGGCTTCGAGCTGCTCGCCGAGAAGCGCGCCAAGGGCCCGACGACCCGCAAGCGGACCGTGAAGAAGACGGCGAAGAAGACCGCGAAGACGACGGCGAAGCGCACGACGAAGAAGGCCACGGCCAAGAAGGCCTGACCGCGCGCCGGCGCGAGGGGCGGCGGTGAGAGGGTGAGGCCATGGCAACCGTCGTCTTCGTCCACGCCCACCCCGACGACGAGGCGTCGCAGACCTCCGGGTCGATGGCCCGCGCCGTCGCCGAGGGGCACCGCGTCGTGCTCGTCGTCGCCACCAACGGCGACCACGGTGACGCGCCCGCCGACCTCGCCGACGGCGAGACCGTCGTGCACCGGCGGCGCGCGGAGGCCGAGGCGTCGAACGCCGTCATCGGCACCCACCGGGTCGAGTGGCTCGGCTACGCCGACTCCGGCATGACGGGGTGGTCGCAGAACGACCACGAGGAGAGCTTCGCGCGGGCCGACACCGAGGAGGCCGCCCTGCGGGTCGCGGAGGTGCTCCGCGAGGAGCGCGCGGACGTCGTCGTCGGCTACGACTGGCACGGCGGCTACGGCCACCCCGACCACGTCAAGGTGCACGCCGTGACGCGCCGCGCGGCCGAGCTCGCCGGCACGCCCCGCTACCTCGAGTCGTCGATGAACCGCAGCGCCATGGTGCGCGCCTTCGAGGCGATGGTGGCGGCCGGGCAGGACGTCGGCGAGGACTGGGACCCGCGGGCGCCCATGGACGACGGCAACCCGCTCGGCAGCCTCGAGGAGGAGCTGCACTGGGCGTGCGACGTCAGCGACTTCCTCGACGTCAAGCGGGCGGCGCTCACGGCGCACGCGAGCCAGTCCGACGCGCAGGGCATGCTCCAGATGCCGGCCGAGATGTTCGCCGCCGCCTTCGGGTGGGAGCACTTCATCGAGCCCGGCCGTCCCGACGGCATGGTGACCGCCTGGTTCCTCGCCCCCTGACGCCCGCCCCACCCCGCCCCGCCTCGCAACACACCGAGACGCGCACGACCCACCGGGATCGGATCCCGGTGGGTCGTGGCTCTCTCGGTGTGTTGCGCTGTCTTGCGGTGTGCCCCGGAGGGCGGGCCACTCAGGCCAGGGCGTCGACGATCTCGTTGAAGGTCTTCGACGGACGCATCACCGACGCGACCTTGTCGGCGTCGGGGCGGTAGTAGCCGCCGATGTCGACGGGCTGGCCCTGGGCGTCGACGAGCTCCTGCGAGATCGTGTCGATGCTCTCCTGCAGGTCGCGGGCGACCGGGCCGAAGACCTCCGCGAGGGCGGCGTCGTCGGTCTGCTTCGCCAGCTCCTGCGCCCAGTAGAGCGCGAGCCAGACGTGGCTGCCCCGGTTGTCGATCTGGCCGACCTTGCGAGCCGGGCCCTTGTTCTGCTCGAGCAGCGTGCCGGTCGCCCGGTCGAGCGTCTGGCCGAGCACGCGCGCCCGCGCGTTGTCGGTGACGTCGGCGAGGTGCTCGAAGCTGACCGCGAGGGCGAGGAACTCACCGAGGCTGTCCCAGCGCAGGTAGTTCTCCTTGACGAGCTGCTGCACGTGCTTCGGGGCCGAGCCACCGGCGCCGGTCTCGAAGAGGCCGCCGCCGTTGATGAGCGGGACGACGGAGAGCATCTTGGCCGACGTGCCGAGCTCGAGGATCGGGAAGAGGTCGGTGAGGTAGTCGCGCAGCACGTTGCCGGTGACCGAGATCGTGTCCTCGCCCTTGCGGATCCGCCCGAGGGAGAAGGCGATCGCGTCGGTCGGCTTCATGATCTCGATCGTGAGGCCCTCGGTGTCGTGCTCGCCGAGGTACTCCTCCACCTTGGTGATGAGGTTGGCGTCGTGGGCCCGGTCGGCGTCGAGCCAGAAGACGGCCGGGTCGCCCGTGGCGCGGGCGCGGGTGACGGCGAGCTTGACCCAGTCGCGGATCGGCACGTCCTTGGTCTGGCAGGCGCGCCAGATGTCGCCGGCCGACACGGTGTGCTCGAGGAGCGTCGTGCCGGAGCCGTCGACGACGCGCACGGTGCCGTCGGCGGGGATCTCGAACGTCTTGTCGTGGCTGCCGTACTCCTCGGCCGCCTGCGCCATGAGGCCGACGTTCGCGACGGACCCCATGGTGGCCGGGTCGTAGGCACCGTTGGCGCGGCAGTCGTCGAGGACGACCTGGTAGATGCCGGCGTACGAGCTGTCGGGCAGGACGGCGAGCGTGTCCTGCTCGGCGCCGTCACGGTTCCACATGTGGCCGGACGTGCGGATCATCGCCGGCATCGAGGCGTCGACGATGACGTCGCTCGGCACGTGCAGGTTCGTGATGCCCTTGTCGGAGTCGACCATCGCGATGGCCGGCCCGTCCTCGAAGCCCTTCGCGACGGCGGCCTCGACCTCGGCCCGCTCGTCGGCCGGCAGGCCCTCGACGGCCTTGAGCACGGCGCCGAGCCCGTCGTTGGGGGAGGCGCCCACGGAGGCGAGCGACCCGGCATACGTCTCGAAGACGTCGGGGAAGAAGGCACGCACGACGTGGCCGAAGATGATCGGGTCGGAGACCTTCATCATCGTCGCCTTGAGGTGCACGGAGAAGAGGACGCCCTCGGCCTTGGCGCGGCGCACCTGCTCGGAGAGGAAGTCGCGCAGGGCGGCGACGTCCATCGCCGTCGCGTCGACGACCTCGCCGGCCAGCACCGGGATCGACTCCTTGAGCACCGTCGTCGACCCGTCGGCACCGACGAGCTCGACCCGCAGGGTGTCGTCGGAGGCGATGACGACGGACTTCTCGTTGTGCCGGAAGTCGCCCGCGTCCATCGTCGCGACGTTCGTCTGCGACTCCGCGGACCAGGCGCCCATCGAGTGCGGGTGCCTGCGCGCGTAGCTCTTCACCGACGCGGGAGCGCGGCGGTCCGAGTTGCCTTCGCGCAGAACGGGGTTCACGGCCGAACCCTTGACCTTGTCGTATGCCGCCCGCGCCGCCTTCTCGTCGTCGGTCGACGGGTTGTCGGGGTAGTCGGGAAGCGCGTAGCCGGCCGCCTGGAGCTCGGCGATGGCTGCCTTGAGCTGGGGGATCGAGGCCGAGATGTTCGGCAGCTTGATGATGTTCGCCTCGGGCGTCTTCGCGAGCGCGCCGAGCTCGGCGAGCGCGTCGTCGACGCGCTGCTCGGGCGTCAGGACGTCGGGGAACGACGCGATGATGCGCCCCGAGAGCGAGATGTCACGCGTCTCGACGTGGACGCCGGCCTGCTTGGCGAAGGCCGAGACGATGGGCAGCAGCGAGGCCGTGGCCAGGGCGGGTGCCTCGTCCGTGTGCGTGTAGATGATGGTCGAGTCCAACGCAAGTGCTCCGTTCGGGTTGCGGTTCCTGCCGGGTCCGGTTCGAGGGGATCCCGAATGAATCTTGATATCAAGATATCCGATCCGAGGCGGCAGCGGGGCTGCCGTCCCATCCTGCCGGGGTGGTCTGCGCCACGCCAGCGACCTTTACCTAGGGTGGAGCGGGTGGACATCGACCCGAGCACCGCCCGTTCCCTGCACCACACGCTCGCCGCGGAGCAGCGCCGAGGACGCGTGCCGTCGCTCGCGGCCGGCCTCGTGCGCGACGGCGCCCTGCTCTGGGCCGACGCCGTCGGCACGGTCGACGGTCGGCCCGGCGGCGTGCCGGCCGACCCGGACACGCAGTACCGGATGGGATCGATCACCAAGACGTTCGTCGCCGTGGCCGTGCTGCGGCTGCGCGACGCCGGACGGCTCGACCTCGACGACCGGTTCGAGCAGCACGTCCCGGGCACTCGGCTCGGCGGCGTGACGATCGCCCAGCTGCTCTCGCACGGCGGCGGGGTGCAGGCCGAGACCAACGGCCCGTGGTGGGAGCGCACGCCCGGTGGTGGCTGGGACGAGCTCGTCGGCTCGGCGGTGGCGCAGCGCTTCCGCGCCGGGCGGCGGTTCCACTACACGAACGTCGGCTTCGCCGCGCTGGGGCAGCTCGTGGCCCGGGCCCACGGCGTCGACTGGTTCGAGGTGGTCCGCCGCGACCTGCTCGACCCGCTCGGGATGACGCGCACGACGACGCGGCCGGCCGCCCGCTCCGCGCCCGGGCTGGCGGTGCACCCCTTCGCGGACGTGCTGCTGCCCGAGCCCGAGCACGACGCGGGCGCCATGGCCCCCGCCGGCCAGCTGTGGACCACGGTCGGTGACCTCGCCCGGTGGGCCGCGTTCACGGCCGGTGACACCGCCGGGGTGCTCGCCGCCGACACGCTCGCCGAGATGGTCGAGCCCCACACGGTCGCCGACGAGCCGGGCCAGCCGTGGACGACCGCGCACGGGCTCGGCTTCCAGGTGTGGAACGTCGAGGGCCGTCGGTATGCCGGTCACGGCGGCTCGATGCCGGGCTTCCTCGCCGGGCTGCGCGTCGACCTCGAGACCGGTGACGGCGCCGTCGTGCTCGTCAACGCGACGAGCGGGGTGGCCCCGGTCGCGCTCGCCGCCCGCCTGCTCGGCGAGCTCGCCGAGCAGGCGCCGAAGCCCGTCGAGCCGTGGCACGCGGCCGGCGACGCGTCGGTGCTCGACCTCGTCGGCACGTGGCACTGGGGCCCGACCGTGACCGTCGCCCGCGCCGTCGGCGAGCACCTCGTGCTCGGCGAGCCGGGGCAGGCCCGTGGGTCGCGCTTCGCCGCCGCCGGGCCCGACGGGTGGGTCGGGCTGGACGGCTACTACGCCGGCGAGCCCCTGCGGGTCGTCCGCCGGGCCGACGGGTCGCCGTCGCACCTCGACCTCGCGTCGTTCCGCTTCACCCGCACCCCCTACGACCCGGAGGCCGACGTGCCGGGCGGGGTCCACGACGAGGGGTGGCGGTAGTGCCGGTGGCGGGCGAGGTCGTCCCGCCGTGGCTCCGCACGCGCCTCGAGGGCCTCACCTGGCCGCGCCGCACCCACCGCCTGCGCCTGCGACCGCTCCGGACCGACGACGTCGACGCCGTCCTGGCCTACCGGAGCCTGCCCGACGTGGTGGTCCACCTCTCCCACGACGTGCTCGACCGCCCTGCGGTCGAGGCCCGCGTCGAGGGGTGGATCGCCCGGGGCCGGCCGGGCTCGCCCGCGCCCCTGCTCGGTCTCGCCGTCGAGGAGCAGGCGAGCGGCCGGGTCGTCGGCGACGTCATGCTCCGGCTGGAGCCCAGCCACAGCATCTCCCGCACGCCCACGGCCGAGTGGGAGGGCACGATCGGCTATGCCCTCCACCCCGACGTGCACAGCCGCGGGTTCGCGGCCGAGGCCGCCACCGAACTGCTCGTGCTCGGCTTCCGCGAGCTCGGTCTGCGCCGGATCACCGCCGACGCGTACGCCGCCAACGTCGCGAGCAACCGCGTGCTGCGCCGGATCGGGATGCGGCACGAGACGACGGTCCGCGCGAAGTCGCTGGGCAAGGACGGCACGTGGCTCGACGACAACATCTGGGCCCTGCTGCGCGAGGAGTGGTCCGGCTAGGGGCTCCGGCGCCGAGGGTCCGCCCGCCGGCCGGCTGGGGGGGAACTCGGGTTCAGGTGCGGGTACGGGTGTGGGCCGCGCACCGGAAGGGAGTCCGGTGCGCGGCCCACGGTCGGCCAACACCACCTCGGGAGGAAAGGGGCCTGGCCTGGAGGAAGGTCCTGAGGGCGACGTCCAAGGTTTGTCCAAGGTTGCCCTCGATTCAAGAGGGCTGCCGACCTCGTGTCAAGGGCGGGGGGCGTCCAGCTTCTCGCGGTCCTCGTCCGCGGCCTCCGCGGAGACGGCGCCGGGGCCCTGGGTGGGCGTCGGGTGCGGGCGTCGCGGCCACCAGAACCGGTCGCCGAGCACGACCGCGATGGCCGGTACGAGCAGGGTGCGCACGACGAGCGTGTCGAGCAGCACGCCGACGCAGATGATGACGCCGATCTGCGCGAGCACGACCAGGGGCAGCACCCCGAGCACCGCGAACACGGCGGCGAGCAGGATGCCCGCGCTCGTGATGACCCCGCCCGTCGCGGCGAGGCCGCGCAGCATGCCCTGCCGGGACCCGTGCTCGCGCGACTCCTCGCGGGCCCGGGTGACGAGGAAGATGTTGTAGTCGACGCCGAGGGCCACGAGGAAGACGAAGGCGAAGAGCGGCGCGTTGTCGTCGAGGGCCGAGAAGCCGAAGACCTTCGTGAAGATCCACCACGACGCGCCGACGCTCGCGAGGTACGTCGCGACGACGGTCGCGACGAGCACGAGGGGGGCGACCACCGAGCGCAGCAGCAGGCCGAGGGCGACGAGCACGAGGGCGAGCACGATCGGGAAGATGACGAGCCGGTCGCGGGCCGAGGCCTCGGCCTGGTCGAGCGCGACGGCCTCGGTGCCGGCCACGTGCGTCTCGGGGAGGTCTGAGACGGCGGCGCGCAGCGCCCGCACGGTCTCGGCGGCCTCGTCCGAGCCGGGGTCGGCCTCGATGACCGCATCCACCTCGGCGACGCCGTCGGCCTGGGCGACCGTGCGCGTCCCCGCGATGCCGGGCACCGCGCCGACGGCGGCGCCGACCGCCTTGGGGTCGGCGGTGGTGACGACGATGGCCGGGTCGGCGCTGCCGGCCGGGAACGACTCGGCCAGCCGCTCGCTCGCCGCGATGGCCTCGGGCTTCTTGAGGAACTGGTCGGACGACTTGAGGCCGGTGTCGATGGCGGCGATGCCCGCGGCCATGACGGCCAGCACGACGAGCGTGATGCTGATGATCCGGCGGGGGTGGGCAGCCACGCGGTCGCCGACCCGGCGCCAGAGGGAGTGGCCGTCGGCGAGGGCCGGCTCGCCCTCGCGCGGCACGCGGGGCCAGAAGATCCACCGGTCGAAGATGACGAGGGCGGCGGGCAGGACGAGCAGCACGAAGGCCGCTGCCACGACGACACCGACCGCACAGGCCAGGCCGAGCCCGCGCGTGGCGGGGAAGAGCGACAGGAGCAGCGTCAGCAGGCCGATGACGACCGTGACGGCGCTCGAGAGCACGGCCTCGGCGGTGCGCCGGAGGGCCAGCGACATGGCCTCGCGTCGGTCGTGGTGACGACGCAGCTCGTCGCGGTAGCGCGAGATGAGCAACAGCGCGTAGTCGGTGCCGGCGCCGAAGACGAGCACCGAGAGGATGCCGATGGTCGACTCGTCCCACACGACGGAGAACGTGGCGAGCACGTGCGTGGCGAGGACGGCGGCGAGTCGGTCCGCCACGCCGACGACGACGAGCGGGAGGATCCACAGGATCGGGCTGCGATACGTCAGCACGAGCAGGAGGGCGACGACGGAGGCGGTGGCGATGAGCAGCCGGGTGTTGGCCCCCGCGAAGACCGCCGCGAGGTCGGCCTGGACGGCGGCCGGGCCGGTCACCTGTGCCGTCACCCCGTCGGGCAGGTCGGCCTTGACGGCGGCGCGCACGTCCTTGACGCGCTCGGCGACCGCCGTGGCGTCGGTGGCCTCCACGGGGATCACGGCCAGTGCGGCCGTGCCGTCCTCGCTGCGCTGCAGGGGCGTCCTGCCGGCGCCGGGGGCGTCGGCGAGCCGGGCCTCGATGGCCGAGACGTCGGCCGTGGTGAGGGAGCCCGACTCGCGGCTGAAGAGCACGACGGCCGCTGAGCCCTCGGCCTCGGGCAGTCGGTCGCGCAGCTGCAGGGCGGCCGCGCTGTCGGAGCCGATCGGCAGCGCGTCGGTCGACGCGCTGGTCCGCGTCGCCTCGCCGAGCGTGCTCACCACCCCCATGGCACCCGCAAGGGCCAGAATGACGATCGCCACGGCCCACCACTTGCGCGTGATCCTGTCGGTCACCGAGCGCACGACACACCTCCCGTAGGATGAGTAATCAACTTACTCAATAGATTACTAAGTTGGTGAGTGACATTAGCAGCAAGCACCCAGCCGGCCAACCGCCGACACCGCCGCCGACCCCGGATGCCGGGGGCGGAGTCGCCGACGTCGCGGACGGTCGCCCTGCCGGCCGTCCAGCCGGACGCCCGGACGTCGGGCTCGTGCCGGGCGTACCGGGCTGGCGCACGACGGGCACCCTGGCCGCGCTGCAGGAGCTCGTCGAGGTGTCGGAGACGGTTCCGGCCGTCGTCGCCCGGCAGGCCGGCCTCAGCACCTCGGAGCTGCACTCCCTGCGCCACCTCATGCGCGGGCCGGTGGGGCCCGTCGACCTCGCCCGCCTCCTCGGGGTCACCTCGGCGGCCTCGTCGGGGGTCGTCGACCGACTCGTCTCGCGCGGCCATGCCGAGCGCCGATCGCACCCGGGTGACGGGCGCCGCACGGAGGTGCTCATCACCGACAGCGGGCGCGCCGAGGTGCTCGCTCGCATGACGCCGATGTTCGAGAGCCTCGCCGCGCTGGACGCGACGCTCGGAGACGACGAACGGGTGGTCGTCGAGCGCTACCTGCGCGGCGCGACGGCCGCCATGCGCAACCTCATGCAGTAGCAGCGCACGCCGGCAGGGCCCGGCCGTCCGGCTGTCGCCGGAGCAGGTCTCAGGCGGGCAGCCGGCCGCGCAGCAGGCTGTCACCGGAGTGGGCCGGCTTGTCGTCGTAGTGCTCTCGTGAGATGTCGACGACGACGTAGCCCTGGTCGATGAGCGCCTGCGAGATCGGGAAGGTCCCCGACTCTCCCTGCCCCAGCACGCCCACGGACACCATGCGCTTGCCGTCGGCGTTGAGGAGCCACACCTCGAGGTAGCCGTCACCGGCGTCGAGCCGCCGGTCGGTCACGACGCGCAGGTCGAGCCCGTTCCGGGCGCGCAGCACGGTGGCCTCGCCCTCCGGTCGGGCCGTGTCGAGCGTCGACAGCGCGACCTGGCTCACGCGTCCTCCGTCGTCGCCGCCCCAGATCGCGCGGCCCGTGAGGAGGCCGACGGCGAGGCTCGCCGCGACGAGAACGCCGGCCAGGGCGACGGCGCGCCGCCGGAAGCGGCGCCGGCGGCGGGCGCCCGCCCCGGGGTGAACAGGCAGGGGGTGGACGGTGGTCGGCGCTGGGGTCGGGGTGGGCTCGACTGGGGGTGCGGGCGTCATGGGGGCGTCCAGCTCCGCCGCGATGCGCTCCCACACCTCGGGGCGCGGTGGCTGCCAGTCGACCGGCTCGGTCGACCAGCCCGTGAGGACTCCGGCCCGGCGCAGCTGGTCGAGCGCTGCGGTGCAGCGGTCGCAGCCCGCGACGTGCGCACGCTGAAGCTCGCCCACGGGCTCGCCGATCGCGAGGTCGACGAGCTCGTCATCGCTCGGATGCGACACGTTCCACCTCCTGGAGTCGGTTCCTCAGCTCGATCAGTCCCCGCCGCACGTGGCTCTTGACCGTGCCGAGCGGCAGCTCGAGGGTGCGGGCGATGTCGTCGTGCGTGCGGTCCTCGATGAAAGCCATTCGGAGCACAGCGGCTCGTGGATCGCCCATCCGCTCGAGCTCGTGCACGAGGAGCAGTCGCTCGGCCCAGTCGCCGTCGTCGACGTTCGCCTCCGTGGCCGCCTCCGAGGCCACGGCCTGCAGGTTGCGCCGGGTGCGGTAGCGGCCCGCCTGCGCGTCGGCCACGCGGTGCTTCGTGATCCCCACGAGCCAGGCCACGGGCGACCCCCGCTCGGGCCGGAGGGAGGCCCGGCCCTGCCACGCCGCGACGAAGACCTGCTGCACCACGTCCTCGGCGTCGTGCGGGTCGCCGAGGGACCGCAGCGCGATGGTGTGCACGAGCGTGGACCACCGGCGGTACATCTCCGCGAGCGCGTCACGGTCACCACCGGCGAGACGGGCGGCGAGCTCGGCGGACTCGACGTCAGGGTCGTCGTGCACGTGCACGGCCCCACCCTAGCTGCGCCGCCCTCACGCCGTGGGCTCGGCGGTGACGACGACGTTCTCGTCGTAGCGTCGGGCCTCACGGTCGAAGTCGCCCCCGCACGTGACGACGTGGAGCCGGGCCGGCCCGTCGCGGGCGAAGAGCGCGTCGAGGTCGAGGGCCGTCTTGCGGGTGCTCTCGACGGAGGTCACCGTGTAGCTCCGGACGGTCGGCCCCGACCGCACGGAGAGCACGTCGCCGCGCCGCAGCGACCCGATGCCCGCGATCGGCCCGATGCCGTAGCCCGGCATGTCGAGGTGGGCAGCGAGCACCGTCGCGCCCGAGCGCTCACCGGGGCGCGGACCGTAGGCGTACCAGCCGGCGAGCGCGGGGGTGGACGGCAGCGCCATCTCGCCGTCACCGGACACCCCGACCGGCACGATGCGCATGTCGACGCCGAGGCGCCCGATGCGCAGCCGGTCGGGGGACGGCACGGTGGCGGCCGGCGCGGGGGCGGCCGACCGCGCCGTCGCCGACCGCCGGGCCGCGGCCCGATCGGCCGGAGACCGCACCGCTGAACCAGAGACCGCCGTGCCGGGAGTCACGCCGTCGGGAGTCACGGCGTCGGTCGACGTCCGGACCGGCTGCGTCGTGGTGGGGACCGGGTCGTTCGGACGCGTCAGCCAGGCCGTGCCCGCCCCCGCGAGGAGGGCGGCAGCCACCGCGGCGGCCACCCTCCTGCGGGCGGACGACCCGGTGCTCCCCGGGGCCGGGGAGTCGTGGTCGGACGGGTCGGTCATGGTGATCGGTCCTGGTGGTCGGTCCTGAGAGGCGTCGCGGCCGGGTCAGCGCGCGCCCGCGCCCCGCCGACGGGCGACGAGCACGAGGCCACCGGCGGCGGCCGCCGCGCCGACGACGAGCGCGGAGCGGGCCGCGGCCGAGTCGGACCGCGCTTCCGCCGCCTGCCCACCGGCGCCGGCGGGCACGCCGCCGGGGGCCGAGTGCATGCCCGAGATCGTCTGCATCGCGAGCTCCAGGTTCTTGTCGGCGGCGCTGCCCCACGCGTACACGATGGTGTTGGTGCCCTCCTTGAGCGTGAGGTCGGCCGGGCCGATCGCGACGTCGGACGTGCCGGCGAGCACGACGTCGGCCTTGATCGTGCCGGCGTCGACGACGGCCTTGGCCTCGTTGGGGTTCGTCAGGCCCTTGAGCGCGACGGCCCCGTTGGCGCGGACGTCGACGGCCGGGGCGGCGGCCGTGTGCCGGACGGTGAGGCGCGCCTTGCCGGCCGGCACCTTCGAGGTGTCGTTGACGAACGGCGTCAGCACCGGCTTGCCGTCCGCCGAGAGGTGGGCGACGACCGTGACGTTGGCGCCGCCGGGCACCTGCACGTCGTTGGCCTCGATGACGGCCTTGCCGCCGGCGCCCGCGCCGGCCGCCGTGACCTTGAGGTCGTAGGTGCCCTCGGGGAGCATCAGCGGGTCGGTCAGGGTGCCCGGCTTGAAGTTCGTGAGCAGCGCCTTGCCGTTCGCGTAGACGTCGACGGTCGCGCCCGGCACGCCGTGCAGGATCGAGACGGTCGCGTCGGCGGCGTGGGCGGGTGCCGCCAGGAACGCGGCGGGGGCCAGGGCGAGGGAGACGGCGGCAGCGATGCGGATGGTCTTCATGGGAGGTCCTTTCGAGGGTGAGTGCTCGGGTGGGACTGCTGTGGAGGGGGAGCGGGGGTCGTGGGTGCGCCGGTCGGCGCGGGTGTCACTCGTGTCTCCGGTGGCACCGGTGGCACCGGCACGAGGGCCGTGCCCGGCCGGGTCAGAGGTCGAGCGGGCGCAGGACGAGCACGATGCCGTGGGCGACCTGCCGGTTGCCCCGGTTGATGTCGAGCGCGCGGGGGTTGAGCAGCGGGTCGAGGTCGTTGCGGTCCTGGTCGACGAGCCGGACGAGCTTCAGCCACCGGGACAGCACGTCGACCTTGATCGTCGCGCCGGGCAGGGCGGTCGTCAGCCGGGCGCCGTCGGAGCGCAGCGCGGTCCGCGACGAGATGGGCGCCCCCGGGACGACGTGGTAGAGCAGCACCGACTCGATGGCGTCGACCCCGACGGCACCGACGAGGGCCGAGAAGACCTGCGACTCCTTGCCGTACCAGCGGTGGGTGAGGTCGGCCGCGAGAACCTGGAAGGCGCGGTCGTTGGGGATGAACGCCGTGACCGGCTCGTCGCCCCGGGTCAGCACGCCGACGGGGCTGTTCGGCTTGGCCTTGAGCACCGCCAGCACCGCCTCGGTGACGATGTCGTAGTCGTACCAGTTGCGGTCGAACCGGTTGCCGTCGGCGGTCAGGACCGCCGCGAGGCTCCGGGTGCCCGAGGGCAGGGCCGACGATGCGGCCGAGGCCGGGGCGGCGGCGGTCGGTGCCGCCACGGCGGCAGGCACGGCGAGCGCGCTCGCCAGGGCGGCGACCACGGGGACGAGATGACGCTTCTGCACGGTCTGTCCTCTCTTCGGGGGCGACGGCGTCGGTGCCGTCTGCTCCCTACTTCCGAGGACGTGGCCCCTCCGGATGCACCCGGAGCGAACTTTTTTCCAGCCGCCTGCTCCCGTGGGCCGATCCGGTGGTCCCGTCGGGTCTCGCGTCAGGCGGCCCGGAGCGCCGCGCGGCCCCGCCACCGGGCGGCAGCGGCGAGCACGACCACGACGGCCACGACGGCGGCGAGGCCGGTGGCGACCGAGCGGGGCTCGTCACCGAGGCGGCCCACGGCGATCCAGGCGAGGCCCCACGCCATCGCAGCGGCCACCGTCCACCGGCCGCCGAGCTGCTGCGCGAAGACGACCCCGAGCACGGCGGCCACGGCGACGACGACGACGGCAGCCACCTGGTTGCCGACCGAGCCGAGGTCGACGCCCGAATCCACCAGCGCCGCAGTGACGTTCGCGCACGTCGCGACGGCGACCCAGCCGAGGTAGAGGCCGAACGTCGCGTCGACGACGACGCGCTCGACGGTCGACGACGCCGGCTGGGCCGTGAGGCGGCGCAGCAGCACGCCGAGGGTCAGCGCCAGGGCGACGATGACGACGACGCTCGCCCAGATCCAGCCCTGCTGCGTCACGAGCAGCCAGGCGGCGTTGAGCACCATCGACGCGGCGGCCAGCCACCCCGTGCGCCGCACCCGCTCACGAACGGCGTTGGCGGGCAAGGCCTGCCACACGGCATACGCGAGGAGCCCGAGGTAGATGACGCTCCAGATGGAGAACGCCGGGCCGGCGGGCGCGATGAGGGTGGCGGTGGCGGCGAGCGCGCCGCCCGCGGCCTCCTCGACCCGGGTGCCGAGCACCCCGATCCCGAAGAGCGTGCCGACGACGCAGAAGATCTCGGCGGCCACGACGACGACCCGCCGGGCCTGGTCGGTCGTCGTCAGCGTGGCGTGGGCGGTGGGCGTGGCTGCGGTCATGTCGATCACCTCGGAGCGGGGGACGGGACGGCCGGGTCGCTCGGAGGGTTGCTCACCTGCTGAGCGATCCGGTCGATCTGGTCCTACCCGATCAACCGCGCAGCCGGACCGAGAGGCACGTGACGCATCCCTCGAGCTTCTCGAACTCGGAGATGTCGACGGTGGTCACGTCGAGCCCTCGCGCCGACAGCAGCTGCGCCGTGCGGGGGGCGGCGGCCGACAGCAGCACCGACTGGCCGCCGAGGAGAACGACGTGCGACCCGGGCTCCTCCGGTACGGGGAGGAACGCGCTCCACACCGACGTGTCGTCGACGAGCGGCGGGTAGCCGACGACGGTGCCGTCGGGCAGCGCCGTCACGGCCGACTTGAGGTGCAGCACGCGGCTCACCGGCACCGGCACGACCTCGACGCGGTGGCCGGCGAGGGCGCGGCGCAGCGCCTCGACGCCGGCGGCATTGGTGCGACCGCCCACCCCGACCCACACGTGGTGCCCGTGCTTGAGCACGTCGCCGCCGTCGAGGGTCGCCGGCTCGGTCATCTCCACGACGCGGTAGCCGAGCGGCTCGAGCACGCCGCGCAGGCCGACCACCTCGGGCCGCCGCGAGACGGCGCCCGAGCGGCAGAGCACGGCGACGTCGCCGTGCACCACGACGTCGTCCTCGACGAACACGCCGTCCGGGCAGTCGTCGACGGCGGCTGCCTCGAGGACCTGCCAGCCGCGCCGGCGCAGCACGTCGACGTACTCCTGCCACTGCCGCCGGGCGAGGTCGGCGTCGACGTCGGGCGAGCGCTCGAGGTGCGTCACGATGCCCTCCGCCAGCCGGGGGGAGGGGCGGCGGACGAGCGCGAGGCGGCGGTGCACGCGCCCACTCTAGGTGCGGCTCGGGGCCACACTTGACCCTGACGTGACGTGAGGCGCGAGGCTCGAGCCATGACCGGAAGGACGCAGGAGATGACCACCTGGACGGTGGGGCAGGTCGCCGAGCTCGTCGGCGTCACGGTGCGCACGCTGCACCACTACGACGAGATCGGCCTGGTCGTGCCCAGCGAGCGCTCGCGGGCCGGCTACCGGCTCTACACGGACCGGGACCTCGCCCGCCTCCAGCAGGTCGTGGTCTACCGGCGGCTCGAGATGCCGCTCGATCAGATCGCGACCCTGCTCGGCGGCGGCGAGGACGCGGCCGACCACCTGCGCCGTCAACGCGCGACGGTCATGACCCGGCTGGGCGAGCTGCGCGAGCTCGTCACGGCCATCGACCGAGCACTGGAGAGAGAGATGAACGACCAGCCCGCCACGACCGAGGACCTCAAGGAGCTCTTCGGCGACGGCTTCAAGGACGAGTACCAGCAGGAGGCGCAGGAGCGCTGGGGCGAGACGGACGCGTGGAAGCAGTCGCAGGCCCGCACCCAGCGCTACACGAAGGCCGACTGGCAGCAGGTGAAGCAGGAGGCCGACGAGGTCAACGCGGCCTTCGTCGCGGCCCTGACCGCGGGGGAGCCGGCCGCGGGCGAGGCGGCCATGGACGCCGCCGAGGCGCACCGCCGGCACATCGACGGCCGCTTCTACGCCCTCGACCACGCCTTCCACCGGGGACTCGCCGACATGTACGTCGCCGACCCGCGGTTCACGAAGACGTACGAGGACCTCGCGCCCGGGCTCGCGGCATACGTCCACGACGCGATCCACGCCAACGCCGACCGCCACGCGGCCGCCGGCTGAGCACGGGTCGTCGAGCACGGGCGCGCCTGACCGACAGGTGAACGCGGCGGGGGAGGGCGATCTCCCCCGCCGTACCCTTGTCGCCATGCGAGTCGGAGTCTTCGGTGCCACGGGTCAGGTCGGCGGGGTCATGCGCGCCCTTCTCGAGGAGCGCGACTTCCCGGTCACGCAGGTGCGCTTCTTCGCGTCCGCGCGCTCGGCCGGCACGACGCTGCCCTTCAAGGGTGAGGACGTCGTCGTCGAGGACTCCGCCACCGCCGACTTCTCCGGCATCGACATCGCGCTCTTCTCCAACGGCGGCGCGGCCAGCCGTGAGCTGGCGCCGAAGGTCGCCGCCGCGGGCGCGACCGTCATCGACAACTCGAGCGCGTGGCGCAAGGACCCCGAGGTGCCGCTCGTCGTCTCGGAGGTCAACGCCGCCGACCTCGACGACATCCCCAAGGGCATCGTCGCCAACCCGAACTGCACGACGATGGCCGCGATGCCGGCGCTCAAGCCGCTGCACGACCGCGCCGGGCTGGTGCGTCTGCACGTCAGCAGCTACCAGGCCGTGAGCGGCTCCGGCGGGGCAGGCGTCCAGGAGCTCGACCGCCAGCTCAAGGGAGCGTATGCCGCGGGCGACCCCACCGGGCTCGCGCTCGACGGGCGCGCGGTGGCCGTCCCCGAGGCCCGGCTGTATGCCGTGCCGGTCGCCTTCAACGTCGTGCCCCTCGCGGGGTCGGTCGTCGACGACGGCTCGCTCGAGACCGACGAGGAGCAGAAGCTGCGCAACGAGTCGCGCAAGATCCTGCACGCCCCCGACCTGCGCGTGTCGGGCACGTGCGTGCGCGTGCCCGTCTTCACCGGGCACAGCCTCGCCATCCACGCCGAGTTCGCCGAGGACATCTCGCCGGAGGAGGCGCTCGACCTGCTGGGGAACACCCCGGGCGTCATCGTCACCGACGTGCCCAACCCGCTCGAGGCCGCCGGCCGCGACGAGGTCCTCGTCGGGCGGGTGCGCGCCGACCAGGCCGCGCCCGCCGGCAAGGGGCTCGTGCTCTTCGTCGTCGGCGACAACCTGCGCAAGGGCGCGGCGCTCAACGCCGTGCAGATCGCCGAGGAGCTCCTCGCCCGTCGGTCGTGACGGTGGGGTCGCATAGGGTCGGGGCGTGACGGAGAACCTCGCGGCCGCGACCCACCGGCAGGAGACGGCGCCCGGACTCTTCGTGTGCTTCGAGGGTGGTGACGGCGCGGGCAAGTCCACCCAGGTGCGCCTCCTCGCCGAGGCCCTCGAGAGCCGCGGCAGCAGCGTCGTCGTGACGCGCCAACCGGGTGGCACCCCGCTCGGCGCGCGCATCCGCGAGCTCGTGCTGCACGGCGACCACGTGTCGGCCCGGGCCGAGGCGCTGCTCTTCGCCGCCGACAAGGCGCACCACGTCGACGAGCTCATCCGCCCGGCCCTCGAGCGCGGGCAGGTCGTCGTCACCGACCGCTACGTGGACAGCGCCATCACCTACCAGGGCACGGGGCGCGAGCTCGGCCGCGACGAGATCACCGCCCTGCAGCACTGGGCCGTCGGCGGCCTGCTGCCCGACCTCACAATCGTGCTCGACGTGTCGCCCGAGGCCGGCCGCCGGCGCCGCGGCGACGTGCACGACCGGCTCGAGTCCGAGGCCGACGACTTCCACGCCGCGGTGCGCCGCGGCTACCTCGAGCTGGCCGCGCGCGACCCCGAGCGCTACCTCGTGCTCGACGCGACCCTGTCCGTGGAGCACCTCCACGCCGCCGTGGTCGACGGCGTGGCCCGCGCGCAGGACCGGCGATGAGCGTCTGGGACGACCTCGTCGGCCAGGAGCCGACGATCGCGACGCTCTCGCGGGCCGCGCGCGACGAGTCGGCGATGACGCACGCCTGGCTCTTCACCGGCCCGCCCGGCTCGGGGCGGTCGACGGCTGCGCGAGCCTTCGCGGCGGCCCTGCAGTGCCCCGAGGGCGGCTGCGGGACGTGCCGCGAGTGCCGCACCGCGCTCGACGGCAGCCACGCCGACGTCACGGTGGTGGCCACCGAGGGCCTGTCGATCAAGGTGGCCGAGGCGCGCGCGCTCGTGCAGGAGGCGGCGCTGCGCCCGTCCGTCGGGCGGTGGCGGATCATCATCATCGAGGACGCCGACCGGCTCACGGCCTACACCGACGCCCCCGCCGACGCCCTCCTCAAGGCGCTCGAGGAGCCCACCCCCCGCACCGTCTGGATGCTCTGCGCGCCGAGCCTCGAGGACGTCATCGTCACCATCCGCTCCCGCTCGCGGCACGTGCGCCTGCGCACGCCGCCCGCCGCGGCCGTCGCCGACCTGCTGACCCGCCGCGACGGCGTCGACCCCGCCATGGCCCTGTATGCCGCCCGCGCCGCGCAGTCGCACATCGGTCTCGCGCGCCGGCTGGCCCGCGACGAGCAGGCCCGCATCCGGCGCCGCGACGTCATCGCCATGGCGACGAGGATCAGCGGTGTCGGCGACGCGATCGGCGCCGCGGCCGACCTCGCCCAGATCGCCGACGAGGAGTCGACCTCGGCGACCGCCGAGCGCGACGCCGCCGAGCGCTCCCGGCTGCTCGAGACGCTCGGCGCCGACCCCACCGCGCGCACCCAGCCGCCCCACATCCGCTCGCAGGTGGCCGCCCTCGAGCGGGAGCAGAAGACCCGGGCCACCCGGGCCGCGCGCGACGTCGTCGACCGGGCGCTCATCGACCTCACCTCGGTCTACCGCGACGCGCTCGTGCTGCGGCTGCGCTCCGACGTCGACCTCGTCAACCCCGACGCCGTCGACAAGGTGCGTGCGCTCGCGGGCGTCTTCGGGCCCGAGCAGCTGCTCGCGGCCATGGACGCGATCGCCGAGGCCCGCGACCGCATCAACGCCAACGTCTCGCCACTGCTCGCCCTCGAGGCGATGGCCCTGCAGCTGCGCGTCCCGCGCGACCTCGGGGTCTAGCCGTACGGGGCCGCGTCGGGCCCGGTCGTCGGTCGGCGCCCCACGACCGGCCGCGACCCGGCGACTCACGGGTGGCCGGGTTACGGTGTGCGCCATGACGACACGGCTCGACGCGACCGACGCGCCCGACCGGCCGCGCGCCCGCCGCCGCCCGGCGGCAGCGGCGCTCGCGGTGCTGCTCGGTGCGGTGGTCGCCCTCGGGGCGTGCACGACGAGCGAGCCGCCCACCCCGCCCGCGGCCGGCACCGACGTGCCCGCGGCCACCGCGGCGCCGACGGCCGCCCTCGCCCGCTACTACAGCCAGACGCTGGACTGGACGGCCTGCGGTGGAGTCCAGTGCGCCGACCTCACGGTGCCGCTCGACCACGCGAAGCCCGACCCCGCCGACGACCTCACCATCAAGGTCGTGCGGGTGCCGGCCCGCGACCAGGAGCACCGGCTCGGCTCGCTCCTCGTCAACCCCGGCGGCCCGGGTGCCTCCGGCAACGCGTACGTCCGCGCGGGGGCCGACAGCATCGGCGGCCCCGAGGTGCGCCGCTACTACGACCTCGTGGGGTTCGACCCGCGTGGCGTGGCCGCCTCGGACCCGATCGACTGCCTCGGCGACGCGGCGCTCGACCGTTTCCTCGGGACCGACTCCACCCCCGACGACGCCGCGGAGGAGCAGGCGTTGCTGACGCAGGCCGAGGCGATGGCCGACGGCTGCGCCGCGCACGCCCCGAAGCTCATCCGCCACCTCTCGACGGCCGACGCGGCGCGCGACCTCGACGTCCTGCGCGCGGCGCTCGGGGACTCCCAGCTGAACTACCTCGGCAAGTCCTACGGCACCTTCCTCGGGGCCACCTACGCCGACCTCTTCCCCAAGCGCGTCGGCCGCGTCGTGCTCGACGGGGTGCTGCCGCCCGACATCACCAGCGCCGAGCTCGGCGAGGGCCAGGCGCGCGGGTTCGAGATCGCGACGACGGCCTACCTGCAGGACTGCGTGACCGGTGACTGCCCGCTCGGCGACTCGGTCGACGCGGCGCGGCGCGGCCTCGACGCCCTCTTCACCGCGATCGACCGTCAGCCCCTGCCGACCGGCGACCCCTCCGTGCCGAACCTGACCGAGGCGTGGGCGCGCCTCGGCGTCGCCATCGCGCTCTACGACCAGGGCATGTGGGGCTTCCTCACCGACGCGATCCGCGAGGCCGAGGCCGGTAACGGCGCCAGCCTCATGCAGCTCGCCGACAGCTATGCCCATCGTCGGCCCGGCGGTGGCTACGACGGCAACCTCATGGAGGCGATCTTCGCCGTCAACTGCCTCGACCGGCCCGACAGCCCGGACCTCTCGGCCTACGCGCGCTACGCGAAGGACTTCTCGGCCAAGGCGCCGACGTGGGGCGCGACCCTCGCCTGGGGCGCGCTGCCCTGCGGCGTCTGGCCGGTCACCGGCGGCGACGGGCCGCACCGCGTCACCGCCGCGGGCAGCAACCCGATCGTCGTCGTGGGCACGACCCGTGACCCCGCGACGATCTACGAGTGGTCGGTGCGGCTGCGCGACCAGCTCGACGACGCCGCCCTCGTGACCTTCGACGGGGACGGCCACACGGCCTACGGCCGGAGCAACTCGTGCGTCGACAGCGCCATCGACGCCTACTACGTGCAGGGGCGCGTGCCCCGGGACGGACTGCGATGCTGAACGACACCCCGCGCCCCGACGACCTCCCGGAGGCACCGAGCGCGTATGCCGCCCTCCCGCCCGACTACCCGCAGGCTCCCTCGGGTGCCGGCCCGGGTGGGTCGTCGGGGCCCGGCACCGGTGGTCCCGGCCGCTCGCCCCGGCTGCTCGTCGCGGCTGGTGTCGCGGTCGTGGTCGTCGTGGCCGTGGCGCTCGCCGTCTGGAAGGGCGGCGGCGCCGAGCCGGCCGCCCGCTCCACGGCGCTGCCGTCCGCGACGCGCAGCAGCAGCCCGGCCGGCCCGATGCCGTCGACACCCGTGCCCGCACCCACCGCCCCCGGCGGCGTGCCGGCCGGGCTCGTCGGCTTCTACACCCAGCGCCTCGACTGGTCGCCGTGCTCCGACAACGCCAAGCACCGGTGCGCGACGATGGAGGTGCCCGTCGACTACGCCAAGCCCACGGGCGACCGCTTCACGCTGGCCCTGCGCAAGGCGCCGGCCACCGAGCCGGGGAAGCGCCTCGGCTCGCTCGTCATCAACCCCGGCGGCCCCGGCGGCTCGGGGGTGGAGTACGCCCAGTACGCGTCGTTCGTCTTCTCGCCGGCGGTGCGGGCGGCATACGACGTCGTGGGCTTCGACCCGCGCGGCATCGGCGCCTCCTCGCCCGTGCGGTGCCTGACGGACGACGACATGGACCGGCTCTTCAGCTCGGACCCGACGCCCGACTCGGCGGCCGAGCGCTCGACGCTGCTCGCCGAGGCCGACGCCATCACCGCACGCTGCGCGACCCGCGGGGGCGACCGGGCCCGCCACCTCAGCACGACCGAGGTGGCCCGCGACATGGACGTCATGCGGGTGCTGCTGGGCGACGAGAAGCTCAACTTCTTCGGCGGCTCCTACGGCACCTTCCTCGGGGCGATCTACGCCGACACCTTCCCGACGAAGGTCGGGCGCATGGTGCTCGACTCCGCGATGTCGCCGAACCAGACCGACGAGCAGGAGATGTCCTACGACATCCAGGGCTTCGAGTCCTCGATCGACGCCTTCATCGACTGGTGCGTGCCGCGCTCCGACTGCGCCCTCGGCAGCGACAAGGCGGGTGCGCGGCAGAAGATCGTCGACCTGCTCGACGCCGTCGAGCGCGACGGGCTGACGACGACCACGCCGGGCCTGACCCGCATCGGTGAGGGCTGGGTCGGCTTCTCCATCTTCATGTGCCTCTACTCCGACACGTCGTGGCCGACCCTCAACCAGGGCCTCAAGCAGGCGTTCGCGGGCCGGGGCGACATCCTCCTCGAGAAGGGGATGTCGGTCGTCGAGCGTGACGAGTCGGGCGCCTACGCACCGACCACCTACCTGCAGGCGATGATCCCGGTGCGGTGCGCCGACTGGCCGCGCTCGGCGACCGACCCGGCGCTCGCCGCGGCCCAGGCGAAGGCCAAGCGCGAGCACCCGCTGTGGGCCCGCATGACGGGGGAGCTCTACGACAACTGCCGCACCTGGCCGACGGCCGGGCGCACGCCCAAGGGCTCGACGCTCGCCGTCGGCGCCGCCCCGATCCTCGTCATCGGCAACGAACGCGACCCCGCGACGCCCATCGGCGGCACGAAGCAGCTCGCGAAGGACCTCGACTCGGGCATTCTTCTCACTTCCGACCACGACGGACACGGCACCTACTACGCTGGCAACTCGTGCGTGGACTCCGCCGTGGACGGCTATCTGCTCAGGGGAACGGCGCCGGCCGACGGCACGACCTGCTGAGCCGGCTGCGCGCACCCCTCGTCTCCGCTGCCCTCCTCGCCGGCCTGCTGGCGCTCGCGGTCGCCCCGACGTCGGCGTCCTCGCCCGGGACTCCGGGGACTGCCGGGGCTGCCGGGACTCCCGGGTCCACGGGCTCCGGGGCCGCCGCCGGTGCCGCCGCCGGTGCCGCGGGCGCCCAGCAGCCGGCGGAGCGCCCGGGCGGCGACCTGACGCCGTTCGCGTTCACCGGGTCGGTCGACCCGGAGCCGGAGCCGCTCGCGGCCTTCTACGGCAAGCGCGTGCGCTGGAACCCCTGCGAGGACGACGGCGGCTTCGACTGCGGAACCGTCACGGTGCCCGTCGACTACGCCCACCCGGACGGCGCCACGACCCGGATCGCGCTGCGGCGCCTCCCGGCCGCCGGGCCGGCGCCCCGCATCGGCTCGCTCTTCCTCAACCCGGGCGGCCCGGGCGGCTCCGGCATCGACTTCGCCGAGGCGGCGCCCGACGTCTTCGGCGACGCCGTGCTCGAGCGCTACGACGTCGTTGGCTTCGACCCGCGCGGCCTCGGTGAGTCCGACCCCGTCGACTGCCTCACCGACGCCGACCTCGACGAGGTGTTCGGGGCCGACCCCACGCCCGACACGGCCGCGGAACGGGCGGCCGCCGCCCGCGCCCCGGCGGTGCGGGCCCGGCGCTGCCTCGAACGCGGCGGCGCCCTCGCCGGCCGGATGGGCAGCGAGTTCGTGGCCCGCGACCTCGACGTCCTCCGCTCCGCCGTGGGCGACGACCGGCTCAACTACTACGGCGTCAGCTACGGCACGATGATCGGCGCGCTCTACGCCGACTTCTTCCCCGGGCGGGTGGGGCACCTGGTGCTCGACTCCGCCGTGCGCACCGACGGGCTCGACCCGGGCACGCCGACGCAGCAGGAGGTCGACGCCTCGGCCCGCGGCTGGGCGTACGAGTTCGACGACGTCTTCGACGACTTCGTCAGCGCCTGCGTCGACGAGGCCGACGACGCCGGTGGCGCCGGCTGCCCGCTGGGCCCCGACACGGCGGAGGCCTCGCGCCGGATCGTCGGGCTGCTCGACCGGCTCGACCGCTCGCCGCTGCCGACCGGCCTCGACTCCCTCCCGCAGCTCACCGAGGGCTGGGCGAGCACCGCCATCGGCTTCGGCCTGGGCGACCCCGACGCGTGGCCCGACCTCACCGCGGCCCTCGCGGCCGCGCTCGAGGAGGACGACGGCGAGGGGCTCGCGTGGTTCGCCATGGCCGAGGCCGAGCGCGACGACGACGGCAGCTACCCCGCCGCCACGTTCGGGCGGGCCCAGCTGCTCGTCCGCTGCTCCGACTGGCCGTCGACCGCGTGGGACGCGGCCGTGCCCAGCGCCGACGTGCTCGCCAACCACCCGTTGTGGGCCCACGTCGAGCCGCCGACCACCGACCCGTGCACCGGGTGGCAGGGCGTGCGGCGCCACACCCTGCTCGTCGGCGCCGACGTCGCCACGCCGGTGCTCGTCATCGGCAACGCGCACGACCGCACCACCCCGATCGAGGACACCGAGGCGATGGCCGCCTCGATCGTGCGCAGCCGCTTCGTCACGGTCGAGGCGGAGGGGCACGGCGCCTACGACAACGGCAACGCGTGCGCCGACGCGGTCGTCGACGGCTACCTCGCGCGCAGCGAGGCACCCGAGGACGACTACGTCTGCGGCTCCTGACCCCGGCCCGCGCCCGGGTCAGTCGGTCGAGACCTGCACGGTGATCTTGCCGGCCGCGTGACCCTCCTGGCTGAGCCGGAAGGCGTCGGCGAGCTCCTCGAGGGGGAAGGTGCGCGCGACCGGAACCGTCAGCTCGCCGCGCTCGACGAGCTCGGTGAGGCGCGAGAGCTCCGCAGCGTCGGGGCGCACCCAGATGTAGTGGCCGCCGGCCTCGGTGACCGACCCGTCGGCGATGGACGCGTGGCGCCCACCCTCGGCGAGCACCGCGGTCGTCACGTCGAGCACGTCGCCGACGAAGTCCGCCACGGCGTCGACGCCGTCGGGGGCGAGGGCGCGCACGCGCTCGACCACCCCGTCGCCGTAGGCCACCGGCTCGGCCCCGAGCTCACGCAGCCGGTCGTGGTTGCGCTCCGAGGCGGTGCCGATGACGCGGGCGCCGAGGGCACGGGCGATCTGCACGGCGAGCGAACCGACGCCGCCCGCCGCCGCGTGCACGAGCACGGTGTCCTCCGGGCCGACCTCGAGGCGGGTGAGCAGGCGCAGCGCCGTGAGGCCGGCGAGCGGCAGCCCGGCGGCCTCGTCCCAGCTCATCGACGCCGGCTTGGCGGCGAGGGCGCGCACCGGCACGGTGACAAGCTCGGCGAAGGTGCCGCCGTGCACGTAGTCCTTGCGGGCGTAGGCGAGCACCTCGTCACCGGGGGCGAACTCCGGGGTGTCGAAGCCGACCTCCTCGACGACGCCGGCCACGTCCCAGCCGGGCACGACGGGGAAGCGGACGTCCATGACCGCGTCGAGCCCGCCCGACATGAGCTTCCAGTCGACCGGGTTGACCGAGGCCGACCGCACGCGCACGAGAGCCTCGCCGGGGCCGACCTTGGGGCGCGGCTGCTCGGTCAGGGCGAGCACCTCGGGGCCGCCGTAGGTGTCGTAGGTCATGGCGCGCATCGTGCTCATCGGGTGTCCTCCGGGGTTCGGGGCCGCCGTCGTCCGCGGCCGTCACTCGGGTCAAGGCCGGGCGGGTGGCGCGGCATTCCCGGACGTGGGGCAGGGCGGTGAGAAGCGAGGGGCGGCGGGCGGCGGGAGGGGCGCCGCGACGGTCTCGGGCGCGATTTTTGTCCGGGTCCGGGTCGTGCGTATACTCAACCTCCGTGTCCGGTCGCGCCTGTCGCGCCGAGCACGACCAGCCGCTTTAGCTCAGTCGGCCAGAGCGATTCACTCGTAATGAATAGGTCGTCGGTTCGATTCCGACAAGCGGCTCCACGCATCACCACAGGTCAGGCCCCCTTCTCGTCAGAGTTGGGGGCCTTCTCCTTGCCCCTAGCGGGGTCAGATGCCCCCGTGGTGCCCCCGACTTTCTGCGCCGCTTCCCACAGGTTGCGGTCGATCAGGTGGCCGTAGAGGTCCATCGTCATGGCCGCCGAGGCGTGCCCCAGGATGCGCTGGACGACCTTCGGGTCGGCGCCCGCACCCAGCCAGATGGACGCCGCCGTATGCCGTAGGTCGTGAGCCCGCAGGGTCGGCCGGCCGATGGCGGCGCAGGCCTCAGGCCACCCGACCGAGCGTTTCCAGTTGGACTCCGAGAGCGGCCCGCCGCCAGGTGCGCTGAACATCCATGCCGAGGGCGGCTTGCCGGCCGACCAGAGGTCGAGGATCGGCACCACTGCAGCCGGCAGCGCCACAGTGCGCGAGCGGCGACCCTTCAAGGTGTCGACGTAGAGGCCGCCCTTGGAGCTGCTGGCGAGAACGGTTCGCTGCAGGCGCAGGCCCTCGCCCGGCACCTTCACGCGGTCCCCGACCTGGAGGCCGGCCAGCTCGCCCCACCTCAGTCCGCACAGGCCGAGGACCCTGACGACGTCGGCATACGGGCCGTTGCATGCGAGGGCCAGCGCCTCGAGCTCCTCCAATGAGAGGAACTGGCCCTCGCGACGGGCGCGCCCTGCCTTGGGCGGTTTGACCAAGGCCGCGACGTTCCTGGACACGCGACCGTCAGCGACCGCGAACGCCAGCATCGAGCGCAGCGTGGACAGGTATCGGCTGGCCGTCGATCCGGACAGACCGGCCGCTACGAGCCCACCTGCCCACGCCGAGACCTGGGCCTCGGTGATCGAGGCGATCGGCAGGTGGCCGAACTTGGGGGCCACATGGTTCGCCCACGCCGATAGATCCGCCTCCTGCGTCTTCCTCTTGAGGCTCCGGCGCGAGGCGACCCAGTCAGGGAAGAGCGACGCGAGCGGCACCCTTCCCCGACGCGGGTCGAACCACTCGCCTGAGCGCAGCCGGCGGGCCTGCTCCTGCTCCCACGCGACCGCATCAGACTTGCGATCGAAGACTCGCGTCGCCACTTCACGGCCATGGGACTTCACGCGCGCCCTGTAGCGGACGCGATCGCCACGGACCAGTCGCTGAATGCTCACGCCGCCGGTGTCCCTTCGCGTTGCGCCTCGAGCCAGGCGTCGACGTCCTTGACGTCCCAGACGAGACGGCGCCCCACCTTGATCGCGGGTGCGAACCGGCCCTCCTGTCGCAACCAGCGGATGGTCAGGACGGGGACGCGCAACCGTTCGGCGACCTCGTCGATGGTCATCAGTTCCATCTCTCAACTCCAATCTCCTCGCGGTGCGGTCTCTCGTGTTCGGCTCTCGCTCGTTCCTGGGCGTACTCGCGGGCGCGGGCGGCGGCTGCTTTGGCGAGTTCAGCGTCGCCGTCGGTGTCCCAGCCGGATCCGGCGTAGGTCCACTGGCCGACGACGAGAGTGGTCTCGGTGTCCTCGTCGTCGAGGAGGTCCTCGAGGTCGCGAGCTTCGAGGGCGCGTCCCTCACGGGTGGCCGCGGCGAGGCGGCGCTGGAAGCGGACGCGGGCGCGGCGCAGCCGGCCGAGGGTGACGCTGTAGCGGCGGGACTTGGAGGAGAAGTGGCCGCGGAAGCCGAGCATGTGGGCCCACTTGCCGAGCAGCGCGTACGGGTGCTCCGCCATCGCCTGGTCGGTGGCAACGGCCTCGGCGTGCTGCCCGGCGACGGTCTGGGCGATGGTGGCGCGGAGACGGTGCAGGTGCGGACTCGTGGTGTCGGTCGAGTCGGTGGCGGACTTCGTCGCGTACTTCGCGAGGTAGCCGGCGACCTGCTCGGCCTCGAGCTGCCTGTCGGGGTCGTCGGTGCGGTGGGCGTCGCGGACCGGCCGGGCGTCGACCTGGGCGCCGAACCGCAGCCGGCGGACCAGGTCGCCGCCGAGCAGGGGCGGGGCGTCGAACCACACCGACGCTGCTGCGGTCTCGATCGCGGACGACAGCAGGGCGGCGGTGATCCCGGCCGGGGCCGGCACGTGCGTGTCGCCGCTCGCATCGTTGCCGGTGGTCTTGCCGTCGACGCGGACGAGGGCGTGGAAATGGACGAGGCCGCGCAGCTGGTACTCGGCGACCTTGGCGAACTGCACGGTCGCGACCTGCGCGAGCCGGTGCGGGCTGATCCCGAGCATCCGGGCCAGGGCGCGGCGCAGGGCGATGGTGAACCGGCGCCACAGCTCAGGGGCCCACCACTGCCACACGAGGTGGCTCTCGTAGTCGTAGCAGTCGCCGCACAGCGGCTGCCCGAGCAGCGGGTCGCCGTCGGTGTGGGTGGCGTGGCACCTCGCGGGCCGGCCGTGCACACACCAGTCTGCTTCGCCCTTGGCTTGGTAGGGGCGGCAGCGGCGCCCGTTGCGCGTGCCGTGCACCGGCCCGAAGGACGGCGCGGTCAGCGTCGCGAACACGAGCGGGTTCTCCCGCACCTGCTCGGGGACGCCTTTGCCGCCGACGACACCGGCGCGGATCAGGTGGAAGGTGTCGGCGGCGTAGACGCGGGAGCAGGAGGGGCAGTCGGAGGCGCGGCGGTTCCCGCAGCGGACGTGCAGGACCCCGAGCGGGCTGTCTGCCGAGGAGAAGGACGAGAGCACCTCGCCGGTCATTGCGTCGACCGTCTGGGACGACCCATGCAGCCGAATCGGTCTGGCGCAGTGCCCAACCCGGGAAGCGGCTTCGGACCAGGCGTCGAAGTCCCGCGACAGCAGCCGGGCGAGCACCTGCGCCTCGGTGGTGGCGTCGAGGTGGCCCAGGTCGAGTGGGTGACCGTCCGCGGCGGGATGCTCACCGGGGTGCAGCGGCAGGGCGTCCCAGACGCGGTCTCGTGTTTCCCGGGTCATGACGGCGACCCCCTTCCCTGTTCCGGGGTGGGTGTGTCGTGCAGGTAGAGCAACCCGCGCTGCACGACACACCCGGTCCGAAAGGGCGGCCACTGAAAGCGTTGTCCGAGAAGGAGATGCCGGCGCCGCGGGTTGCTCACACGCCGGCCACGTCAAAGGTCACGAGGAAGATGGCGGACCAAGAAATGTGTTTGGTGTGTGACGGCTATTCGTGTGTATGGCCTCTGGCCGGGGTGGGGAGCCGACCCCCAGGGCATCAAGCCCGCAGTTTTGTCAGTTCAGGTCTTTTTGTGTGTGTATGTCCGCACCACCAGAGTCCACGGCCGGGGTGCCGGGAGACGAAGAAACACGCCGAGTGTCGCGCGGTCGAAGTTTCACCCACATGCCGATGACAGTGCGTTTCGACCTTGGCGATGTGGGCGGCTGAACCGCTGCGAGACAGTGTTCCGCCCTCGCTTCCTCACTAGGTAGACTGATCTACCTAGTGAGAGGACGGACACCCTATGAGCAAGCCCGGTTCGGCCCGACAGCGGTTGCTGTCCGCGGCAGCGGAGTGCTTCTACGCGCAAGGTGTCGCCGCGACGGGCATCGACACGATCACCGCGACCGCCGGCGTGGCGAAGATGAGCCTGTACAACAACTTCGCGTCCAAGGATGAACTCGTGCTGGCCTACTTGCAGGAGCGTCACGCGGAGTGGCTCGGGCTCTACGAGGCGAGGCTGGCCGCCAGCGACGGCACGGGTCGGGCCGGGGTGGCAGCGGTCTTCGACGCCTACGCCGACCACGCCAACGCCGCCTACGTGCACGGCTTCCGAGGGTGTGGGCTGCTCAACGCTGCGGCGGAGCTGCCGAGCGGTGCCCCCGGTCGGGAGCAGGTCCGCCAGCACAAGGAGCAGGTGCAGCAGCTGCTCGCGGGGCACCTCGCGAATGTCGCCGGCCTAACCGCCAACCAGGTCGAGAACCTGGCTCTGCAGCTGTCCTTCGCGCTTGAGGGCGCCATGTCCCGAGCCGGCCTGGAGGGACGTTCCGACCTGCTGGTGCGCGCCAAGATCCTCGCGCTGCAGCTCGTGGACCAAGCCGCTAACGCGGCCGACACATCGCAGGCCTCCGCATGAGGTCGGGGACCGGCCTGGGCACGGCCGCAGTGTTACTCGCGGCGCTGCTGTGGGGCACGACCGGCACCGCCGCTGCGTTCGCGCCCGGCGTCTCCGGGCTCGCGGTGGGCGCGGCCGCCATGGGTCTCGGCGGACTGCTCCAGGCGGCGGCCGCCGCTCCCCAGGTCCGTCGCTACCGGGGCGCGTTGCGCATGCAGTGGCCAACGGTGGCGGTCTCCGCTGTCGCCGTGGCGGTCTTCCCCCTCGCCTTCTACTCCTCGATGCGCCTCACGGGCGTCGCCGTCGGCACGGTCGTCACCATCGGCTCCGCCCCACCTGCCGCCGCGCTCATCGAACGAGCCATGGACGGCACCCGGCTCTCCCGCAGGTGGGCCCTCGGAACTGGTCTCGGCGTCCTGGGCGTCACCGCCCTGGCCCTCGCACACTCGGACCCGTCAGGAACGGGCACTGCCACGACTGGCGGGTGGGGCCACGTCGCCGGCATCGGCCTGGGCCTGCTCGGCGGAGCCACCTACGCCCTCTACTCCTGGGGCGCCGCCCGTGTCATCCGGACCGGCATCCCCAGCCGCGCCTCGATGGGCGCCATCTTCGGCCTCGGCGCCGTCCTGCTGATGCCGGTGCTGGTGCTCACCGGCTCGACCATCGTGGCCACACGCGTGAACCTGGCCGTCGTCGCCTACCTCGCCCTCATCCCGATGTTCCTCGGCTACGTCCTCTTCGGCCGCGGCCTAGCCAGCGTGAGCGCAAGCACCGCCACCACGCTGTCCCTGGCCGAGCCGGCGGCCGCGGCCGTCATCGCCATGCTCGTTCTGCACGAGCAGCTCACCGGGGTCGCGACCGCGGGGCTGGTCCTGCTCTTCGCCAGCCTGGCGGCCACCACCCTCGCGCCTCGCCCGACGTCCGCTGCCTCGCGACCCGTGCGGCGCGGCACGATCATGCGCGAACCCCTCGAACGCGCCTGATCCACCCATCCGCTTCTGCCGCTGACCGGTCGCGCTGAATGGCGGTGTCTGATCGGCCCGCGGCCTGTGGTGTTGGTGACGCTGGGCTTGCCGCCGCCATCTCGAAGGTGGCTGTCGACTGGACGGTGTTGCCTCAGCGTCCCTGTTCGTCTGCAGGTGCGCGATGAGCGGCGGCCGTCTCGCTGGTGGCCCAGCTGGCGAGCAGGGCGAGCGCGTCGTGGGTTGGCGTGCCGGGTTCGGGGAGGTAGGTGACCAGGTTTGTGCTGGTGCTGGGTTCCAGTGGCAGTGACTCGAAGGGCAGGTCGAGGTCGCCGACGACGGCGTGGCGCAGCTTCTTGAGGCCCGTGTTGTGGATGCGGACGTCGTGGGCGGCCCAGCGGACCCGGAAGTCCTCGCTGCGCGTGGATAGCTCACCGACCAGGTCGGAGAGGGCTCGGTCGTAGGGGTTGCGCCCGGCTTCGGCCCGCAGGAGCGCGACGGTGTCGTTCGCCACGGCCTCCCAGTCGCGGAACAGGGAGGTTGCCCGCGGGTCGAGGAAGACGAGGCGGGCGTTGTTCACGGGCTGGTCGGTGTCGTACCAGGGCGAGAACAGAAGGCGGCCGAGGTGGTTGGCCGCGAGCACGTCAAGGCGTCCGTTCATGACGACGGCTGGCACAGTCGGCATCGCCTCCAGCAGGCGGTGGATGGTGGGGCGAACGCGAGTGGGCGAAGGCGTACGCCGTGTCCTGGCGCGGGCTGGCGCGCCGGCGGTGCGAAGGAGATCCAGCAGGTGCGCGCGTTCGGCGTCGTCGAGGCGCAGCGCGTGGGCGATCCCGTCGATGACGCTTTCCGAGACGCCGGTGGCGTCGCCTCGTTCGAGCCGGATGTAGTACTGGGGAGAGACACCGACAAGAAGGGCGGCCTCCTCCCGTCGCAGCCCGGGCACCCGACGGCGGTCGTTGCCGTAGGTCGGCAGACCGGCCTGTTCTGGCGTGATTCTGGCTCGTCGGGTGCTGAGGAACTCCCGGATCTCAGCCCTGACGGCGTCTCGGGGGCGCGGCTCTGCTGCGGTCACCCTGTCCACTTTAAGAGTGCCCAGGGCGGGTTGGGGGTCCCTGTCAGTGGCCCCCATGACAGGGACTGCCGCACGTTCTTGTGCGCTGGTTCTCTGGTTGATGGGGCACATCAGGCTCCCCCTCAATCCATCCAGAAGGACGAAGAACAGCAATGACCGAAGAGATGCGCACCGCCGAGACCATCCCCGCCGACACCGCCGCCGCCCAGCCGAGCGAGAAGAAGGTCTGGCTGGTGACCGGAGCCGGTCGCGGCTTGGGCGTCGACATCGCCAAGGCGGCCTTGGCCGCTGGCCATGCGGTGGCCGCCACCGCCCGAAGCGTCGAGAGCATCACCCGCGCCCTAGGGCAGCACGACGACCTGCTGGCCGTGCCACTCGACGTCACCGACCAGGGCGCTGCCCAGGCGGCGGTCGCCGCAACCCTCGAGCGGTTCGGTCACCTGGACGTCCTGGTCAACAATGCCGGCAGCTTCCAGGCCGGGTTCTTCGAAGAGATGAGCCCCGAGGCGTTCCGGTCCCAGATCGAGACCACCCTCTTCGGGCCGGTCAACGTCACCCGAGCGGCCCTTCCCCAGTTGCGGGCCCAGCGCTCCGGCCTGGTGGTGACGATCTCCTCGACCGCCGGCATCGCGTCCACGGGCGACTTCCTGACGGCGTACGCCGCCTCCAAGTTCGGGGTCGAGGGCTTCATGGAGGGACTGGCCTCCGAGATCGCTCCGTTCGGGATCCGCACCATGCTGGTCGAGCCCGGCTTCTTCCGCACCGAGCTGCTCACCCCGCAGTCCACGCAGTACGCGCCGCCGTCCATCACGGACTACGCCGACCGGACCGCCGTGACCATCGAGGCGTGGCGCGGCATGGACGGCAAGCAGGGCGGGGACCCCGCGAAGCTCGCCGCCGCCCTCGTGCAGCTGGCCGCACTCGAGCAGCCACCGGCGCGGTTCGCCGCCGGCGCCGACGCCGTCGAGCTCTTCGAGACCAAGGCCCGCACCCTCTTGGCCCAGGCCGACGCTCATCGAGAGCTGTCCTCCAGCCTCTCTCACGGCGACGCCTGACCAAGCCTCTACTCCCCGGAACAGCCGGCGAGGTCAGTCCGCGACATCCGCTCATGCCCCCCTTCGAGCGATCGTGGCGATGACCGCGCGTCTGTAGTGACGTCTGGGCGTTGACTTCCCGAGCGTTGGGCGGCGGCCTCACCGCGCCGTCTCGGGGACGACGTGGCGAAGGCTGAAGGCACCGTCAGCGGTCGATCATCTTCTGCATGGCCTCGGGGTAACGCGCACCTTGGACCTGCACGCTCGCTGATGCACCGTCGAGCTCTGCCAGGTCCTTCGGGGAGAGCTCGAGGTCCGCCGCCGCGAGGTTCTCGTCGAGGCGCTCGAGCCGCCGGGTTCCCGGGATCGGGGCGATCCACGGCTGCTGCGCGAGCAGCCAGGCGAGGGCCACCTGCCCCACCGTGGCGCCCTTGCGCTCGGCCACCGCCTTGATGAGCTCGACGAGGGCGAGGTTGGCCTCGAGGGCCTCCCGTTCGAATCGTGGGAGCGAGGCGCGGATGTCGCCTTCACCGAACTGGGTGGCTGCGGTGACCTGCCCGGTCAGGAACCCCCGTCCGAGCGGGCTGAACGGCACGAACCCGATGCCCAGTTCCTCGAGAGCGGGGAGGATTGCCTCCTCCGGCTCGCGCCAGAAGAGCGAGTACTCGCTCTGCAGGGCCGTGACCGGCTGCACCGCGTGGGCCCGGCGGATGGTCTCGACACCGGCCTCAGACATGCCGAAGTGGCGCACCTTGCCGGCGTCGATGAGCTCCTTGACGGTGCCGGCCACTTCCTCGATCGGGACGTCCGGGTCGACGCGGTGCTGGTAGAGCAGGTCGATGGCGTCGGTCCGCAACCGTCGCAGTGACCCGTCGACGGCGGCGCGGATGTTCTCGGGGCGGCTGGTGACGCCGGTCTGGGCGCCGTTCTCGTCGAAGGCGAAGCCGAACTTGGTGGCGAGAACGACCTGGTCGCGGACCGGCTCGAGGGCCTCGCCGACGAGCTCCTCGTTGTGAAAGGGGCCGTAGACCTCGGCGGTGTCGAAGAAGGTGACGCCGCGCTCGACCGCGGCGCGCACGAAGGTGATCATCTCCTCCCGTGGGGGTCGCGGCCCGAACGACTGGCTCATGCCCATGCAGCCGAGGCCGAGGGCCGAGACCTCGAGTCGGTCGTTGCCGAGAGTGCGTGTCTGCATTGCTGTTCTCCCTGTTCTCGGGTGGAAAGGCTGTGGTTCTCAGAGCTGGCCGGCGGGGCGCAGCAGGATCTCGTTGATGGCCAGGCGTCGTGGTCGGCTGAGGGTGAAGGCGATGACCTCGGCGATGTCCTCGGCCGTGACCTCGGCCTGGTCGTAGAGCTTGCCGACGCCCTCTCGAGTCTCCTCGTGGGTGATGTGGGTCGGGAGCTCGGTGGCGACCACGCCGGGCTCGATGAGGGTGACGCGCACGTCGGGCAGCAGCTCCTGGCGCAGCGACTCCGACCAGCCGTTCATGCCCCACTTGGTGGCGGCGTAGACGCCGTTGCCGGCCCGGGCGGTGCGACCGGCGACGGAGGAGATGTTGACGATGTCGGCGCCGGTGGGGCTGGAGCCGGCGGTCTTGAGCTGGTCGAGGAAGACCTCGGTGGCGGTGATCGCGCCGAGCAGGTTGACCTCGATCATGTGCCGGTAGTCCTCGCGCTGGTCGGCGGCGAAGGGGCCGAGCAGCATGACGCCGGCGTTGTTGACCAGGACGTCGGCTGGACCGAGTTCGCTGTTTACGCGGTCGGCGGCGGCGAGCAGGCTGTCGCGGTCGGTGACGTCAGCTTGGACGGCGATGGCCCCGTCGCCGAGCTCGTCGGCCAGGGCCGTGATGCGATCCAGACGGCGAGCCAGGAGCGCTACGCGGTAGCCGTCGGTGCTGAGCGCGCGGGCGGTGGCGGCGCCGATGCCGGAGGAGGCACCCGTGATGACGGCAACGCGTGCAGGGTTGGCCTGAGTCATGGGTCAGGCCTCCGGGATGTCGCGGCCGAAGCTCTCGAGCGTGATGGCGGCCGGCTCGGGCCCGCCGCGCTGCCCGGTGTCTAGGGCATCGATCGCGGCGAGCTCCTCGGCGGTGAGGTCGAAGTCGAAGACGTCGAAGTTCTCCGCGATGCGGTGCGCCTTGGTGGACTTGGGGATCGCCGAGCGTCCCTGCTGCAGGTGCCAGCGCAGCATCACCTGGGCCGGGGTCTTGCCGTGTGCCTCCGCGATGCCGCCGATGACGGGGTCCTGCAGGGTGCTGCCGTGGCTGCCGTCGCGGTAGAACGTGATGCCACCGATCGGTGACCAGGCCTGGGTGAGGATGCCGTGCTGCGCGCCGAACGCCTGGACCTCGCGCTGCTGGAAATAGGGGTGGAGCTCGATCTGGTTGACCGCGGGCACGACCGTCGCCTTCTCGAGCAGCGCGGTGAGGTGCTCGACCATGAAGTTGCTGACGCCGATGGCCCGGACCTTCCCGTCCGCGAGCAGGGTCTCCAGCGCCCGGTACGCCTCGAGGGTCTTGTCGAAGTCGGACGGGAGGGCCTGGTGCAGGATGAGCAAGTCGATCTGCTCGACGCCGAGCTTGCCGGCGCTCTTGTCGAACCCGTGCAGGGTCTGCTCGTACCCGTAGTCGCTGATCCAGATCTTCGTCTCCAGGAAGACCTCCTCGCGGGCGACGCCGGAGCTGCGGACGGCGTCGCCGACCTCGCGCTCGTTGCCGTAGGCGGCGGCGGTGTCGATGTGCCGGTAGCCGGTTGCCAGCGCGGCCTCCACGGCGGCGCGGGTCTCCTCCGGCGGGGTCTGGAACACCCCGAGACCGAGGGCGGGCATCTCGACGTGGTTGTTCAGCTGCAATGTCGTCATGTCCTCGACCGTAGGCGCGGGGCCGGGCCGCTGGGAGGGGCTGGTGTTACCCCCCTCGCCGGGCGCGCGGTTGGGCTGGCTGATGGTCTCGCGGGTGTCGGTCATGACGGGGTTCCTGTCTGAAGGTTGATGCGGGTGAGCCACGCACTGACGGCCTGGTCGGCGTTGGCGACCTCTTCGCCCTTGACGGCGAGGCCCTCACCGACGGTGGCGCCGCGGCAAGCAGCCGCGTACTCGCGTTCGGTGGTGCCGAGGCCGCTCATGGCGTGGGTGGTGAACGGGTGGACGG
The DNA here is from genome assembly GCF_039542985.1 of Terrabacter aeriphilus. Taxonomy (NCBI): domain Bacteria; kingdom Bacillati; phylum Actinomycetota; class Actinomycetes; order Micrococcales; family Intrasporangiaceae; genus Terrabacter; species Terrabacter aeriphilus. Next base: position 149,449 of record NZ_BAABIW010000018.1, read on the forward strand.
TCGTGCCGGTGAAGCCGAGGCTCTCGGCGAACGTGTGCATGATCATCGGTGGCCGTACGTTCCAGATCGAGCTGCCGAGCAGGACGACGTCGTAGTCCCGGATGGACGGCAGCCGGTTGCCGATGCCGGGCCGGGCGTCAGCGTCCTGTTCGCGGACGTTGCGGGCGACCGTGTCGTCGTAGCCGCGGGAGTACGGGTCGAGCGCCTCGATGCGGTGGATGTCGCAGCGCAGGCGTTGGGCGATCATCCGGGCGAGGACCTCGGTGTTTCCCACCGGGAGGTCCCGGCGGCCGCCGTAGTAGTAGTTCTCGCCCGGGCGGGAGAAGTACGCGACGAGCACCCGGGGTCTCGGGCGGTCCCCGGGCGCGGAGGACTCGGCGGCGCTCTCGCTCGCGGTCCCCGTCGCCGCGTTGCTGGACGCCCGCGGTACACCTGCGGTCGAGCCGCCGGTCGAGCATGCAGCCTGGGTCCCGGTCAGGGCCAGGGCGCCGCCGACGACGGCGCCACGCAGCACGGTGCGCCGGCTCGTCCCGGGCAGCACGGCGCCATGGTCGACACGAGGGTCGCGATGGTGGTCGGTGCTCATGAGGGGTCCTTCCGGTCTCGCGGGAGCAGCACGCTCAGCGCTGCGGTGGCCGCGACGAGGACGGCCAGGGCGACCAGGCTGGTGCGCAGCCCGCCCATGAAGCCCGCCGTGTGGGCGATGACGGCGCCGCTCACGGCTACACCCATCGAGCCCCCGACCTGGCGGGCGGTGTTGAGCACCCCGCTCGCGGTCCCGGCCCGCGTGCCCGGGACGACCTCGAGCAGCAGCGAGGTCAGCGGCGGCACGGTGAGGGAGCCGCCGACCCCGACCGGGACCATGACCAGCGCGACACCCCACAGGGGCAGGCTGGCCGGGGCCAGCGCCAAGGCGAACAGACCGAACACCATCAGGACCTGCCCGGTCACGATCGGCAGCCGTGACCCGAACCGCGCGGCGAGCCGCGCCGCGCCGGGGTTCAGGATCGCGACCAGCGCCGTCATCGGCAGGAACAGCAGCCCGGTCTGTATCGGCGAGGCCCCCCGGGCCTGCTGGAAGTAGAGGCTCTGCATGAAGACCACCCCGTAGAAGGCGGCCATGGTCAGGAATGCCGCCGCGAGCGCGATGGCCACCGGCCGGTCCCGGAACAGCTCGAGCGGAACCATGGGGTGCCGGCCGCGCCGCTGGGATACCAGGAAGCCCCCGCCGGCCAGCACCGCCAGGACGAGCGCCACGACGACATCGGCGGCGCCGTACCCGCACCCGCCGCCCTCGATGACCCCGTAGGTCACGGCGACGAGCGCGACCAGGGCCAGCAGCTGGCCCGTGACATCGAAGGGATGCGGCCGCCGCGGGGACACCTTCACCCGCCTGAGCAGGACCAACGCCGCCGCCCCGACCGGCAGGTTGACCCAGAAGATGGCGCGCCAGCTCAGGCCGGTGAGGACTCCGCCCAGGACCGGGCCGGCCGCCGCCGCGACCGAGCCGCCCAGAGCCCAGTAGGCCACCGCCTTCGCCCGGGTCCGGGCCTGCGTGTAGGCCTCCCGGATCAAGGCCAACGAGGTCGGGGTGATCAGCGCTGCCCCAACACCCTGGGCGACCCGGGCCGCGACGAGGACACCCAACGTCGGGGCGAAGCCGCACAGCGCGGACGCCAGGACGAAGATCGCCATCCCGAGCGCGTACGCCCGGCGGGCACCGACACGGTCCGAGAACGTGCCCGCGAACAGCAGCAACGACGAGAACGACAGCGTGTAGCCGGTGACGACCCACTGCAGACCCGATAGGCCGCCGCCGAGGCTCGAGCCGATGTCGGGCAGCGCCACATTGACGATCTGCGCGTCCAGGGCGACGACGAAGAAGCCGAGCATCGCGACCAGCAGCGGCGTCAGGCGACGAGTCATCGCCTCTTGGGGAGCGGTTCGAGGAGTCCCAGCGCGCTGAGGCGTCGGAGCGGTGGAAGTGGTGGATTCGAGCACGGGGATGCCTTCGACGAGTGGACGGGACGTTCCAGGAGCGCCGCCGAGGGTGTTGCACCCTCGTGGCGGCCAGCACCTCAAGAAGACCTCGCTCGGCCACGGGTTGGCAGTGACAGCCTTTACAGGTAACGCCAGACCCTCCCTGGGCCCCGCCCCGCGCCGTACGGTCGAGGCATGGACAACAGGGCCGAGGTGCGCGACTTCCTGACCTGACGCCGGGCACGGCTCACCCCCGACCAGGCGGGCCTGACGCTCTACGGGAGCAACCGGCGGGTCAAAGGGCTGCGGCGCGAGGAAGTCGCCATGCTCGCCGACGTCAGCACGGACTACTACACCCGCCTCGAGCGCGGGAACCTCTCCGGTGTGTCCGAGTCGGTCCTGGAAGCCGTGGCAGGCGCCCTCAAGCTCGACGAGTCGGAACGGGTCCACCTGTTCGACCTGGCCCGGGCAGCCAACACCGGCAACCGGCGCAGACGCGCCACCAGCAAGCAGCAGCTGCGACCTGGAGTGCAGCGCATCCTCGACACCATCAGCGCCCCGGCATACGTCCGCAACAACCGCCTCGACCTGCTCGGCGTCAACCAGCTCGGCCGGGCACTGCTGTCAGACCTCTACACCACCGACACCAGCCGTCCCAACCTCGCGCGCTACCTATTCCTCGACGACCGGTCCCGTGAGTTCTACACGGACTGGGCCGCCGTCGCGAAGGACGTCGTCGCCTCCCTGCGCCTCGAGGCCGGACGCAACCCCTACGATCGCGGCCTGACCGACCTGATCGGTGAACTCTCCACGCGCAGCGAGCAGTTCCGCACCTGGTGGGCCGGCCACGCCGTCCGGCTCCACCGCACCTCCACGAAACAGATGCACCACCAGATCGTCGGAGACCTCGAACTGACCGGGGAGGCCCTGGAGCTCCCCGGCGACACCGGACTCACCATCATCACCTACATCGTCGAACCGGGCACACCCTCAGCCCAAGCCCTTCAGTTCCTCGCCAGCTGGGCCACCAACGAACCAGCATTGCGCGACGCACACGAGAAAACGCGCTGAGCAACGCACGCTCATGCCGCGGGCAGGGCGTTGGGTTTCCCAACCGGGGTCCTCACGCAACAGGCCACCCCCATGCACGTCAAGGGAGCCGTCGACTCCAGAAGGGGTCGTCAGCCCAGCCCTCGGGGATGCCCATCCCTCGCAAGTTCATCGCAGGACGCGTGCTCAGCAGCCCATTGAGTCGCTGGGCCCAGCCGCTGCGGGGTGAGACCGCATAGAGAACGGACTGCAGCGAAACGAGAACCGGGTATAGCCGCTTCCTAGACCGCTCTGGCAGCGCGTCGTCGCCTTCGAGCCAAGGGACCGTCGGCGAGGTCGGGATTGCCGGGTACACGCCAAGCCCGACGTTCCACAGCCTGCCGTGGTGGGCGCATATGTTGCGCACTCGGACATAGGTCTGCATCCAGGACTCGAGCACGGTCGTGGTAAGTCCGATGCTGTTCGCGACCGCAGTCCTGTCGGCGCGCTGCATGAGGTTCCGGTACATGTTGGTGAGCTGACCGATGGTCAGCATCTCGCCCATGAGCCAGGAAGGCGGCAGTTCGGGGGAGCCGTACGTCGTCAGGTAGTGCTCAAGGGCCGATCGGTGAACCAGCGAGTCCTCCCCGGCATCTGGAGTACCTCGTAGCCGATCCTCGCAGGTGTCCCTGACGATCTTCACGAGCCGTGTGTGCCTATTGCGGTCACGGAAGTGGGAGGGGGTCACGTACCAGTGAGGGTCGGCGTACGTCGTCGACATGTGGTCCGTCAGCGCCGCGCGCACGGCGACCTCGACGCGCTCGATTGCATCCATGACGATCAGGCGCAGAGCCCGGTCGAAGACGTAGAGATCGAGAAGGTCGTCGAAGGACGTCCCCACGCGCAGCGCGTGATCGGGGCCACCCTGTTGGAAGGGGATCGTGTAGGGGGACAGCCGGTAGTAGCCGATGTGCCGCAGGTACCGCCGGGCGCGGTCGCGGTCGGGCACCTCGAGCCCTCGGTCAATCAGGCGGTCCACGAGCTCGTCGAGGCTCAGCGACGGCTTGTCGTAGCTGAGCGAGCCGCGTGGACGCATCTCCTGAGGCATCGGCTCTCCCTTCTGGCCCAGGGGCAGAAAAAATCCCCCAAGTGCGCATCGTGGAGAGGCGTGGGGGATGTAGTGCTCCGCACACTATCACGCTGGGTTGGCGCGGGTGCCCGACGCCAATACGAATTGTCCTCGGCGCCGAAACCCCTCCGATTCGCTCCCAGCAAGCCTCTGTCACTTCCGAGACCCGCGATCGGGAAACACAGAACCGAAGGTCAGAGGTCGGCTTGGTGAAGAGTTTCTGTACTGGCTCAAGCTGCGCCTCCGGCGCAGAAAAGCGCGGGGACCCGCGGCAGGGGCCCCGCGCTGCGGGCGGCGCTGGCGCGCCGTCCTCGCGCACCCCGCCGCCCCCACGCTTCTCACGAACTCACGGCGGAGCCCGGCCTGCTGTAGACACTCGCACTCGTGGCCTCGTCGATCCGCGGAGACTCAGGCGCCTGGACGAGGGATGCCCCAGCCGTCGCCGCTCGGGCTCCGTCCCACGGAGGACCACTGCCCACCTCGACAGCCACCTGGCGACTACGGCCCGCCCGGCTGGGTCGGTCAAGCGCCTTCTGCGCGGCACCTTCTCGAGCGGCCAGGTGATGGTCGATGCGCAGACGCGCAGGGCCGGCATCTGCCCCGCTCGTGCCCCCGACGTGCCCCTGACCGCCCTCAACAGCAATGCCAGCCGGCACCACATGGCAGGCAGCTACAGCGTGAACGCGGCCCAAAGCATCGCCAAGGACGAACTCGTAATGAATAGGTCGTCGGTTCGATTCCGACAAGCGGCTCGGCCCGAGGCCCCGTTCCCTCCCCAGGGAACGGGGCCTTCGCCGTCCCCGGGGGACCGGGCCCGGGTCGACGGCGCGGGCGGGAACGACGAAGGAGCCCGCCTGCGATGCAGGGGGCTCCTTCGGGGCTGGTGCGGATGGGGGGGTGCGTTCCAGCCATGGGGGTTGTTACAGATGCGACATTAATCAGCGATTGCCACAGTTGTGTGCGGTTTCGGGGATTTTTTCCCGAGAATTTTGCCGACCGTCGCTCGCGAGGCCGCCGCGGAAGGGCGTCGGCGGGCCGTCGCACGACGGAATCCGCGGTCCGATCCGGGGGATCTTCGGGATGGTCCGGACCTACCACCGCAGACCCGGCACCGGGATGGACCAAATCAGGAGACGCGCCCGGTGGGGGTGCCCATACTGAAGGGGCAGCCGGGGGGATGGCACTGGGGGGTACAGGGCATGAGCGCAGGTGTGTCGGGGCAGACGGCAACGCAGGCGGAGTCGATTCGGGTGCTCGTCGTGGACGACCACCGCACGGTGGCGGACGCCATGTCGTTCGCCCTCGCTTCGGAATCCGGCATCGAGTGCATCGGTGCGGTGCACAGCGCCCGGGAGGCCCGCGCGATGGCGCACCGCCTCGCGGCCGACGTCGTCGTGATGGACGTCCAGCTCGGCGACGGCGACGGGGTCGAGGTCGCCGCCGACCTGATGCGGGCCGCGCCCGGGGTCCGCGTCGTCATCCTCACGGGGATCGTCGACCAGCCCCTCCTGCGCCGGGCCGCGGACGCCGGCGCCGTCGCGGTGCTGGCGAAGGACGGCACGCTGACCGAGCTGCTCGCGGCCATCCGGGGCTCGTCGTCCGAGGGCCTCGTCGTGCACCCGCGGGTGCTGCGCCGGCTGCTCGCCGCGGCCGGACCGGCTGCGGGCGCCACGGTGCGCCTCACCGCCCGCGAGGGGGAGGTCCTGGCCCTGCTCGCCGAGGGCCTCGACGTCCACCGGATCTCGGCGCAGCTCGGGATCACGGTGCTGACCTGCCGCGGCTACCTCAAGAACCTCATGGCCAAGCTCGACGCGCACACGCAGCTGGAGGCGGTCGTCACCGCCACGAGGCTCGGACTGGTCCGGGCCGCGACGGGTGGGTAGGACCGGCGAGGCCGAGCCGATCGGGGTGCCGGTGCGCTCGGTCCGCAGCCAGGCCGTGCGGAGGTTCGTCTGGTGGAGCCTTGCCGCGTTCGTCATCTGCACCGTCGGCGGTGTGCTCGCCGTGCGGGCGGTGGCGGCGGAGATCGCCGCCCGCGACGCCGGCACGCGCGGCGCGTCGTTCGCGCGCAACGTGGCCGCGCCCCTCGTCAACGCCGCCGTGCGCCAGGGCGACGCCGAGCAGACGAAGCTGCTCGACACCGTGATGCGCAACCGCATGCGTGACGGCTCGATCGTCCGGATCAAGATCTGGTCGCCGGAGGGCAAGGTCATCTGGTCGGACGACCCCGTGGTGAACGGGGAGACCTTCACCCTCGAGGAGCAGGACGCGGCCCTGCTCGGCACCGAGGGGGTCAACTCGGCCGTCTCCGACCTCGACAAGCCGGAGAACAGCCGCGAGCAGGGCTTCGACGAGCTCGTCGAGGTCTACGCCGGGGCGAAGGACGCCGACGGCCGGCCCCTGCTCGTCGAGTCGTACTGGAGCACCGACCGCATCCTGCGCGACGAGCTCGTCATCTCCACCCGCGTCGTGCCGCTCATCGTCGGGGTGCTCGTCGTCTTCATGCTCGCCGTGCTCCCCCTCGCGTTCTCCCTCGCCCGACGCATCGACCGCGCGCAGGCCGACCGCGCCGCGATGCTGCGCCACGCCCTCGCGGCCTCGGACCGGGAACGCCGGCGGATCTCGCGCGAACTGCACGACGGACTCATCCAGGACCTCACGAGCCTCGGCTACGCGCTGCCCGCGGTCGCGCGGGAGCTGCCCGCCGGCGCCGTTGCCGCGCGCGACCTGCTCGAGTCGGTCCACGTCGGCCTGCGCGACGACGTGACGTCGCTGCGGGGTGTCCTCACCGAGCTCTATCCCGACGACCTCGCGAGCGACGGGCTCACCTCCGCCGTCGAGCAGCTCATGGCGCCCATGCGGGGCGGCGGGCTGACCGTCGAGGTGCACATCGCCGACGAGGTCGAGACGCTCTCGCCCGACGCCGTTCAGCTCGTCTACCGGGCCGTGCGCGAAGGAGTGCGAAACGTCGTCAAGCACGCCAGCGCGCAGCGCGTGGTCGTCGAGGCCCGGCTGCAGGAGGGCGACGTCGTCGTCACCGTGACCGACGACGGCGTCGGACCGACCGACGAAGCGGCCGACGGAGCGATCGACGGCGGTCACCTCGGCCTCCGCATGCTCCAGGACGACGCCGGCGACATCGGTGGCATCGTCTCGCTGCGGGCGCTCGAGACCGGGGGCGCCTGCCTGACGGTGCGTTTCCCCAGGGAGTTCGCGTGGTCGTGGGAGGTCCCGAGCCCCTGACCCCCCACCTGGGGGGTCGGGAGCACCCCGACCGGGGGCTGCCCGCCGCGGGCCTACCACGCGAGCATCGATGCGTGGACATGAGGGCCGGGGGGCCTGTGAGCCCGAGAAATCGAACGAGCACCGATGCCGTGCCGCCCATCCCGGGGGTGGTGGCCGCGACGGCGTCGGTGCGTCTGCGCGGAGAGCTGTCCGTGCGGCTGGGACCTGTCGTGCTGGGTCCGCGCCAGCTCGGCGGCGTCAAGCCGCGTCGGCTGCTGCTCGCGCTCCTGCTGGCGCACGGTGCGCCGGTCTCGAAGGACCGTCTCGGCGAGCTGCTCTGGGACGGGCCGAGGCCCGTCACGGCGGCCGCCACCATCGAGGCCTACGTCTGTGTCCTGCGCAAGCGTCTGGAGCCGCAGGCGGGCCCCCGGGCCAGCCTCATCGAGACGCGCGCCGGCGGCTACCGCATCGAGCGCGACCGCCTCGTCCTCGACGTCGACCGCGACGAGCGCCTCGCGTCTCGCGCCCTCCACCCGGCGACGGCGCCCCACGACGCCGTCGCGCTGCTGCGCGAGGCGCTGTCCGAGGCGACGGCTCCGCTCGTGCCCGACGAGGGCTCCGCGGACTGGCTCGTTGCCGCCCGCACCGCGCACGAGGCACGCACACGCGAGCTGCTCGTCGCCGCGGCCGAGAAGGTCGCCCACGTCGCGCCCGACGACGCCACGCACTGGGCGCAGCTCGCCCTCGACTCCGACCCGTTCGACGAATCGGCCTGGCACGCCCTACTGCACACGAAGGAGCTGAGCGGCGACCACGCCGACGGCCTCCGCGCCTACGGCCGGTGCCGCACGTTGTTCGCCGACGAGCTCGGGTGCGCGCCCGGGCCCCGGCTCCAGGAGCTCTACGGCCGGCTCCTCGGCGGTGGCGGTCACGCGGCACCAGGACCGCACGGCGGCGCCGACGAGCTCGAGCAGCTCATCGAGGCCGTGGTCCGGCTGCACCACGACCTCTCCGCCGGCCCGGCGACCATCGCGGACGGGCAGGGGAGGGGAGCCGCGCGCGGCATCTCGTCCGACCAGGCGCGGCGCGCCCTGACGGCGCTCGTGCAGCGCTCGGCGCGCTCCCGCCCGCGGCTCGTGCGGACCGAGAGCGCGTGACGACGGACGGATGGCAGGGGGCCACTCGGGCACCCAACGCCCCAAAGGTTTTTCGAAGGAGCCCACACCACCGTGGGCAGGACCAACTCCACTGATGAGGCAGGTGTGCAATGAATCGGTTCACCGACATGTTGCCCCGGGGATCCACACCCGGGGCCCGCGACGGCGCCCGTCGGTCACGGGGCCGCGCCCCGTGGCGGCCGAGCCTGGCCGTCCGGTTCCGGCGGGTGGCGGCGGGCGTCGCCTTCGTCGTCCCGATCGCGATGGTCATCCCCACGACCGCGACGCAGGCCGCGGTCGCCCCTGCCGGCAACGGCTTCGTCGTCACCGCCGGTGACCTCTCCTTCATCCTCAAGCAGATCAAGATCGCCGAGCGCCACTCGGCGACGTGGACCGCCTCGAACCTCTGCGGCACGCTCGTCGGGCCCGGGCCGGACCAGGTGCCCGACCGGCTGACCTCCTACGGCCTGCGCACCGTCGACGGGTCCTGCAACAACCTCTTCTCCGGGCGCGAGACCTTCGCGGCCGCCGACCAGCCGTTCCCGCGCCTGGCCGCCGCGACGTTCCGCGACGCGGAGGACAGCCCCGTGGACTTCTTCGGACCCGGCAGTGGCACCGTGCCCTCCAACGGCGGCTACACGCAGAAGCTCGCGGGCAACGTCGTCTTCGACTCCCAGCCCCGCACGGTGAGCAACCTCGTCGTCGACCAGACGTCGACCAACCCTGCCGCGATCGCCGCGGCCGGGGCCCCGGTGCGCTCCCAGCGCAACCCGGGCCTCTTCCCCTGCACCGTCGACCCCGACCCGGTCAACAACGTCGACGCGTCCCCGGCCGGTTGCGTGCCCTCGCACCAGACGCTCTTCATCCCCAACGTGACGACCGACGTCGGGCTCTCCCCGCCGTACAACTCGATGTTCACCTTCTTCGGCCAGTTCTTCGACCACGGCGTCGACCAGACCGTCAAGAGCAGCGGCACCGTCTTCGTGCCGCTCAAGGCCGACGACCCGCTGCGCACGCTCGGCGCGGACGGCAAGGCGAACACCGGTGACGAGGTGCCCGCGAGCCAGGCCTTCATGGTGCTGACCCGCGCCCAGAACCAGCCCGGCCCCGACGGCAAGGTCGGCACGGCCGACGACGTCACCGACGCCACGAACACCGACTCGCCCTGGGTCGACCAGAGCCAGACCTACACCTCGCACTCGTCGCACCAGGTATTCCTGCGCGAGTACACGCAGGTGGCGGGCAAGCCCGTCCCCACCGGCAGGCTGCTCGGCGGCCTGGCCGCGGGGCAGACGTATGCCGGCTCGCCCGACGGTCGTGACGGCATCTCGACGTGGGCCTCGACGAAGAAGCAGGCGCACGACCTGCTCGGCCTCCGGCTCGTCGACGCCGACGTGACGAACATCCCGATGCTCGCCACCGACCCCTACGGCAACTTCCTCCCCGGCCCGAACGGTCTGCCGCAGTACGTCCTCAAGGACGGCAGCACCGTCGAGGGGCACCTCGACGACCCGGCCACCGCGGCCGACGAGACCGTGCCCGTGCCGGCCGACGTGCGCTACTTCGACACCCCGTTCCTCACCGACATCGCGCACAACGCCGACCCGTCGCCGCAGGACACCGACCACAACCCCGCAACTGCGCCCGTCGCCCCGATCCCGGACGCCGACAACACGCCGTCCGCCGACTTCGCGCACCAGCCCGCGGGGACCTACGACGACGAGATGCTCGACGCCCACTTCACCTGCGGTGACGGTCGGTGCAACGAGAACATCGCCCTGTCGACGATCCACCAGGTGTTCCACTCCGAGCACGACCGGCTCGTGGCCGACATCACCGCCACGCTGAACAAGCCCGAGAATGCCGCGCTGCTCGCCGACTTCCAGGGGGCCCACCCGTTCAACGGCGCCGACATCAGCTTCGGCTTCGGCGGCCGCCTCTTCCAGGCCGCGCGCTTCGTGACGGAGATGGAGTACCAGCACCTCGTCTTCGAGGAGTTCGGTCGCAAGATGGTGCCGGCGATCCGTCCGTTCCACGTCTACTCGCCCGACATGAACCCGGCCATCGACGCCGAGTTCGCCCACGCCGTCTACCGGTTCGGTCACTCGATGCTCGACGACGACGTCGCCCGGGTGTCGACGAGGGCCGACGGCTCGAAGGTGGACAACCACCTCAAGCTGCTCGACGCCTTCCTCAACCCGCCGGCGTTCTACGACAACGCCGTCGACCCGGCGCACCCGGTCTACACCCCGCAGGAGGCGGCCGGCGCCATCGTCATGGGCTCGTCGGACCAGGTGGGCAACGAGCTCGACGAGTTCGTGACCGAGACGCTGCGCAACAACCTGCTCGGGCTGCCGCTCGACCTCGCCTCGCTCAACATGACGCGAGCGCGTGACGCGGGGGTGCCGCGGCTCAACGAGTTCCGCCGCGCGGTCTTCGCCGACACGAACGACGGGCAGCTCGCGCCGTACACGAGCTGGCAGGACTTCGGTCAGCACCTCAAGCACCCGGAGTCGCTCGTCAACTTCGTGGCCGCCTACGGCCAGCACCCCAGCATCACGAGCCAGACGACCCTCAAGGGCCGGCGTGACGCGGCCCGGGCCATCGTCGACGCCCGGCCCGTCCAGGCCGGGCCGGACAACGTGCTCGGCACGGCCGACGACATCCCGGCCGACGTGCAGCCGGCCGACGCCGCCGACTTCATGTTCGGCAACGCAGCCTGGGCCGACGCCGCCGGGCGGACGACGACGGGCGTCGACGACGTCGACCTCTGGGTCGGTGGCCTCGCCGAGGTGACGAACCTCTTCGGCGGCCTGCTCGGCTCGACCTTCAACTACGTCTTCCAGACGCAGATGGAGAAGCTGCAGGACGGTGACCGGTTCTACTACCTCAACCGGACCCCCGGCATGAACCTGCGCACCCAGCTCGAGGGCAACAGCTTCTCCGAGATGATCCAGCGCAACACCGACGGCACGAACACGCTCAAGGCCGACGTCTTCGCGACGGCCGACTGCAAGTTCCAGCTCTCGGCCCTCAAGGGCACCGCCGCCGACTACACGGCGCTCGGCTCCACGGTCGCCGACGACCCGGCCACCGAGGACTGCAACGAGAGCCTGCTGCTCGTCCGGTCGCCCGACGGCACCATCGCCTACCGGCAGCGCAACACCGTCGACGTCCCGGGCATCAACGGCCAGGCCGTCTACAACGGCACCTCCGGTGTCGACCGCGTCAAGGGCGGCAACGACAACGACACCTTCTGGGGCGGTCCCGGCAACGACGTCATCGACGGTCAGGGCGGCGACGACATCGCCCTGGGTGGCGACGGCAACGACATCATCACCGACCTCGACGGCGCCGACGTGCCCAAGGGTGGCCCGGGCAACGACGCCATCGACGCCGGTCCCGGGGACGACATCCCGATGGGCAACGAGGGCCAGGACTTCATCAACGGCGGTGCCAACGACAACGAGACGTTCGCCGGTCCCGGCAACGACTTCGTCATCGCCGGCCAGGGCGCCGACGCCGTCTTCGGCGACGGCGGCGACGACTGGATCCAGGGCGGCTCGGGGCAGGACCTGCTCCAGGGCGACCACGGTGCACCGTTCTTCGACGACCCCGCGGAGTCGGCACCGGGCAACGACATCTTCGTCGGTCAGGTCGGTGAGAACGACTACGACGCCGAGGGTGGCGACGACGTCATGGCGCAGAACGCCGCGGTCGACCGGAACGCCGGCGCGGGCGGCTTCGACTGGGCGATCGGTCAGTACAACACCGTGGCCCAGAACGACGACATGATGGTCAACAACAACCTGGGCGGCCTGCCGATCCAGCTCGTCGTCAACCGCGACCGCTGGCAGGAGGTCGAGGCCGACTCCGGCACGCCGTTCAACGACACCATCAAGGGCACCGACGGCGTCCTCGCCACGCCACGCCTCATCGACGGCACCACCGGCGGCTTCACGGGCTGCGACGCCATCGACCAGGCCGGCATGGCCCGGATCGGCGGGCTGTCGGCGATCCTGCCTCCCGTCGCGCAGTGGCAGGGCACGTCCGCCGCCGTGGCGGCGCTCTCCGCCTCCGGCGTCTGCCCGCTGAGCGGACCGGTCTGGGGTGAGGGCGACATCCTCCTCGGCGGTGGCGGCAACGACACCCTCGAGGGGCGTGCCGGCGACGAGATCATCGACGGCGACCGCGCCCTGACCGTGCGGATCAGCGTCCGCACGAACCCGGCCGACCCCGCCACCGAGATCGGCAGCACCGACCTCATGGAGAACAGGGCGGTCTCGGGCAACTTCGGGCCCGGCACGACCGGCATGACGCTCCAGCAGGCGGTCTTCGCCGGACTGGTCGACCCGGGCAACCTCGTGGCCGTCCGCACGATCTCCTCGTCGGTGACGGCACCGGGTGACTGCGGGACGACGGCCCCGTTCACGGCGACGCCGACCTCGGTCAACTGCGACGTGGTCGTCTTCACCGGCCCGCGGGCGAACTACACGATCACCCCGGTCGCCGCGAGCGGCAGCACGGCTGCTGGCGTCGTCGTGAGCCAGACCGGCGCCAACGTCGTCGGCCAGCGGCTGAGCGACGGCACCGACACCGTGCGCAACGTCGAGGCGCTGAAGTTCAGCGACGCGACGGTGCAGGTCAAGGTGCCGGCCGCCCCGACCGTCGGCACCGCCACGGCCTCGGCCGCGGCCACCGCCACCGGGTCGGCGACGGTGAGCTGGACCGGACCGGTCGCCAACGGTGGCCCGCCCGTCACCGGCTTCGAGATCGTGGCCACCCCGACGTCGGGCACCGCGCCCGTCGTGACCCGCACCGGCATCGCGCGCACCGCCCTCAGCGGGACCGTGACCGGACTGGTCAACGGCACGGCCTACACCCTCCAGGTGCGCGCCGTGAACCTCTTCGGGGCCGGCCCGTTGTCGGCCGCGTCGAACGCGGTGACCCCCGCCGGGCTGCCGGGCACGCCGACGTCGGTCGTCGCCGTGCGTGGCAACGGCACGGTCGACCTCAGCTGGACCGCTCCGGCCAACGGCGGCTCGCCGATCACCGGCTGGTCGGTCCAGGTGCGGGTGGCCGGCGTGGTCGTGCGCACCGACCCCCTCACGGGGTCGACGCCGTCCGCGACGATCGGTGGCCTGGCGAACGGGACGACCTACACCTTCCGGGTGGCGGCCCGCACGGCCGTCGGTCTCGGCGCCTACTCGACCGCGTCGAACGTCGTCACGCCGGCCACGGTGCCGGACGCGCCGGTGCTGGGTGCGGTGACGCAGGGCGCGGTCGGAGGAGCCCTCACGCTGGCGGTGGCGTGGACGCCGCCCGCCGTCACCGGAGGCAACGCCATCACCGCCTACACGGTCACGGCGTACAACTCCTCCGGCACGGCGGTGCAGACGGTGGTGGTCGGCTCGACGATCCGCAACCGCACCTTCACCTTCACCACGGTGGGGCCGTTCACCTTCGACGTCACCGCCACGAACGGTGTCGGCACGGGAGCCGCGTCCGCGCGGTCGGCACCGCTCAACGCGAGGTAGGCCGCACGCCGCAGCCCACCCCACGGTGACACCCCCGCCCGTGTCCCGGCCCGCCAGGGTCGGGACACGGGCGGCGACTCGCCCCGCAGGAGCTGGACACGGCCGGCACGGACGGCCGGGCGAGGGTCAGGCCGGCGCCGGCCCGGCCTCGAGCGGCCGGGCCTGGGCGCGCCCGAGCAGCCGGCGGAAGCCCCACGACACGAGCACCGCGGCCGCCCCGGCACCGACCGTGACGGCATACGCCGGCGTGTGGCCACCCCAGTCGGCGAGGCGGCCGGCCAGCGCCGCCCCGAGCGCGTAGCCGAGCCCGGTCGAGGCGGCGAGCACCGTCATGGCGGCCCCGGTGCGCGAGGGCGGCGTGACGCGCTCGGCGAGGGTGAAGGTCGTGATCATGTAGGGCGCGACGGTGCACCCGAGCACGAGCAGCACCGGCACGAGGCCGAGCAGCGACCCGACGAGCAGCAGGGGCGCCGAGAGCACGAGCAGGCCGACCGCGAACCAACGCAGCCGCACGGGGAGCGCGATCGTGGCGGGCAGCGCGGCGACCGCCAGGCCGGCGAGCACGCTGCCGATGCCGAGGAGGGCGTGGAAGTAGCCGGTGAGGCCGGGGGAGCCGGCGGCGGTCGCGAGCACCGAGGTGCCGGTCTGCACCGACCCGAAGACGGTGCCGACGAGCAGCTGCGCCGCGCACAGCACGACGAGCGCGGGGGTGAGCAGGCGACCGACGACCCCGGTCCGGTCCGACGTCGCGGCGTGCGTCACGACGGCCGTCTCGTGCAGCGCGAACCACGTGCCGAACACGGCGAGGGCGACGGCCGCGAGCGCGAGGGCGACCGACGGGTCGGCGACCGAGACACCCAGCCCGACCAGGGCCGGGCCGAGCACGAAGGAGGCCTCGTCCGCGGCGCCCTCGTAGGAGAACGCGGCGTCGACGAGCCGGTGCTGGCGCGAGCCGGTCTCGGAGGTGATCGGCCGCCAGCGCACGCGCGCGAGCGGGCCGATCTGCGGCAGCAGCAGGCCCGCGACCGCGCTGACGAGCGCGGCCACGCCCCAAGGGAGCCCGGCACCGACGACGAGCAGGATGCCGACGAGGCCGGCCGCCCCGGCGAGGGACTGGAAGGCGACGACGCGGCGCTGGCCCAGCCGGTCGGCCCGCGCGCCCCAGAAGGTGGCGCCCGCGGCGTTCGCGACGGCGAGCGCTCCCGCGCAGAAGCCCCCGGCGCCGTAGCTGCCGGTCGCCGACGAGACGAGCAGCAGGGTGCCGAGCTGGCTCATGGCGAGCGGCAGCCGGGCGAGGAAGGCCACGACGATGTAGGTGCGGCCGGTGAGGCCGAAGAGGTGGCGGTACGAGTCGATGGGTGACACGGGGGGCGGCTCCGGATCTGGTCGCGGGGTACGCGACGTCGGGTGCGCGCCTACCCGCCCATCAGGCCACGCCGGATCCCTGTGCACCTCCAGTGTACGGCGTCGTCGGGGCGCCCCCGTGACAGCCGGCTCAGTCGCGGAGGTGGTGCGCCTGCCGGACCGACGGCGAGAGTCGGTAGACGACCTCGACGACCGCGGCGCCCGCGGCGCCGATCGCGAGCGACTGCCACACGAGGGGGAGCGGGGCGTCGAGGTTAAAGAACCGCGCGGCGAACGGCCAGACGAAGGCGACGACGGCGAGGCCCACCATGGCGCCGACGAGGACGCCCTTCCAGAGCCGGAAGGGCCGGGCCAGCACGACGAGGATCCAGAAGAAGACGGTGAGCAGGGTGATCGTCGCGCCACTGCCCGTCTGCCAGCACGCCACGTCGGTGACGGTCTTCGCCCCGGCCTCGACGGCGCACCGGTCCGCGAACTGGTCGCGGGGGACGCCGTAGCTGCTGCCGGCGAGCAGGTAGGCGGTGATGACGGCGACGCCCGCCACTGCTCCCGAGGGCACGGCGAAGCGCAGGATGCGCCCGAGGAAGCCGGGCAGGTAGCGCCGCTGGTTCGGCCCGAGCGCGAGGAAGAAGGCGGGGATGCCGATGGTGACGGCCGACACGAGCGTCAGGTGGCGGGGCAGGAACGGGAACGGCACGGCGATGAGCGCGGCCGCGAGGATCGCGACGAGGCTCATGGCGTTCTTCGCGACGAAGAGGTTGGCGACGCGCTCGACGTTGCCGATGACGCGGCGCCCCTCGGCGAGCACGTCCGGCAGGTGCGAGAACCTCCCGTCGAGCAGGACGAGCTCGGCCACGGCCTTCGTGGCCTGCGCGCCGTTGCCCATGGCGACCCCGATGTCGGCGTCCTTGAGCGCGAGCGCGTCGTTGACGCCGTCGCCGGTCATGGCGACGACGTGGCCGTCGGCCTGCAGCGCGTGGACGAAGGCCCGCTTCTGCTCGGGCGTCACGCGGCCGAAGACCGTGTGGGTGGCGAGCACCTCGCGCAAGGCGTCCTCGTCGTCGGGCAGGGTGCGGGCGTCGACGGGCTCGCCGACGTCGAGCCCGACGGTGCGGCCCACGGAAGCCACGGTGACGGGGTTGTCGCCGGAGATGACCTTGATCGCGACGTCCTGCTCGGCGAAGTACGCGAGCGTGTCCTTCGCGTCGGGGCGCACCTGCTCGGTCAGGGTGACGAGGGCGGCCGGGGTGAGGTCGGCCGGGAGGGTGGCGTCGGTGAGGTGCGCCTCGCTGCGGGCGAGCAGCACGACGCGACGCCCGGAGTCGGCTAGCTCGGCCACCTGCGCGCGGATCCGGTCGAGCACCTCCGGCGGGGACGGCTGCGGGTCGGCGGCCAGCAGCACCTCGGGCGCGCCGAGCACCCACGTGGACCGGCCGGCGAAGCAGGCCGCGCTCCACTTGCGCGAGGAGTTGAACGGGATCGTCTGCGTGCGCTCCCAGCCGGGCGGCCCGACGACGGCGGCGACGGCGGTGAGCGTGCCGTTGGCGTTCGGGTCGTCGGCGAGCGCACCCAGCGCGCAACGGATCTCGTCGGCGTCCTGCCCCTCCAACGCGTGGGCGTCCTCGAAGGCGATCTCGCCGGCCGTCAGCGTCCCGGTCTTGTCGAGGCACACCACGTCGACGCGCGCGAGCCCCTCGACGGCGGGCAGCTGCTGCACGAGGACGTTGCGGCGGGTCAGTTGCACGGCCGACAGGAGGAAGGCGACCGACGTGAGCAGGACGAGCCCCTCGGGCACCAGCCCGACGACGCCGGCCGCCGAGCGGATGACCACCTCGCGCCAGCCCTGGTCGCCGACCGTGCGCCACTGCGACCAGATCGCGATCGGCAGGGCGCCGACGATGACCCACGTGATGTAGCGCAGCAGGGTGTTGATCGACTCCTGGATCTCGGAGCGTGTGCGCGTGAACTTCCTGGCGTCAGCGGCGATCCGGTTCACGTAGGCGTCCGCACCGACCTGCTGCGCGTGGTAGCGGCCCGACCCGGCGACGACGCTGGTGCCCGACATGATCTCGTCGCCCTCGGCGTGTGGCACCGGGTCGGACTCGCCGGTGAGGTTGGCCTCGTTGAGCTCCAGCCCGGCACTGGCGATGAGGACTCCGTCGGCCGGCACCTCGTCGCCGGTGCGCAGCTCGATGAGGTCGTCCTGCACGACCTCGGTCGTCGCGACGACGCGCACCTCGCCGTCACGCAGCACGCGCGTCGTCGGGGCGTTGAGCAGCGCGAGCTGGTCGAGCTTCCGCTTGGCGAGGTACTCCTGCACGATGCCGATGGCGGAGTTGACGACGAGGACGATGCCGAAGAGTCCGTCGGCGAACGAGCCGGTCACCATGACGAGCACGAAGAGCGCGCCGAGGATCGCGTTGAAGCGCGTCAGCACGTTGGCCCGCACGATCTCGCCGATGGAGCGCGAGGTGCGCTCGCTCAGCCGGTTGACGGCGCCGCGGGCGACGCGGTCGGCCACCTCGGCGCTCGTGAGGCCGTCGGGCCGGGTCAGGGTCGCGTCGCCGGGTGTCGTCACCGGCCCATTGTCGTATGCCGGACGCCCCGACCGCGGGGGCACGCGCGGACCGGGGGTGTCGACGCGGGTGGCGGCCGGCATACGGCCGACGGCCGACGACGAACGACCGGACGCGGGCGCGTGCGGGTCGCGGGAGGGAGCGGGCGGACAAAGGTTACTGATCGGTCCGCGGACCATGTCGGGCGCGCTTCTCGGATCGTGGGACGATGGCCGACGTGACTGAGTCGATCCAACGTGCCCGCGCCACCACCGCCTCCTACTCGATCACGATGCGCATCCACACGGGGACCGATCCCGCGGTCATCGGGACGCTCGCGGTCAAGGTGGCCGAGAGCGGCGGCATCACGACGGCGCTCGACATCGTCGACTCGCACCCGGACCGCCTCGTCATCGACCTCACCTGCTCCGCGAGCAACGCCGAGCACTCGACCGAGATCGTCGCCGCCGTCGAGACGCTCGAGGGCGTGCGCGTGCACAAGGTCTCCGACCGCGTCTTCCTGCTCCACCTCGGCGGCAAGATCAGCGTCGAGAGCAAGGTCAACCTCCGCAACCGCCAGGACCTCGCGATGGCCTACACGCCGGGCGTCGGCCGCGTGAGCCAGGCGCTCGCCGACCACCCCGAGGACGTGCCCAAGCTGACGATCAAGGGCAACTCGGTGGCCGTCGTCACCGACGGTTCCGCGGTGCTCGGTCTCGGCAACATCGGCCCGATGGCCGCGCTCCCGGTCATGGAGGGCAAGGCGGCGCTGTTCAAGCGCTTCGCCGACATCGACGCGTGGCCGATCTGCATCGACACCACCGACGTCGACGAGATCGTGCGCACCGTCGAGCTCATCGCCCCCGGCTTCGGCGGCATCAACCTCGAGGACATCGCCGCGCCGCGCTGCTTCGAGATCGAGGCCAAGCTGCGCGAGCGCCTCTCGATCCCCGTCTTCCACGACGACCAGCACGGCACCGCCATCGTCGTGCTCGCCGCCCTGCAGAACGCGCTGCGCATCATCGACAAGCCGTTGCCCGAGGCGCGCATCGTCGTGTCCGGCGGCGGGGCGGCCGGCTCGGCCATCGTCCAGCTGCTCCTCGCGGCCGGGGCCCACGACGTCACGGTCAGCGACCGTCCGGGGCTGCTCAACCAGGCCGACGAGTCGCTGACCCCGGCGTGGAGCGAGCTCGCCCGCAAGACGAACCCGCGCGGCCTCACCGGCACGCTCCGCGACGGCCTCCAGGGCGCCGACGTCTTCATCGGCGTCAGCGCGCCCCGCATCCTGCACCCCGACTGGATCGACGAGATGGCCGAGAAGCGCATCGTGTTCGCGCTCGCCAACCCCGACCCCGAGGTCGACATCCACGAGGCGACGCAGCGGGCCACCGTCGTGGCGTCGGGCCGCAGCGACTACCCCAACCAGATCAACAACGTGCTCGCCTTCCCCGGCGTCTTCCGCGGGCTGCTCGACGCCCGCGCCACCGACGTGACGACCGAGATGCTCATCAAGGCCGCGGCCGCCATCGCGTCGGTCGTCACCGACGAGCAGCTCAACCCGAACTACATCATCCCGAGCGTCTTCCAGCCCGACATGAGCAAGACCGTCGCCAAGGCGATCGTCGACTGCGTGCCCAAGGCGCCCGAGAAGAGCATCCCGATGACCGGCGCGAACTGAAGGAGCCGGGCGACCGGATGACGAGCACGACCCCAGCCCGGCAGCGCCACGCGCTCGACGGCCGGCGCGCGTGGGCGGTGTGGGCGGCGGCGATCGCCGTCTACGTCCTCGCCGTCTTCCACCGCACCTCCCTCGGCGTCGCCGGCCTCGACGCCGCGGAGCGCTTCGGCATCAGCAGCTCGCAGCTGTCGACGTTCACGATCGTCCAGGTCTTCGTCTACGCGGCCATGCAGCTGCCGGTCGGGGCGCTGCTCGACCGCTACGGCAGCAAGAAGCTGCTCGGCGTCGGCCTGACGCTGCTCACGGTGGCGCAGTTCGGCTTCGCGTTCGTCGACTCGTTCCCGGCCGCGCTCGCGTGCCGGGTGCTGCTCGGCATGGGCGACGCCATGGTCTTCATCTCGGTGCTGCGCCTCGTCGCCCTGTGGTTCTCGCCGCGGCGCACGCCGATGGTGACGCAGCTGACCGGCGTGCTCGGCCAGCTCGGCGCCCTCGCGGCGGCCGGCCCCCTCGCCGCCGCGCTCGACCACTTCGGGTGGACGCCGTCGTATGCCGTGTCGGCCTCGGTCGGTGTGCTGACCGGCCTCGCGCTCGTGCTCGTCGTCAAGGACAGCCCGTACGCCGACCACCACCGCGACGAGCTGAAGCTGCGGGCCATCGCCCGCACCCTGCGGGCGGCGTGGCTCGTGCCCGGCACCCGGCTCGGCCTGTGGTCGCACTTCACGTCGCAGTTCGCGGCCAACATGTTCACCATGCTGTGGGGCTTCCCGTTCCTCGTGGCGGGGCAGGGGCTGTCGCCGTCCACGGCGAGCGTGCTGCTCATGGTCATGGTCTTCACGTCGGTGGTCTCGAGCCCGGTCATCGGCACGCTGACGATGCGCTACCCGTTCTCGCGCAGCACGCTCGTGCTGTGGATCGCCGGCGCGGCCATCGCGGCCTGGACCGTCGTGCTGCTGTGGCCGGGGCGGGCCCCGCTCTGGCTGCTCGTCGTCCTCGTCGTGCTCATCGCGGTGGGCGGTCCCGGCTCGATGATCGGCTTCGACCTCGCGCGCACGTTCAACCCGCCGACCCGCATCGGCAGTGCGTCGGGCATCGTCAACACGGGCGGCTTCATCGCCACGCTGACCGCCGTCGCCCTCGTCGGTGTCGTGCTCGACCGGGTGTCACCGGGCGGTCCGTCGACGTGGGACGTCGACTCGTTCCGGGCCGCGATGACGGTGCAGTACCCGGTGTGGGCGCTCGGCGTCGTCCAGGTGCTGCGCTACCGCCGCAAGGCCCGGCGGGCCGCCCTCGAGGCCGACCCCGAGGCCTATGCCGCCATGCAGGCCGGCCGCAGCGTCACCTTCCACTGACGAGACCGTCGAGAGGCCACCTTTCGTGGGTGCGTGCACGTCGAGTGGCCCTGTCGTGCGGGCCGGCCTGCTCGGGCGGAGGCGATGGCGACGTGGTCCGACGTGGACGAGATGGCGTCGCCGCCCCGTCGCGGTGCGCGCGGGGTCGACCACGAGGGCCCACCCACCTCCTGCGCACCACACCGTGACACGCACGACCCACCGGGATCGGGTCCCGGTGGGTCGTGACGTGCTCGGTGTGGTGCGCGGGGAGGGTCAGGCGTCGCCGACCGTCAGCGCCTCGGCCTCGGTGCGCGAGGTGACCTCCTCGGCGCCGTGTCCCGGCGCCTCGTCGAGGGCGCCGATGATGCGTCGCGCCGTCAGGAGCACGAGGATCGCGAGCACGACCGCGCCGGAGCCCACCCAGAAGGGCAGGTGGATCGACGTCTCGCCGAGGTTGCCGGCGAGCCACGGGGCGACGGCACCGCCGCTGAAGCGGACGAAGGAGTATGCCGCCGACGCGACGCCGCGCTCGACGGGCGCGACCTTCATGACCGTCTCGGTGATGAGGGTGTTGTTCACGCCGAGGAAGGCACCGGCGAGGATCGTGCCGACGACGAGGACGGTCTTGTTCTCGGTGTAGCCCGCCATGACGGCGAGGATGACCGCGAAGCCTCCCAGGGCGCCGACGATGCCGGCCATCGTGCCGAACCGGCGCTGCACCATCGGGGCCACGAACACGGAGGTGACGGCGAGCAGCACGCCCCAGCCGAAGAAGATGAAGCCGATCTCGTGGGCACCCATGGCGAGCGGGAACGGGGTGAAGGCGAGCAGCGTGAAGAAGCCGAAGTTGTAGAGCAGGGCCGTGATGCCGACCGTCAGCAGGCCGCGGTGTCCGAGGGCCCGGATCGGTGCGGCGAGCGAGGTGGGGTTCTCGGCCGGCGGGGTCTTCGGCAGCGTCGTCAGGGTCGCGATGAAGGCGACGGCCATGAGCACGGCGACGCCGAAGAACGGCCAGCGCCACGAGATGCCGCCGAGCCACCCGCCGAGGAGCGGACCGGTCGCGATGCCGACGCCGAGCGCGGCCTCGTAGAGGATGATGGCCTGCTTGACCGACCCGGAGGCCGCGTTGACGATCGTCGCGAGGGCCGTCGCGATGAAGAGGGCGTTGCCGAGGCCCCAGAGGGCGCGGAAGGCGACGATGCCGCCGACGGTGTCCTGGCTGCCGGCGAAGGCCGCCCCGACGATGATGAGGGCGAGGCCGAGCAGGAGGGTCCGCTTGGCGCCGACCCGGCTGCTGACGAAGCCGGTGCCGAGCATCGCGATGCCCATGACGGCGAGGTAGCTCGTGAAGAGCAGCGAGACCTGCGAGGGGCCGGCGCCGAGCTCGTCGGCGATCGGCTTGAGGATGGGGTCGACGAGGCCGATGCCCATGAAGGAGATCACGCAGGCGAAGGCGATCGACCATACGGTCTTGGGTTGGCGCCACATGGTGGTGGTCATCCGTCCTTTCGGGTGGGGTTCGGGAGGGGCGCGTCCGCCGCCGCGGCGAGCAGCTCGTCCAGCACGTCGACCGCGATGCGGACGCGGTCGAGCGCAGGACCGTCGAGCCGGTCGAGGACGGGGGACAGGACGGCCAGTCGGGCCCGGCGCACGCTCTCGAGCGCGGCGTGACCCTCGTCGCTGAGGGAGACCACCGAGGCACGCGCGTCGTCCGGGTCGGACGCGCGGTGCACCCAGCCAGCCGCCTCGAGGCGCTGGAGCTGGTTGGTGGTCGTCGGCTGGCTGCTGTGATCGGCGGCCGCGAGGACGCTGACGCGGGACGGGCCCAGCTCGTCGAGGAGCGCGAGGAGGCGCGCCTGGGCGAAAGGGACGTCGAACGAGGCGTGCCGACTGGCCCAGCGCGAGAGGCGCGCGGCCGAGCGCAGCAGCTCGTTGCCCAGAGTGGTCGGTTCCATCACTCGCTCCAATTTACATAGACAACCTATGTACATCAAGTCGAGAAGTCGAGGGTGGGCCCCATCGACGACGGGCTCCGGGGGTCAGGGGAGCTGGCGCAGGACCCCGTCGGCGATGTCGGCGAGGTGGTCGAGGTCGGAGAGGTCGAGGACCTGCAGGTAGATCCGCTCCGCGCCGACCGCCTCGAAGGTCGTGATCTTCTCGACGACCTCGTCGGGAGACCCGGCGAGGCCGGCCTCGCGCAGCTCGCCGAGGTCGCGCCCGACGGCGTCGGCGCGACGCCGCAGGGTGGCCTCGTCGCGGCCGACGCAGACGACCTGCGCGGCCGAGAGCGTCAGCGACGCCGGGTCGCGTCCCTCGCGCCCGGCCACGTCGCGCACGCGCTCGAAGAGCCGCCCCGACGCGTCCGCCGACGAGAACGCGGCATTGAACTCGGCGGCGTGGCGGACCGCGAGCGCGGGCGTGCGGCGCTTGCCGCCGCCCCCGATGATGATCGGCACGCCGCCGTCCTGCACGGGCTTGGCGAGCGCGGGGGAGTCGGTGACCGGGTAGTGGGTCCCGTCGTGGCTGAAGGTCGCTCCCGGCTGCGTGCCCCACAGGCCGGTGATGACGGCGAGCTGCTCCTCGAGCCGGTCGAAGCGTTCGCCCAGCGGGGGGAAGGGGATGCCGTATGCCGTGTGCTCGGCCTCGAACCAGCCCGCGCCCAGCCCGAGCTCGACGCGGCCGCCGCTCATCTGGTCGACGCCCGCGACCTGGATGGCGAGCGGCCCGGGCAGGCGGAAGGTGGCCGACGTGACGAGCGTCCCGAGCCGGATCGTGGAGGTTTCACGGGCGAGGCCGGCGAGGGTCGTCCAGGCGTCGGTGGGGCCGACGCCGCCGTCGCCGCCCATGTGGAGGTAGTGGTCGGAGCGGAAGAAGCCGCTGAACCCGAGGTCCTCGCTGGCTCGTGCGACGGCGAGGAGGTCGTCGTAGGTGGCGCCCTGTTGGGGCTCGGTGAAGATGCGCAGGTCGACGGTCATGCCCGTGCAACGACGGATCAGGCGCGGACAATCCCGTCGACGACGACCTCGAGCATCGGACGCACGTCGAGCTCGGCCCGGCTCGTGTCGGCAACGCTCGCCACGCCGCTGACGAGGCGCATGACGTTGGCGGCGTCGACGCCGGGGCGCAGCTCGCCCGTCGCGTCGAGGTGGTCGATGACGCGGCGGTTGGCGTCGCCCATGACCCGGCACTTGCGGTACATCGGCGAGGCCGGGTCGTCCATGGCCGCGCAGATCTTGCTCGCCGCGCCGCGGTGGAGGGTGATGTGGTCGACGAAGTTCTCGAACCAGCCGAGCAGCATGTCGCGGGCGGGCGCCTCGGTGGCGATCGCGGTGTCGGCGTCGGCAGCCACGCGGTCGGTCCAGTCCTGCATGAGCGCGTCGACGAGCGCCTCGCGGGTGGGGAAATGTCGGTAGAGGGTGCCGGCGCCGACGCCCGCACGCTTGGCGATCTCGTCGAGGGAGGAGTCGGTGCCGCGCTCGGTGAAGACGATCCGGGCCGTCGCGAGGATCTTGTCGTAGTTGCGACGGGCGTCGGCGCGCATCGGCCGAGCCGATCTCCCGGTGCTCTCCTGGCCAGGCGCGTCGGCTGGATCCCCTTGGGGGCCAACGGCTTCCGGCGACGGATCGAGCGTCGCCTCGCCGGGTGCGGCAGGCGTCACGGGAAATCCTCCTTGCAAAAGCGGAGACGGTCTCCGTATTGTGGGTCAGGCAGAACCGGAGAGGCTCTCCGCTCATCGTAGCGCCGCCCGACGTCATTGAGGAGTCCGGCACCCATGACCATCACCATCCAGCCCACCCGACAGGCCCGACGCGTCCACCTGTCGCACCTGGCGACCACCCACCGCGCCCCGCTCGTGCCCCGCGGCACCGACGGCGCCCGCGCCACCCACGGCGCCCGCGCCACCTCCTTCACCCCGATGGCCCGCGACCCGTTCACCGCCCCGGCGACGCGGCCCCAGTTCCAGCACCACGAAGCCTGAGGCCGACCATGTCGCCCACCACCCCGCCCGCCACCCGACCGCCCGTGGCACCCGCGGCGTCCGCATCCGACCGCGCCACGCGCCGCGGGGCCGTCGGCCTCGGCGTCGTGCTCGTCGCCCAGCTCATGCTCGTGCTCGACGCCACCGTCGTGAACGTCGCGCTCCCGCACATCCAGACCGATCTCGGCTTCACGCCGGCCGGGCTGTCGTGGGTGCTCAACGCCTACACCCTGGCCTTCGGCGGCCTGCTGCTGCTCGGTGGCCGCCTCGGCGACGTGCTCGGGAGGCTGCGTGCCTTCGAGATCGGCCTCGCGGTCTTCACCGTCGCGAGCCTCCTCGGTGGCCTCGCCACGTCACCCGCGTGGCTCATTGCGGCCCGCACGCTGCAGGGCGTCGGTGCCGCGCTCGCCGCCCCGAGCGTGCTCGCGCTCGTGACGACGAGCGCCCCGAACGAGGCCGCGCGCAACCGCGGCCTCGCGCTCTTCACGGCGGTCTCGTCGGCGGGCGCGTCCATCGGCCTGCTCCTCGGCGGCGCCCTCACCGACTTCGTCAGCTGGCACTGGACGCTCTTCGTCAACGTGCCGATCGGCGCGGTCGTGCTCGTGCTCGCCCGACGCTTCGTCACGGAGACCCCGCGCGTGCGAGGCCGCTTCGACGTCGTCGGCGCGGTCACCGCGACGCTCGGCTCGGTGGCCGTCGTCCACGGCTTCATCAGCGCCGCCGACCGCGGCTGGTCGGCGCCACTGACGCTCGCGTCGTTCGCCCTGGGCGCCACCCTCCTCGCCGTCTTCGTGCGCACCGAGAGCCGGGTGCCGGCCCCGCTGCTGCCGCTCGCG
Organism: Terrabacter aeriphilus; assembly: GCF_039542985.1. Lineage (NCBI taxonomy): Bacteria > Bacillati > Actinomycetota > Actinomycetes > Micrococcales > Intrasporangiaceae > Terrabacter > Terrabacter aeriphilus. The sequence goes on from NZ_BAABIW010000018.1 coordinate 175,250, forward strand.
CTCGTGCGCGACCGGACGCGTGGGGGAGCGCTCGTGCTCATGGCGCTCGTCGTCGGCGCGCAGTTCTCGACCTTCTTCCTCGTGACGCAGTACCTCCAGCTCGTCCTCGGCTTCAGCCCCGTCGCCACGGGCGCCGCGTTCCTCCCGCTCAGCCTCGCGATCTTCGCGACGTCCCGCGTCAGCGCGCGCCTCGTCGCGAAGGTGGGCCCCCGCCCGATGCTCCTCGTCGGCACGCTGGGGCTCACGGCGAGCTTCGTGTGGCTGAGCAGCATCACGACGACGAGCACGTATGCCGGCCACCTGCTGGGTGCGCTCGTGCTCAACGGCGTCTCGGCCGCGCTCGTCTTCATGCCGGTCACGGTCGTCGTCCTCGGCGGCGTCGACCGGGCCCAGGCGGGCACCGTGTCGGGGCTGCTCCAGACCGCGCAGCAGCTCGGCGGCGCGGTGGGGCTGGCTGCGATCGTCAGCGTCTACGCCTCGAAGGCGGTGCCGGGGCAGTTCGTTCCCGGCGTCGAGCCGGCGTTCCTCACGTCGGCGAGCTTCACCCTGGTGACCCTGCTCGTCGCGGCCCTCGTGGCTGCGGCCCCGCCCGGCGCGGGCCGGCACGGGGCCGGAGCCGACGCGCGAGACGGTCACCGTCGAGGCCGGCTGACGTGAGCCTCGGGGCTCGCGGCGGCGACGTTGGCGGTCCTCACGCTCGCGACATGGCTGACCCTCCGCCTCCTCGGGTGAGGTGACGGAGGGTCAGGAGTGCTCGCGCGGGCTCAGTGCCCCTGCGGCATGGCCCAGCGGGCCGTCGACGTGCCCTGCTTCTTGGCGCGCTCGAGGGCCTCGCCGATGATCTTCTCGGCGGCCTCGCGGTTGCCCCAGTCGGAGCCCTCGACGTGCTTGCCGGGCTCGAGGTCCTTGTAGCGCTCGAAGAAGTGCTGGATCTCCTTGAGCGTGAACTCGTTGACGTCGCCGATGTCCTGGACGTCGACGTTGCGCGGGTCGACCGGCACGCAGAGCACCTTGTCGTCGCCGCCGGCCTCGTCGGTCATGTGGAAGACGCCGATCGGGCGCGCCTCCACGACGACGCCGGGGAAGAGCGGCTCGGGCAGCAGCACGAGCGCGTCCAGGGGGTCGCCGTCCTCGCCGAGCGAGTCCTCGATGTAGCCGTAGTCGGCGGGGTAGGCCATCGGCGTGAAGAGGTAGCGGTCGAGGCGGATCCGACCGGTCTCGTGGTCGACCTCGTACTTGTTGCGCTGTCCGCGCGGGATCTCGATGGTGACGTCGAACTCCACGTCTTCCCCTTCTTCACGGTCTTCGGGCGCTCGTCCGGGCGCGGTCGCTGCGCTCGGGTGCCGGGGCACGCGCCTGCGGCTGACAGAATCGTCCGCGACAGTGTGTCAGCAACGGCGGTCCTCGCGCGAAACCGCGGCGGACGGCGGACAGGGGTGGGAAGCGTGGCGGCAGCGGAGCGGCGACGTGCGGCACCCGGCCGGCGCCTCGTCGGGCTCGGTGCGGTGGGGGCCCTCGTGCTGGCGTATGCCGTGCTCGACGTCGCCGACGCGGTGCCCGGTGTGCTGACGACGCGGCCGCTGCCGCCGCCCGCGCCCACCGAGACCGTCGCGCCCCGCACGGCACCGAGCGTGGCGCAGCCGAGTCCGCCGACCTCGGCCGCGGCGCCGCTCCCGGCGCTCGCCGGCGAGGCCGAGGGGGCGTCGCCGGCCGGGGTGCAGCGCGCCCTCGCCGCGGTGCGCGACCTCCCCGCCCTCGGTGACGCCGCGCTCGTCGTGCGCGACGGGCAGAGCGGCCGGGTGCTGCTCGACCAGGGCGGCGACGAGCTGCGCATCCCCGCGTCGACGACGAAGCTGCTCTCGGCCGCGGCCATCGGCAAGGCGTTCGCCCCGGGCGACGTGCTGCGGACCGTGGTGCGACAGGGCGCCGCGCCCGACCGGATCGTGCTCGTGGCCGGCGGCGACTCCCTGCTCGCCCCCGGCTCGGGCGACCCGGAGGCGGTCGCGGGCCATGCCGGGCTGCGCGACCTCGCGCGGCAGGTGGCCACCAAGCTGGAGGCGGCCGGGGTGCAACGGGTCATGCTCGCCGTCGACGAGACGTATGCCCCCGGGCCGACGACGGCACCCACGTGGTCGTCGTCGTTCCGCAGCAGCGGCATCACCGGCGCGGTGGCGATGCTCGGCCTCTCGACCCAGCGGGCGCACGGCGGCTCGCCGGGGCCGGCCGACCCCGTCGCGGCGGCGCGCACGGCCTTCGCCACGCAGCTCGAGGCGCTCGGCGTCGCGGTGGAGACGGAGCCCCGCGACGAGAGCCCGACGGGCGGTGCGGCCGCGGCCGGTCCCGTGCTCGGCAGCGTCGAGTCGGCACCGGTGCGCGACCAGCTGGCCCTCGCCCTCACCGACAGCGACAACGCGCTCACCGAGATCCTCGCCCGGCAGGCGGCCTTCCGCTCGGGCGCCGGCACTGACTTCGCCGCCGTGGGCGGCTGGGTCGTCGCCGAGGTGCGCGCGCTGGGGCTCGACACGACCGGGCTGCGGCTCGTCGACGCGAGCGGGCTCTCGCGGGAGAACCGGGTGCGCGCCACGCTGCTCTCCGACGTGCTCGTGCTCGGCTACGACGGGGCGCACCCGGTGCTGCGCCGGGCGCTCGACGGCCTGCCGATCGGCGGGCTCACCGGCACCCTGGCCACCCGGTTCACGGGGGCGCAGCACGACGCCGCCGGCCGCGCGCGGGCCAAGACCGGCACCCTGACGGGGGCCAACGCGCTGGCGGGCAGCGTCGTCGACGACGACGGTCGCCTGCTCGTCTTCGTGGGTATGGTCGCCGGGACGGGAACCAACGACGCGCGGGCGGCGTTGGACCGTTTCGTAGCGGCGATCGCCTCCTGCGGCTGTCGCTGACGGGCCGGTGGGCCGCTCGGGGTGGTCGGCGTTCGCGACAGGGAGCGCCGTCGACCGCGGGCCCGGCCGACCGACCGCACACCCACGACGTCGACGTCGTCACGGCGCGGCACGGAAAGGGCTGGCATGACCGACACCACCGTCCCGACCCCTCTGGCGACGGACCGGCCGACCGGCCGGGCAGCTGCGGGGGGATCCCGTGGCCGGGCCGCCTACGTCGACTACGACTTCGCCAAGAAGGCCGGCCGCACGGTCGTCAGCCCCGGGCCGCAGGTCACCGGTGACGAGGCGGCCGCCATCGTCGCCGACCTCCGGGCGGCCGCGGCCGCCGCCGTCGCACCCGTCGCGGAGACGAGCGCCCTCGTCGCGCCCGACGACGCGCCGGCGCCCCTCGTCGTCGACCGGCCGGGGTGGATCGACGCCAACGTCGACTCGTTCCGGGCGCTGCTCGACCCGGTCGTCGACAAGCTCAGCACCTCGAAGTCCACGCCGAGCGCGGCGGCTGCCGCCATCGGCGGCAAGGTGACCGGCGCCGAGATGGGCGGCCTGCTCGCGTTCCTCTCGAGCAAGGTGCTGGGCCAGTACGACCTCGCGCCCGGCGGCACGCCCCGCCTGCTCCTCGTCGCGCCGAACATCGTCGCGACGGAGCGCCGGCTCGCGGTCGACCCGACCGACTTCCGCCGGTGGGTCGCGATGCACGAGGAGACCCACCGCGTGCAGTTCACCGCCGTGCCCTGGCTGCGCGACCACCTCGTCGAGCGCACGCAGTCGCTCGCCGTCGACCTCGCGCCGACCTCCGAGGACCTCGGCCGGCGGCTGGAGCAGCTGACCCGCAACCTGCCCGACGTCCTCTCCTCGGGCGAGGGGCTCGGCCAGCTCTTCGCGACGCCGGAGCAGAAGACCCGGATCGCCGAGCTCACCGCGGTCATGTCGCTCCTCGAGGGCCACGCCGACGTCGTCATGGACGACGTCGGCCCCCGGGTCATCCCGACGGTCGACGAGATCCGCCGCAAGTTCGACCAGCGGCGCACCGGTTCGGTCGGCGTCGACCGGCTGCTGCGCAAGCTGCTCGGGCTCGAGGCCAAGATGCGGCAGTACCGCGACGGGGCCGCCTTCGTCCGGGCGGTCACCGACGCGGTGGGCCGCGACGGCTTCAACGCCGTGTGGTCCTCGCCCGAGAACCTGCCCCGAGCCGCCGAGATCGTCGACCCGGGCGCCTGGGTGCGCCGGGTCCACGGCTGAGCCGTGCGAGGTCCAGCAGACATGCCCGGTCCCGACCCCGCCGTCGCCGCGACCCGGCTCGCGGTGCGCGAGCACCTCGTCGACGTGCCCGAGGGCGGCGTCGTGCTCGTCGCCTGCTCGGGCGGCCCCGACTCCCTCGCGCTCGCCGCGGCCCTCGCCTTCGAGGCGCCGCGAGCGGGCGTGCGCGCGGGTGCCGTCGTCGTCGACCACGGCCTGCAGGAGCGCTCCGCCGAGGTCGCCGAGGAGGCCGGTGCCCTCTGCCGCGAGATCGGCCTCGACCCCGTCGAGGTGGTGCGGGCCGACGTCCGCACGAGCGGCGCGGGCCTCGAGGCCGACGCCCGCACGGCGCGCTACGCCGCCATCGAGGAGGTGGCGGGCCGCGTGGGGGCCGCCGTGGTCCTCATCGGCCACACCCGCGACGACCAGGCCGAGCAGGTGCTGCTCGGCCTCTCGCGGGGCTCGGGAGCCCGCTCCCTCAGCGGTATGCCGGTGCGTCGCGACCGCTTCGTGCGCCCGCTGCTCGCCCTGCCGCGCGCCACGACGCTCGCGGCCTGCGCGGCATACGGCATCGAGCCCTGGGTCGACCCGCACAACAGCGACGACTCCTTCCGCCGGGTGCGCGCGCGGCGGCTGCTCGCGACCCTCGAGTCCGACCTCGGGCCGGGCTTCGGGGCCGCCCTCGCCCGCAGCGCCGACCTGCTGCGCGAGGACGCCGACTACCTCGAGACCCTCGCGGTGTCGGCTCGCGCGGGCCTCCCGGCCGGCCCGGACGGCGACGGCGTCGACCTCGGGGCGCTCGCGGAGCTGCCCCGCGCCATCCGCACCCGGGTGTGGCGGCTGCTGGCCGCCGAGGCCGGCGCACCGCTCGCCGACGTCAGCGCGGCCCACGTCGAGTCGCTCGACGCGCTGCTGACCTCGTGGCACGGCCAGGGGCCGCTCCACGTGCCCGGCGGCATCGCCGTCGCGCGCACGCGTGGTGCGATCGTCTTCCGCCCGCTGCGCGAGAGCGCCATCGCCTGAGGGGCTCCCTCGCCTGAGGTCTCCCCGCCGGGGACGCCGTCCACGCGCGTGCGGTTGAATGGAGCCGCCCCGCACGACCCGCACCGCACGACACCGAGGAGCCTTCGTGGACCACGAGCACATGGGAGACGACCTGGCGCAGGTCCTCTACACCGAGGAGCAGATCCAGGCCCGGCTCGCCGAGCTCGCCGCCGACATCTGGAAGGACTACGAGGGCAAGGACTTCCTGCTCGTCGGGGTGCTCAAGGGTGCCGTCGTCGTCATGGCCGACCTCATGCGGGCGCTGCCCGGCACGGCCCCGATGGACTGGATGGCGGTCTCGTCCTACGGCTCCGGCACGAAGAGCTCGGGCGTCGTGCGCATCCTCAAGGACCTCGACACCGACATCAGCGGCCGCCACGTGCTCATCGTCGAGGACATCATCGACTCCGGCCTGACGCTCTCGTGGATCAAGTCGAACCTCGAGTCGCGCAACCCGGCCTCGGTCGAGATCTGCACGCTGCTGCGCAAGCCCGACGTCGTCAAGGTCGACATCCCCGTGCGGTACGTCGGCTTCGACATCCCCAACGAGTTCGTCGTCGGCTACGGCCTCGACTACGCCGAGAAGTACCGCAACCTGCGCTGCGTCGGCACCCTCGCCCCGCACGTCTACGCCTGACGCCGGGGGCGCTGCCGTGACCTTCTCCATCGTCGCGCGCCAGGGCGAGGCCTTCGGCGTCGCCGTCGCGAGCAAGTTCCTCGCGGTCGGCGCCGTCGTGCCCGACGCCCGCCTCGGCGTGGGCGCCGTCGCCACGCAGTCCTACGCCCGGGTCGCCTACCGCGACGAGCTGCTCGACCGGCTCGCCGCAGGGGAGACCGCGGACGCCGCGCTCGCCGCCGCGACCGCGCTCGACGAGGGCCGCGAGACGCGCCAGGTCGGCGTCGTCGGCCCCGCCTCCGCGGCCACCGTCACCGGCTCGGAGTGCAACGCGTGGGCGGGCGGCGTCGCGCGCGACGACGGCGACACGGCATACGCCATCCAGGGCAACATCCTCACCGGGCCCGACGTCGTCGAGGCGATGGAGCGGGCCTGGCGCGACAGCGCGGGCGCCCCGTTCGCGCGGCGGCTGCTCGCCGCGCTCGCGGCCGGCGACGGTGCGGGCGGCGACTCGCGCGGACGCCAGAGCGCGGCCCTCTACGCCGTCGAGCCCGGGTCGGGCTACGACACGTGCGGCGTGCTCGCCGACCTCCGCGTCGACGACCACGCCGACCCCGTCACCGAGCTCGGCCGGCTGCTCGCCGAGTGGGAGATGTTCTTCGGTCGCCCCGAGGACGTCGAGCCCCTCACGGGGGAGCTCGCCGGGGAGGTGCGCGACCGCCTGGCCCGGCTCGGCTTCGAGGGCCGCGACCTCGCGGTCGCCCTCGCCGACTGGGCCGGCCACGCCAACTACGAGGCGCGCCTGAGCCCCGACGGCATCGACGCGCGGGTGCTCGAGGCGCTGCGGGAGGCCACCGCCTGAGGGCGCCGGTCCAGGAGCCGACTCGCGCGCAGGTTCGGCGAAGGTTCGACGGACTGGTTGGTCACCGGCGCGTCGCATGCGGAACACTGGTGGTCCACCGGACGTTGTGCCGGTGGATCAACTCACCGGACGAGCAGGAGGACCGGGGCCTGACAGGCCCCGCACGTACATGGACGCAAAGCGGATTCTGCGCACCCCACTGCTGTGGATCTTGGTCCTCATCAGCGCGCTCGTCTTCGGCATGATGTTCTCCGAGTCCGGCCCGCCCCGGATCGACACGTCCGAGGCGATGAAGCAGATCACCAACGGCAACGTCGAGTCGGCCAAGCTGCTCAACAACGAGCGCATGGAGCTGACCCTCAAGGCGCCCTACTCCTCGCCCGACGGCACGGTCAAGGACGCGAAGTCGGTCTACGCCTTCTACGTCGACGCCCGTGGCGGCCAGGTCGTCGACGCGCTCAACGCCAAGCCCCCGGCCCAGGGGGTCGACGACCAGATCGACGAGCCGAGCTGGTTCGGCTCCCTCTTGTTCTCGATCCTGCCGATCATCGTCATCCTCGGTCTCTTCTGGTTCCTCATGGGCCAGATGCAGGGCGGCGGCAACCGCGTCATGCAGTTCGGCAAGTCGCGGGCCAAGCTCGCGACGAAGGACACCCCCAAGGTCACCTTCGCCGACGTCGCCGGGTGCGATGAGGCGATCGAGGAGCTGCACGAGATCAAGGAGTTCCTCCAGGAGCCCGCGAAGTTCCTCGCCGTCGGCGCCAAGATCCCCAAGGGCGTGCTGCTCTACGGCCAGCCCGGAACCGGCAAGACCCTCCTCGCCCGCGCGGTGGCCGGCGAGGCCGGCGTGCCGTTCTACTCGATCTCCGGCTCCGACTTCGTCGAGATGTTCGTCGGCGTCGGCGCGAGCCGCGTGCGCGACCTCTTCGAGCAGGCCAAGGCCAACGCCCCGGCCATCGTCTTCGTCGACGAGATCGACGCCGTCGGCCGGCACCGCGGCGCCGGCATGGGCGGCGGGCACGACGAGCGCGAGCAGACCCTCAACCAGCTCCTCGTCGAGATGGACGGCTTCGACGTCAAGACGAACGTCATCCTCATCGCGGCGACGAACCGCCCCGACATCCTCGACCCGGCGCTGCTGCGCCCGGGCCGCTTCGACCGCCAGATCGCCGTCGACGCCCCCGACATGATCGGCCGCCACCGCATCCTCGAGGTGCACGCGCAGGGCAAGCCCATGGCGGGCGACGTCGACCTGCTCGCCGTGGCGCGCCGCACGCCCGGCTTCACGGGTGCCGACCTCGCCAACGTGCTCAACGAGGCCGCCCTGCTCACGGCCCGCAGCGACCGCAAGGTCATCGACAACGCCGCGCTCGACGAGGCCATCGACCGCGTCATCGCCGGCCCGCAGAAGCGCACCCGCATCATGTCGGCCAAGGAGCGCAAGATCACGGCCTACCACGAGGGCGGGCACGCCCTCGTCGCCGCGGCGCTCAACCACACCGACCCCGTCACCAAGGTGACGATCCTGCCGCGCGGTCGCGCGCTCGGCTACACGATGGTGATGCCCGTCGACGACAAGTACTCGACGACGCGCAACGAGATCCTCGACCAGCTCTCGTACGCCCTCGGTGGCCGCGTCGCGGAGGAGATCGTCTTCCACGAGCCGACGACCGGTGCGAGCAACGACATCGAGAAGGCCACCGGCATGGCCCGCAAGATGGTCACCGAGTTCGGCATGTCCGAGCGCATCGGTGCGATCAAGCTCGGCCAGAGCAACGGCGAGGTCTTCCTCGGCCGCGACATGGGCCACCAGCGCGACTACTCCGAGGAGATCGCGGGCGTCGTCGACGCCGAGGTGCGCAAGCTCATCGAGAACGCCCACGACGAGGCTTACGCCGCGATCAACGAGAACCGCGACGTGCTCGACCGCCTCGTGCTCGAGCTGCTCGAGCGCGAGACCCTCAACCAGCACGAGCTGGCCGAGATCTTCACCGACATCACCAAGACGCCCCAGCGCCCCACCTGGCTCTCGTCGGAGGCCCGCGTGCCCGGCGAGCGCCCGCCGGTGCTGACCCCGGCGGAGCTCGCCGCGCGCCAGAACGGCTCGAACGGCCAGAACGGCCACCTCCCGCCCCCGGTGCCCGCCGACAAGGCGATCGAGGACCGCATCGACCAGGCCGCTGCGGTCGGCGCCCACCCGCTCGCCGAGGAGCACCCGGTCGAGCAGGTCATCGAGGTGCCCGACGACCGCCCGGTCAACCCCGGCGAGAAGAGCTGACCCGTGCCGATCGACCAGCCACGGGCAGAGGCGGCCGTGCGGGAGCTGCTGCTCGCGATCGGGGAGGACCCCGATCGCGACGGCCTGCTCGACACCCCGGCCCGGGTGGCCCGCTCCTTCGCCGAGATCTACGCCGGCCTCGACATGACGGCGGCCGACGTGCTCGGCACGACGTTCGAGATCGACCACCAGGAGCTCGTCATCGTGCGGGACATCGAGCTCTACAGCACGTGCGAGCACCACCTCGTGCCCTTCCACGGTGTCGCGCACGTCGGCTACATCCCGAGCCAGGACGGCCGCGTCACCGGGCTGTCGAAGCTCGCGCGGCTCGTCGAGGTCTACGCCCGGCGCCCCCAGGTGCAGGAGCGCCTGACGACGCAGATCGCCGACGCGCTCGTCGAGCACCTCGACGTGCAGGGCGTCATCGTCGTCGTCCAGGCCGAGCACCTGTGCATGTCGATGCGGGGCATCCGCAAGCCGGGCGCCAGCACGATCACCTCGGCCGTGCGCGGCCAGCTGCGCAACGCGGCCACTCGAGCGGAGGCCATGGCGCTCATGCTCGAGGGCAACAGGTGACGCGGGGCCGCACGGCGCCGCGACCGACCGCGACACAATGACGGCCATGACCACGCGCCGCAGCACCCCCGACGTGACGTCCCTGCTCCGGACCACCGACCGCACCCTCGTGATGGGCGTCGTCAACGTCACCCCCGACTCGTTCTCGGACGGCGGTGAGTGGTTCGAGCAGGAGGCCGCCGTCGCGCACGGCCTCGAGGTGCTCGCGGCCGGCGCCGACGTCGTCGACGTCGGCGGGGAGTCCACCCGGCCCGGGGCCGAGCGCCCCTCGGTCGAGGAGGAGCTGCGCCGCGTGCTGCCCGTCGTCACGGCGCTCGTGGCGCAGGGCGCGGTCGTGTCGATCGACACGATGCGCGCCGAGGTCGCGCGGGCCGCGGTCCATGCCGGTGCCGCCCTCGTCAACGACGTGTCGGGCGGCCTCGCCGACCCCGGCATGGTGCCCTTCGTCGCGATGGAGCGGCTGCCGTTCGTGGCCATGCACTGGCGCGGCCACAGCACCGAGATGCAGTCGCGCGCCGTCTACACCGACGTCGTCGCCGACGTCGTGCGCGAGCTGGCCGAGCGACGCGACGCGCTCCTGGCCGCGGGGGTCGACGAGGACTCGCTCGTGCTCGACCCGGGCCTCGGGTTCGCCAAGCACGCCGAGCACAACTGGGCGCTCATGGCGGCCCTGCCCGAGCTGCACGCGCTCGGCCACCCGATCCTGCTCGGCGCCTCCCGCAAGACCTTCCTCGGCCGCCTGGGCCGCGACGAGGGGGCCGCGCCCCGCCCGGCGGCCGAGCGCGACGTCGAGACGACGGCCACCTCGGTGATGGCCGCGATGGCCGGACTGTGGTGCGTGCGCGTGCACGACGTCGCCTCCACCGTGCGCGCGCTCGCGGTCGTGCAGGCCGCCCTCGACCACGCCCCCGACGAGCCGACCGACACGGCGTGGGAGGACCCCGACCGATGAGCGACCGCATCGTGCTGCAGGGCGTGAGCGCCCGCGGCACCCACGGGGTGCTGGACTTCGAGAAACGGGACGGGCAGACCTTCCTCGTCGACGTGACGATGGAGTGCGACCTCTCGGCGGCCGGCCGCACCGACGACCTCGCCGCGACGGTCAACTACGCGGAGGTCGCCGACGACGTGGTCGCCCGCATCACCGGCCCGTCCTTCGACCTCATCGAGCGACTCGCCGAGGTCGTGGCCGACGACGTGCTGCGGCACGACCTCGTCGACCGCGTCGAGGTCGTCGTGCACAAGCCGGAGGCCCCGGTCGGGCACCCGTTCACCGACGTGCAGGTCGCGGTGGTGCGCGACAACGCGGCCCGCGTCGTCGTCGCGCTCGGCTCCAACCTCGGCGACCGGGGCGAGACGCTGCATGCCGCGGTCGGTGCGCTGCGCGTCCTGCCCGGACTCACCGTCACGGCCGTGTCGGCCCTGGTCGAGACCGACCCCGTCGGCGGCCCGGAGCAGCCGCCCTACCTCAACGCGGTCGTCGTCGGTCGCTCGACGCTGCCACCGGACGAGCTCCTCGCTGCGCTGCACGCCATCGAGGCCGACCACGGGCGCACCCGCGAGATCCGTTGGGGCGCGCGGACGCTCGACCTCGACCTCGTGCAGCACGGCGTACCCGGTGGCCGTCGTGAGGTGACGAGCGACGCCGCCGAGCTGACGCTCCCGCACCCGCGCGCGAGCGAGCGGGCCTTCGTGCTCGTGCCGTGGCTCGACGCCGACCCCCGGGCCACCCTGCGGGTCGGGCCCGGGCCGGACGGCATCCGGCGGGTGTCCGACCTGCTGACCGACCTCGACCGTTCGGGCGTGCGCCCCGGTCCCCGATGGGAGCAGTCGTGAGACCACACGCCGGCATCCGCGTCACGACCCTCGTGCTCGCGGGCCTCGCCATGACCGTCGTCGCCTGGCTCGTGCTGCGCTGGGTCGCCGCGGGCGCGGCCGTGCCCGAGCCGGGCTGGGTGGGCGCCGCGGCGATGCTCTTCCTCGCCGCCGGCCTCGTCGTCGCGGGACGCCAGGTGCGCACGGTGCGCGACGGCATCCCGAACCCGGCGGTCACCCCGCTGCGGGCCGCCCGCACCCTCGTGCTCGGCCAGGCGGGAGCCCTGACGGGCGCCGTGCTCGTCGGCTGGTACGTCGCGAACGTCCTCGTGCTGCTGCCCGACGCCGACGTCGAGTCGCAGCGCGGGCGGATCTGGCCCTTCGCGGCCCACGCCGTCGTGGCGGTCCTCCTGTCGGCCGCCGGCATGCTCGTCCAGCGGTGGTGCCGGCTGCGCCCCCGCGACGACGACGAGGACGCCGACCGCCCCTGAGCGTGGCGGATCGGGTTCGGTCCCGCGATCTGGCCTCGGTCCCGCGACAGGTCGCCCGACCGAGCCCATCCCGCACGGCGGAACACTCCTCGCGAGCCCGGGCGGGGACCGCGGGCCCGACGGGTCAGGTGGTCGAGGCCGCCGTCGAGGTGGTCGTCGGCGGCGGGGCCGTCGTGGAGGCCGCGGGCGGCTGTGGCGGGCCGTCGGGCGTCGTCGTCCGGGTCGGCCAGGGCGGCGGGATCGTGTCGACGGTGTCCTCGTCGGAGCAGGCCGCGGCGAGCGTCACCGTGGCCGTGACGAGCGTGACGGCCACGGCACGCAGGACGGTGGCGCGGGTGACCCGGGCGGACGGCATACGGCCCCTCACTTGTCGACGTCGCCGACGACGAAGAACATCGAGCCGAGGATCGCGACCATGTCGGCGATGAGCTGGCCGGGCAGCATCTCGGCGAGCACGCTGACGTTGTTGAACGAGGCGGAGCGCAGCTTGAGCCGCCACGGGGTCTTCTCCCCGCGCGAGACGAGGTAGTAGCCGTTGAAGCCGAGCGGGTTCTCCGTGGCGCTGTAGATCTCACCCTCGGGCACCTTGAGCACCTTGGGCAGCTTGACGTTGATCGGGCCCTGCGGCAGCTGTCCGAGGCGGTCGAGGCAGGCGTCCACGAGGTCGAGCGAGACGTGCACCTGCTCGAGGAGCACCTCGAGGCGCGAGAGGCAGTCGCCCCCGGCGCGGGTGACGACCCGTCCCGGGCCCCCGGGGGCGAAGAGCTCGGCGTAGGCGAGGTAGGGGGCGTCGCGCCGCAGGTCGACGTCGAGGCCGCTCGCCCGCGCGATCGGGCCCGAGACACCGTGCGCCTCGACGGTCGGCAGCGGCAGCACCCCGACCCCGCGCGTGCGGGCCTCGAGGATCTCGTTGCCCACGACGAGACGCTCGAGGTCGGGCAGGCGGTGTCGCACGGCCGTGACGGCGTGCGCGACGCGCCCGAGCCAGCCGGCCGGGAGGTCCTCCTTGAGGCCGCCGACCCGGTTGAACATGTAGTGCATCCGGCCGCCGGAGACCTCCTCCATGACGGCCTGCAGCTCCTCGCGCTCGCGGAACGCGTGGAAGACCGGGGTGATCGCGCCGAGCTCGAGCGGGTAGGACCCGAGGAACATCAGGTGGTTGAGCACCCGGTTGAGCTCGGCGAGCGCCGTGCGGGCCCACACCGCGCGCTCGGGCACCTCCATGCCGAGCATGTGCTCGACGCCGATGACGACGCCGAGCTCGTTCGAGAAGGCGCTCAGCCAGTCGTGCCGGTTGGCGAGGACGATGATCTGCCGGTAGTCGCGCACCTCGAAGAGCTTCTCGGCGCCGCGGTGCATGTAGCCGACGATCGGCTCGGCGCTGACGATCCGCTCGCCGTCGACGACGATCCGCAGCCGCAGCACGCCGTGCGTGGCGGGGTGCTGCGGGCCGATGTTGAGCACCATGTCGGCGGTCGCGAGGCCCCCCGCGCCCACGCCCACGGTCAGGGAGCGGCCACGCCCGGCCGCGGGCGCCGCGGTCCCGGGGTCGCTGCTCACGGGATCGACCCTACGTCGCTCATGGGCCGAGTATGCCGTGAGCCCCCGTCCGCGGGTGACGCGCCGTCGCGTGGTCCCGCCGTCGCGACGGGCGCGGTCCTGTTCGACGTCCGGGCGCGGCACCGTGTCGAGGGCGAGGAGCGTCGTCGGGCGAGATGACCCCGTACCGGGTCAGCGGCGGTCGGCCTCGCGGCCACGGAGCACGAGGTAGCCGCCCACCACGAGCAGCACGACGGTGCCGATGACGGTGAGCAGCACCGCGACGAGCGGGAAGTCCTGCGACGTCGAGGTCGTCACCGGGGTGACGTGGACCGTCGCGCCCGCGGTCGCCGTCGACCCGTCGAGGCCCACCGTGGCGTGGAACGAGAAGGTGCCCGTGACCGGGTGCCCGTCGTCGGAGGTCACGCGGTACGAGACGGTGTAGTCGCCGCCGGGTGCGGTGGGCGCGAGGGCCTGCGTCACGTCGCGCCCGTCGATCACCGGCGACCCCGACGACACCGGGCCCGTGGGGCCGGTCACGACCACCTGGGTGCCCAGCGCGAGCGGCTCCTCCGAGAAGGTGAGCGTCACGGCGCCGGGCAGCCGGTCGACCGTCGTGCCGTTCGCGGGGGTCGTGCGCTCGAGCACGTCGTGCGCCCACGCCGTGCCGGGCGCGGCCAGGACCCCCAGCGCGAGCAGCACGGATCCCAGCAGCACGGAGGCACGACGACGCATGCCTCTCAGGCTACGACTCCGCCGGGACGGGCCGGCACGGCGCCCGCCCTTGCCGCGGCAGGTCGGTGTGGCGAGACTGGCGGGACGGTCCGGCACACACGTCGGCACGACGCATAGGGGATGTCATGCACGCACCGTTCCACCGTCACACCGCCACCCGGGCGTTCGCCGCCGCGGCGCTCGTCGCCGGGGGCCTCGTCGCCGCGTCGGCGCAGCCGGCAGCCGCCGCCTCGGAGTGCAGCAACGTCGTCGCCGGCTCCGGCAAGGCGACGCCGCTGCGCGACGCCGCCGGACGCACGGTCGCGACGATCTGGTTCCACCAGCGCACGAGCTCGCCGCGCGGCTGCTACGTGCTGCAGGCCGGTCTCTACCGCGGCACGGCCCACTACATGTACCTGCGCATCTGCGACTCGGTGACGCCGCTGACCGGCTGCACCGGCTGGGACGCCGGCAACTACAAGTACTTCGCCGGGCCCATCAACACCGACCCGATCTGCAACAGCGCCGTCGTCAAGGTGCACGCCCCGAACGGCGCCGTCCTCTTCGACCGGAAGATCAGCGGCCTCAACGACATCTGCAACTGACCGGCGCCACCTGACGGCGCGGGCGACCGCGGTCAGTCGTGCCGCGCCGCGCCGTCCGGTGCGCCCACCCGCCGCACGGCCCACCAGAACGCCCCGAACCCGTCCGCGTCGAGCAGGCGGGCCTCGGCGCTCGCCTGCTCGAGCGCGGCGAGGTAGCCGAGCGGGTCCGCCGTGGCCGTCGCATGCGGTGGGACGGCGCCCCGCAGACCCAGCGCGCGCAGGGCGTCCCGCTGGGTGCGCACGGTGTCGGCCGCGAGCGTGTCGACGGCGACGTGGGCCGTCAGGTCGCACGAGCCGTCCGGCACCGGGTGGGACTGTCGACCGCCGACGTATGCCGTCAGCGAGCCCCCGTCCGGACGCGCGGTCGCCGTGTGCCCGTAGTCCACCGCCACGAGCGTGCCCGAGCGCACCCGGGAGACGAGCTCCGCCCAGGCGCGGTCGCGCTCGAGGCCGACCTCGACGCGGTCGCCGGGCGTCGTCGTGGGCCAGTGCGCCGCGCACCACTCACGGTCGGGCTGCTCGAGGAGGTCACCGAACGTCTCGGCGCCGGTGACGGGGTCGACGAGCACCTCGCGCAGCTCGCCGTGCGGGTCGACCTGCGCCACCGTGCACGGCACGACGTCGAGCCACTCGTGGGCCACGACGAGCGCGTCCTCGAGGTCGTCCAGCTGCTCCGGGAGGGCGCCGCCGCCGGGGGAGCGGAGCCACTCGACGCGCTCGTCGAGGCCGGGCGGGCGCGCGACGACGTCGACCGCGACGACCCGCACCCCGTCGGGTGGCGGTGGTCCGGCGTGACCGGGCGCGGCGGCATACCTCGACCCGGAGGCGAGCGCCCCGACGAGGTGCGTAGCGAGCTCGCCGCGGCCGGCCCCGACGTCGACGACGACGCGCACGGGGTGCTCGGGCACCGCGAGGAGCGCCTCGGCGAGGAGGGCGCCGGTGGGGCGGTGCGTGGCCGTCGTGAAGTGCGCGGCCGGGCCACCGCCCGCGACGTAAAAGCCGCGCCCCGCGGCATAGAGCGCGGTGTGCCACGCGTCGCGCCAGGGAACGGGATCCACGACCACGGACTGTAGGCGATAGCGTGCCGTGGGTGAGCACCCCGCACGAGCGTCCCGCGCGCTTCGACGTCGGCGTCGTGGGCGCCGGGCGGGTCGGGGCCGTGCTCGGCGCCGCCCTGGCGCGTGCCGGTCACGTCGTCACCGGCGTCTCGGCCGTCAGCGAGGCCAGCCTCGAGCGCGCGGCCACGCTGCTGCCCGGGGTGCCGGTCAAGCCGATCCCCGACGTCGTGTCGGGCGCGCACCTCGTCGTGCTCGCCGTGCCGGACGACGCGCTCGCCGACCTCGTCGCGGGGCTCAGCACCACCGGCACGTTCACGCCGGGACAGCTGGTGCTCCACACGTCGGGGGCGCACGGGATCGCGGTGTTCGAGGCCGCGGCCGGCAGCGACATCATCCCGCTCGCGATCCACCCCGCGATGACGTTCACCGGCACGGAGGTCGACCTCGACCGCCTCGTCGACTGCTGCTTCGGTGTCACGACGGTCGACCTGGCCCGGCCGCTCGCCGAGGCCCTCGTCATCGAGATGGGCGGCGAGCCCGTGTGGATCGCCGAGGACGACCGGGTCACCTACCACGCGGCGCTCGCGCACGGCTCGAACCACCTCGTCACGCTCGTCGCCCAGTCGATGCAGCTGCTCGGCGAGGCCGGTGTCGACGACCCCGCCCGGATGCTCGAGCCGCTGCTCACGGCGGCGCTCGCGAACGCGCTGCAGCGCGGTGACGCGGCCCTCACCGGTCCCGTGGCCCGCGGCGATGCGGGTACCGTGGCCGGGCACGTCGCCGCGCTGCGCACGGTGGCGCCCGACATCCACCCGACCTACCTGGCGCTCGCCCGGGCGACGGCACAGCGGGCCCTGCTGAGCGGTCGACTCCGTGCGGCGGCCGCGGACCCGCTGCTCGAGCTGCTCGCGCACGAGGAGGACCAACCATGACCGAACCGACCGTGGCGGACCCGCACGCCGTGCGCACCGTCGACGCCGCCGGGGACGGCACGTCCGGCACGTCCGGCACCGTCCGGGCCGACGTCCCCTCCGCGCCGGTCGCGCCCGTGGTCGCCCGCACCCGCGACGAGCTCGTCGCGGCGCGCTCGACGCTCGACGACGGCGACGTCGCGGTCGTCATGACGATGGGCGCGCTGCACGAGGGCCACGCCACGCTGATCCAGCAGGCCAGGCGCGCGCACCGCCACGTCGTCGTCACGATCTTCCTCAACCCGCTGCAGTTCGGGCCCAAGGAGGACCTCTCGCGCTACCCGCGCACCTTCGACGCCGACCTCGACATCTGCACGGCCGCGGGCGTCGACCTCGTCTTCGCGCCGACCCCCGACGTCGTCTACCCGGACGGCGACCCCGGGGTGCGCGTGTCGGCCGGGCCGCTCGGCGACGTGCTCGAGGGGCAGTCGCGGCCGGGGCACTTCGACGGGATGCTCACCGTCGTCGGCAAGCTCATGCACCTGACCCGGTGCAGCGCGGCGTACTTCGGCCAGAAGGACGCCCAGCAGCTGCTGCTCATCCGCCGCATGTGCCGCGACCTCGACTTCCCGGTGCGCGTCGTCTCGGTGCCGACCGTGCGCGAGCCCGACGGCCTCGCGATGTCGAGCCGCAACACCTACCTCACCCCGTCCGACCGGGAGACGGCGCTGTGCCTCTCGGCCGCGCTGCGCGCCGGGGCGGAGGCCGCGCCGGAGGGGCCCTCCGCCGTGCGGCGCGCGGCCCGGGCGGTGCTCGTGCGCGAGCCCCTGGCCCTCGTCGACTACCTCGTGCTCGTGCACCCCGACACGCTCGAGGACGTGCCCGAGTGGTATCGCGGCGAGGCCCTCCTCGCGGTCGCCGGTCGGGTCGGCACGACGCGCCTCATCGACAACCTGCCGCTCTTGGTCGGCCCCGGGGGCGGCGCCCTCGAGACCTTCTCGCAAGACTGAGCACCCTTCTCCCACAACGTCATCCAAGGACATCGCCGTGCAGCGCTTCATGCTCCACTCGAAGATCCACCGCGCCACCGTCACGCAGGCCGACCTGCACTACGTCGGTTCGCTGACGATCGACCGGGACCTCCTCGACGCCGCCGACCTCTGGCCCGGCCAGCAGGTCGACGTCGTCGACGTCGACAACGGCAACCGCCTCACGACCTACGCGATCGAGGGGGAGCGGGGCTCGGGCACCGTCTGCATCAACGGTGCGGCCGCCCGCCTCATCTCGCCCGGCGACACGGTCATCATCATCGCGTACGCCGCGATGGACGACGCCGAGGCGCGCACCTTCGAGCCGCAGGTCGTCTTCGTGGACGCGCACAACCGGATGGTCGAGGTGGGGCACGATGCAGGTGACGTCCCCGACGGCTTCGGCCTGCAGACCTCGGCCGTCACCGCGCGATCCCACGACCCGAAGCACTGAGAGGCCACCGCATGCCGCAGAGCGGGCTCCCCGACGTGACCGTCCCGCGACGGCTGCGTGCCCCGGCCCCGGGCTGGACGACGACGGCCGACGTCATCGTCGTCGGCTCGGGCATCGCCGGCCTCACGACCGCGCTCCGGCTGCGGCGGCGCGTCGACCGCGTGCTGCTGGTGACCAAGACGGTGCTCGACGAGGGCTCCACCGCGTGGGCACAGGGCGGCATCGCCGCGGTCATGTCGCCCGAGGACAGCCCGGCCGAGCACGTCCACGACACGCTCGTGGCGGGCGTCGGGCTCTGCGACGTCGACGCCGTCGAGACCCTCGTCCGCGAGGGCACGGACGCCGTCTGGGACCTCATCGCGCTCGGTGCGGAGTTCGACCGCGGCGACGGCGGCGGCCTGTCGCTGACGCGTGAGGGCGGCCACCACCGCGACCGCATCCTGCACGCCGGCGGTGACGCCACGGGCCGCGAGATCAGCCGGGCGCTCATCGCGGCCCTCGACCGGGTGCGGGACGACCCGGGCATCGAGGTCATCGAGCACGCCCTCGTCGTCGACCTGCTCACCGACACCGAGGAACGGGTCTGCGGCGTCACCCTCCACGTCATCGGCGAGGGCCAGGTCGACGGGGTCGGCGCCGCGCACGCGCGCGCCGTCGTGCTCGCGACCGGCGGTCTCGGGCAGATCTACGCCTCGACGACGAACCCGTCCGTCGCGACCGGCGACGGCATGGCCGCGGCCCTTCGCGCGGGTGCCGTGCTCGCCGACCTCGAGTTCGTGCAGTTCCACCCCACCGTGCTGTGGCTGGGCGAGGGCTCACGCGGCCAGCAGCCGCTCATCTCCGAGGCGGTGCGCGGCGAGGGTGCCTTCCTCGTCGACGCGGCGGGGGAGCGCTTCATGCAGGGCCAGCACCCGCTCGCCGACCTGGCACCACGCGACGTCGTGTCGCGCGCGATCATCCGCCGGATGCGCGAGACGGGCACCGACCACGTCTTCCTCGACTGCCGCCACCTCGGCGCCGAGTTCCTCGAGCAACGCTTCCCGTCCATCGTGCGGCGCTGTCGCGAGCTCGGGTTCGACCCCGCCACGCAGCTGCTCCCGGTCGCGCCCGCGCAGCACTACGCGAGCGGCGGCGTGCGCACCGACCTGCGAGGGCGCACCTCGCTCGAGGGGCTCTACGCGTGCGGCGAGACCTCGTGCACGGGCGTGCACGGTGCCAACCGCCTGGCGAGCAACTCCCTCCTCGAGGGCCTCGTCTTCGCCCGGCGCATCGCCGACGACCTGACGGCGCGCCTCGCCGCCGGAGAGCTGCCCGAGACGGCTCCGGTCGCCCCGGACGGTGAGCCCGGGCTGGTGCGCGGCAAGCGCCGCCTCGACGTCCAGCGGGCCATGACGGCGGGCTCCGGCACCGTGCGCTCGGCGGCGTCGCTCGCGAGCACCCAGGCGGCCCTCGCCGAGCTCGCGGTGCGAGCCGTCGCCGACGACGCCGACAAGCAGGGCGGGCCGAAGAGCTGGGAGACGACCAACCTGCTCCACCTCGGGCGCGCGCTGACGTATGCGGCGGCGCTGCGTGAGGAGACCCGCGGCGGTCACGTGCGCGAGGACTTCCCGGCGAGGGACGACGTCCGCTTCCTGCACCACGTGCACCTCGCGAGAGGGGCCGACGGGACGCTGATAGCGGAGGTCGTGCCCGTGCCCCCGGCGAACCTCGACGGACTGGACCTCGACAACACTGCCGCAGCGGAATCCACCGTTGCGCAAGACGATTCACGGACGGAAGGACGACGGTGAGCGTCGACGGACTGCACGGCTTCCCGCACGCCTGGGCACAGGAGCTCGTCGCGACGGCCCTGCGTGAGGACCTCGGCCCCGACGGCGTCGACGTGACGACGCTGGCCACCATCCCCGCCGACCAGACCCGGACGGCCGAGATCGTCGCCCGGGCTCCCGGCGTCGTGGCCGGCGTACCGGTCATCGAGCTCGTGCTCGCCGCCGTCGCGCAGCAGCTCGGTGCCGAGCCTCCCGCGGTCGAGGTCGTCAACGACGACGGCGCGCGGCTCGAGCGGGGCGACGTCATCGCCCGGCTGCGGGGGACGACGCAGGTCGTGCTCGTCGCCGAGCGGACGATCCTCAACGTCCTGAGCCGGCTCTCCGGCGTCGCGACGCACACCCGGCGGTGGGCGGACGCCCTCGAGGGCACGACGACGATGGTGCTCGACACCCGCAAGACGACGCCCGGCATGCGCTGGCTCGAGAAGTACGCCGTGCGCTGCGGCGGCGGCACGAACAAGCGGATGGGCCTCTACGACGTCGCGATGATCAAGGACAACCACAAGCTGGCGGCGGGCTCGGTGGCCGCGGCGTACGCGCTGGTGCGCGAGCGCTTCCCCGACGTCGACGTGCAGGTCGAGGTGACGACGCCGGCCGAGGCGCAGGAGGCCTACGAGGCCGGGGCACGCTTCGTGATGTGCGACAACATGGACGTCGCGACGCTGCGCGAGACGGTCGAGCTGCTGCGGGCGGCGGGTGAGCCCGTCGAGATCGAGGCCACCGGGGGCCTGACGCTCGAGGTCGTGCGCGACTACGCCGACACCGGGGTCGACTTCGTCTCCGTCGGCGGTCTCACGCACAGCTCGCCCATCGTCGACATCGCCCTCGACCTCACCGACTGAACCGTCGAGAGGCCCATCCTTGCGGGTCCCCACCGTCGAAAGGCCAGTCCCCGTGGGTCCGGCGCCGTTGACGGGCCGATCGTGCGGGTCCCGGGTCGTCGAGCGGCCACCGTCCGCTGCTGCTCACGGACGCGCGAAATCTGGCCTCTCGACGGTGGGAGACCCGCACAGGGTGGCCTCTCGACGGTGGGGGACCCGCGAAAAGTGGCCTTTCGACGGTCAGAAGTGGCGGTGCCAGAGGTTGACGGCGTAGTCGACGCCGGTGGCGTCGGGGTGCTCGGCGAGGATGAGGTCGGCGTGCTCCGGCGCGAACTCGATGCCGACGACGGCCTCGAAGTCGGCGCGTGAGTCGAAGTCCCAGCGGATGTCGAGCCGCTCGCGCTCCCACCCCTGCCGCTGCCAGAAGCGCTCGACCGCGCGCGGGTCGTAGGAGGGCAGGGCCCGGCGGAACCACTGCCCGAACGTCGACCGCGTCGCGTCGTTGTCGATGACGAAGGCCGCACCGCCCGGGCGCACGACGCGCTCGAGCTCGGCCAACCCCGGCTCGCAGCCCGGCCCGAAGAAGTACGCCCACCGGGCGTGCGCGACGTCGAACGAGCCGTCGGGCACCCCGATCGCGGCTGCGCCCTCCTCGCGGACCGACACGGACGGCATACCTGAGACGCGTTGCGCGGCAAGGGCGGCGAGCGGCGGGTGCGGCTCGACGCCGACGACCGAACGGGCGTCGCGGGCGAAGAAGGGCAGGTGGTAGCCGGTGCCGCACCCGATGTCGACGACGTCACGACCTGCCCAGTCGAGCACCGCGCGCATCGCGTCCTCGATGACGTGGTCACGGTCGACGCCGCGGTTCTCGGTCTCGTAGACGTCGGGAGTCTCCCAGATGTTGGGGGACGGGATGATCCTGTCGGAGTCGCTCATGCCGACCTCACTTCGCGCGCTGGGCCTCGATGGTCGCCGGGTGCACGAGCAGCGGGAGCAGCTTGCGCACGCCGCGCGCCCGGACCGCCTTGACCTGGGCGAGGTGCGCCTCGGCGCGGATGGCGAGCTCGGCGTAGGCGAGCGGCCCCATGAGCTCGGTCAGCTCGGGCGCGTTGGAGCGGTAGACCGGCTCTCGTCCGACGTGCGCCTCGGAGTTGCCCGAGCAGTACCAGTCGAGGTCGTGGCCACCGGGACCCCAGCCGCGACGGTCGTACTCGGTGATCGTCACCTCGAGGTAGCTCGTGTCGTCGGGCAGCTCGACGGTGCGGAAGGTGCGGCGGATCGGCAGCTGCCAGCAGACGTCGGGCTTGAGCGTGTGCGGCTCCACGCCGGTGAGGACCGCGTGCTGGTGGAGGGCGCAGCCGGCACCTGCCGGGAAGCCGGGGCGGTTGAGGAAGATGCACGCGCCGTCGACGACCTTCGTCTTGCGCGCGCCGTCCTCCTTCTCGGTCCAGTCGTCCTTGCCGCCCGTGGCCCGGCCGACGGAGTGGTACTCCCACTCGTCCTCGCCGAGCTCCTCGACGGCCTTCTCGACGCGCTTCCAGTCGTCCTTCTCGGTGAAGTGCGCACCGAGCGTGCAGCAGCCGTCGTCGGGCCGACCGGCGTAGATGCCCTGGCACCCGCTGCCGAAGATGCACGTCCAGCTGCTCGTCAGCCACGTCAGGTCGCAGCGATAGCGCTGGTTCGCATCGGCGGGATCGGTGAACTCGACCCAGACGCGGGGGAGGTCCAACGGTGCTTCGGCCACCGGATCACCCTATGCCGTCCCGGTTTCGCCCGCGTGACGACCACACGCCGCGGGCGCGTCACCCGGCGTAGGCTGGCACCGGCGTCCAGGTCGCCACCGGTGCGCGGGAAGGGGCTCAGCCTCCCTGGGAGCACGACGACACGCGGTCCGACCTCCTTTCGGCCCGACCCAGCGCACGCGGGCTGACGAGAGGAGGCCGTCATGGCCCTGTCCCTTCCCGGCAACCCCGACCTCGAGCACCTGCGGCGCGCGGCGCGGAGCCTCCAGCGCGCCGTCCGCGACGGCGATGCCCGCGCGCTCGCGCTCGTGGCGGCCCACGACCCGCACGGGGCGCCCGACGAGCCGCGGCGCTTCACGCTCGCCGCAGCGCAGCTCGTCGTCGCCCGGTCGCACGGCTTCGCCAGCTGGCCCCGTCTCGCGGCCCACCTCGCCGCGGCCGCTCGCCTCTCCCGCGACCCGGTGGTGCTCGACCCGGTCGGGTCGTCGCACGATCCCGCCCTCCTCGTGCCGGCGCTCGCCTGCCTGACCTACACCGACCGCGACGAGCCCGCGCGCTGGGCGCGCGCGGTCGAGCTGCTGGCCGCCCACCCGGACCTGCCCCGAACGGACGTCGCGGTCGCAGCGACCGTGGGGGACGTGGCGGCGCTGCGGGCCCACGTGTCGGCCGACCGCGCGGCGGCGGTGCGCGAGGTCGGGCCGTTCCGGTGGGCGCCGTTGCTCTACGTCGTCTACTCCCGTGTGCCGCAACAGGATCCGGTCGCTGCCGCGTCGCTGCTGCTCGACGCCGGGGCAGACCCTGACAGCGGCTACCTCTGGCAGGGCCTCGCCAGCCCGTTCACGGCGCTGACGGGGGTCTTCGGCGAGGGCGAGGCCGGTCCCGGACGCCAGCCACGGCACCCACGGTGGCGGGAGCTGGCGGAGCTCCTCCTCGACCGCGGCGCCGACCCGAACGACCGCCAGGCGCTCTACAACCGGATGTTCGGGCGTGACGACTCGCACCTCGAGCTGCTCCTCGACCACGGCCTGGGCCGACCCGCCTCCGAGGTGTGGGGGCAGCGCCTGACCACGCCGGGCGAGACCGTCGCTGAGATGCTCGACCGCCAGGTGCGCTGGGCGCGCGACCACGGGCTCGACGACCGGCTCGCGCTCCTCGCGCGTCACGGTCTCGTGCCCGACGGGAGCCCGTCGGGCCAGCCGGTGCCGACGATCCACCGGGCCCGCACCCCCGACGCGGTGCGCGCCGCCGCCACGGCCGGCGCGGACCTCGACGCCGTCCACGACGGTCGCACCGCGGCCCACCAGGCCGCCTTCCTCGGGGACGTCGCCCTGCTCGGGGCGCTGCTCGACGCCGGGGCCGACCTCGGCGCGGTGGACGCCGTGCACGGCACCACGCCGTTGTCGTGGGCGCGCTGGGCGCGTCAGGACGCCGCGGCAGCCTGGCTCGAGGCGCACGTGGCCGACGTGGCCGACGCGGCCGACGCGGCCGACGCGGCCGAGCAGGATGCCGGGCGTCCCCACGGGCAGGGCTAGCGTGGCCCCATGACCTCACAGACCGCCGACGCGGCGTCGGCGCGAGGCCGCGGGCGCCGCCCCGGTGGCGTCGACACCCGAGCCGCGATCGTCGAGGCCGCCCGGAAGTCCTTTGCTGCCAAGGGTTACGACAAGTCGAGCCTGCGCGGGATCGCCCGCGAGGCCGGCGTCGACCCGGCACTGGTGCACCACTACTTCGACGGCAAGGCGGCGCTCTTCGCCGAGACGATGGCCGTGCCCGTCAACCCGGTGGAGCTCATCGAGCGGGTGCTCGAAGGCGGTCACGAACGACTCGGCTGGCGGCTCGTCGAGACCTTCCTGACGGTCTGGGAGCCGCCCGAGTCGCGCGAGTCCCTCGTCGCGCTCGTGCGCTCGGCGACGACGAGCGAGGAGGCGGCGCGGATGCTGCGCGAGTTCCTCGGGCGCGAGGTCTTCGGGCGCCTCGCGGCCGCGGCCGGCGCCGAGGACGCGCAGCTGCGCGGCGCCCTGGCCGCCTCGCAGATGATCGGTGTCGTCATGGCGCGCTACGTCGTGCGCGTGCCGGGCCTCGCGGAGGCGACGCGCGCCGAGCTCGTCGAGCGGCTGGGCCCGGTGCTCCAGGGCTATCTGGTGGACGGGGCGACCCGGCCGGAGTAGATTTCATCACATGATGAATAACCACGGGCCCGCCATCTCGGTCAGCGGGCTGCAGGTCGTGCGGGGCCGGCGGCGCGTCATCCCCGGCCTCGACCTCGAGGTGCCCGCCGGCGAGGTCGTCGGCCTGCTCGGGCCGTCGGGGTCGGGCAAGTCGACGCTGATGCGCTGCTTTGTCGGCGTCCAGGTCGTCGAGGCCGGCACCGTGACGGTGCTCGGCCACCCGGCCGGGTCGCCGGTGCTGCGCGCCGAGGTCGGCTACGTCACGCAGAGCCCCAGCGTCTACGCCGACCTCAGCGTGCGCGACAACGTCGCGTACTTCGCGCGGGCGGTGGGCCTGCGCGGCGCCGACCTGCGCGAGGCGGTCGACCGCACGCTCGAGGAGGTCGACCTCACCGGGTTCGCCTCGCAGCTCGTGCAGGACCTCTCCGGTGGTCAGGAGTCGCGCGTCTCGCTCGCGGCCGCCCTCGTCGGACGGCCCACGCTGCTCGTGCTCGACGAGCCGACGGTGGGTCTCGACCCGGTGCTGCGCCGCGACCTCTGGGACCTCTTCCGGCAGCTGGCCGAACGGGGGCACTCCCTCGTCGTCTCGAGCCACGTCATGGACGAGGCCGCCCGGTGCGACCGGCTCGTGCTGCTCCGGGAGGGGCGGGTGCTCGCCGACCTCACGCCCGACGAGCTGCTGAGCCGCACCGGCACGGCCGACGCGGACGCCGCGTTCCTCGCGCTCATCGACGCGGAGGACGCGCCGTCGCACGAGCGGAGCGCGTCGTGAACGCGGGCCTCACGACCGCCACCTCGGGCCGCGTGCTGCGCCAGGTCCGCACCGACCGCCGCACCATCGCGCTCATCCTCGTCGTGCCGTGCGTGCTGCTCGGCCTGCTCGCCTGGATCTACGACGGCACCCGCGTCTTCGACACCATCGGGCCGGCCCTGCTCGGTGTCTTCCCGATGATCGTCATGTTCATCGTCACGTCGGTGGCGACGCTGCGCGAGCGGCAGTCGGGCACCCTCGAGCGCCTGCTGACCACGCCCATGGGCAAGGGCGACTTCATGATGGGGTATGCCGTCGCGTTCGGAGTGCTCTCGACCGTGCAGGCCCTGATCGCAACGGGATTCGCCGTGTGGGTCTGTGGTCTGGACGTCGCCGGACCGCTCTGGCTCCTCGTCGTGGTCGCGGTGCTCGACGCGGTGCTCGGCACGGCCCTCGGGCTGCTCGCGAGCGGCTTCGCCCGCACCGAGTTCCAGGCGGTCCAGTTCATGCCGGCCTTCCTGCTGCCGCAGTTCCTGCTCTGCGGGCTGCTCGTGCCGCGCGACGAGCTGCCGACGGTGCTCGAGTGGGTGAGCAACGTGCTGCCGCTGTCGTACGCCGTCGACGCCATGAAGGTCATCGCCGCCGAGGCCGACCCGGTCACGACGGTGCTCGGCGACCTCGGCGTCGTCGCCGCCTTCATCGCCGGCGCCCTCGCCCTCGCGTCGCTGACCCTGAGCCGGCGTTCCGCCTGACGGCGCTCCGCCCGACGGCGCTCCGCCTGAAGGCGCTCGGCCCGACGGCGCTCCGCCCGACGGCACGCGGCCGGTCACGCCTGCGGCACTAGGGTGGGCGCATGCGCCTGGGCGTCATCGACATCGGGTCGAACACGGTCCACCTCCTCGTCGTCGACGCGCACGCCGGGGCGCAGCCGATCCCGGCCTTCTCGCACAAGACCGAGCTGCGGCTCTCGGAGAGCCTCGACCCCGACGGGCGCGTCAGCGACGCCACGGCCGACCGCCTCGTCGCGTTCCTGCGCGAGTGCCTCGTCGTGGCCGAGGACCAGGGCGTCAGCGACCTCTTCGCCTTCGCCACGTCCGCACTGCGCGAGTCGCCCAACGGCGAGGCCGTCATCGCCCGGGTGCGCGCCGAGACGGGCATCGAGCTCGACGCGCTGAGCGGGCCCGACGAGGCGCGCATGACCTTCCTCGCGGTGCGCCGCTGGTTCGGCTGGTCGAGCGGCCGGCTGCTCGTCGTCGACATCGGCGGCGGCTCGCTCGAGCTCGCGAGCGGCCTCGACGAGGAGCCCGACGTCGCCCTCAGCCTGCCGCTCGGAGCCGGGCGGCTGACGCGTGAACGCCTCCTCGGCGACCCGCCCGGCGAGGCCGAGGCGCGCGACCTCCGCAACTTCGTGCGGGCCACCCTCGCCGAGCACGTGCGCCCCCTGCTCACGTCGGGCCCGCCCGACCGCGCCGTCGGCACCTCGAAGACGATGCGCTCGCTCGCGCGGATCGCCGGGGCCGCCCCGCGCGCCGAGGGACCCTTCGTGCCGCGCACGCTCTCCCGGGCCGACCTGCGCGGTGTCGTGGCCCGGCTCGCCGTGCTGGGCTCGGCCACCCGTGCCACGCTCCCCGGCGTCTCGGAGGGGAGGGCCCGCCAGCTCTACGCCGGCGCCCTCGTCGCGGAGGCCGCCCTCGACCTGCTCCAGGTCGACCAGCTCGACATCTGCCCGTGGGCGCTGCGCGAGGGGCTCATCCTGCGCCGTCTCGACCACCTCGGCAGCTAGGGCCCGCACCCCACCCGCACCCCACCCGCACCCCGCCGGAGCCCGTGCCCGCGGAGGTGGCGCACAATGGCGGCATGACGATCCGGGTCGGCCTCTCGACCTCCTCGTGCTACCCCGACACCGCGGCCACCGCGTTCGCGACGGCGGCCCGGCTCGGCTACGACGCGGTGGAGGTCATGGTCTGGACCGACCCCGTCACCCAGGAGGCCGGGGCGATCCGCGCCCTGTCGCAGCTGCACGGGCTGCCCGTCGTCTCGGTGCACGCGCCGACGCTGCTGCTCACCCAGCGCGTGTGGGGCACCGACCCGTGGGGCAAGGTCGACCGGTCCATCGAGCTCGCGCTCGAGGTGGGCGCGCGCACCGTCGTGCTGCACCCGCCGTTCCGCTGGCAGCGGGAGTACGCCGCCGGCTTCGTCGACGGGGTCGCCGAGCGCGAGCGCGCGTCGGGCATCCGGCTCGCGGTCGAGAACATGTACCCCTGGCGCACGGCGCGCCGCGAGGTGATGGCCTACCTGCCGCACTGGGACCCGGTCGGGCAGGCCTACGAGCACGTGACGCTCGACCTCTCGCACACGGCGACCGCGGGGTCGGACGCGCTGGAGATGACCACGGCCCTGGGCCCGCGGCTCACCCACCTGCACCTCGCCGACGGCCTCGGCTCGTTCAAGGACGAGCACCTCGTGCCGGGTCGGGGCAGCCAGCCCTGCGCGGCCGTGCTCGAGCACCTCGCCGACTCGGGATGGGAGGGCGACGTCGTCGTCGAGGTGTCGACCCGCAAGGCCGGCCGCGACCAGCGTGAGGTCGACCTCGCGGCGGCGCTCGCCTTCGCCCGGCTCGCCCTCGTGCCCACCCGCGGAGCCAGCCGCATCTGATCCCCGAGACCGGTGGTGACGGGGTCAGGGGCGCCAGCCGCGGGGGCGCACCGAGACCATGTCGATGCTCGCGTCGGGGCCGGCGTCGATGGCGAGCCGCGCCGCCCGCACCACCGAGTCGACCTCGAGGTAGGCGCTCGCGTCGTACTCCGCGCCCTCGAACTGCACGAGCTCGTGCTGCATGTCGGTGTCGACCCGGCCGGGGTGGAGCGAGGTGACGCGCACCCCGTGCTCGCGCTCCTCCTGGCGCAGCGCGTCGCTCAGGGCGCGCAGCGCGAACTTCGAGGCGCAGTAGGCGCCCGACGACGGCGTCGAGGTCAGCCCCGAGCCGGAGTTGACGGTGATGACGAGCCCGTGCGCGTGCCGGAGCGCCGGCAGCAGCGCCCGGGTGACGGCTGCGACCGCGACGACGTTGACCGTCATCGACACGGCCCAGTCGTCGACCGCCGACTCGGCGACGGTGCCGCTGCGCAGCACCCCGGCGGAGTGGACGAGCACGTCGACCCGGGGCAGGCGCGGCACGATCTGCTCGAGCGCGGCCTCGAGCGACCCGCCCGGCGCGCAGTCGGCGAGGTCGGCGACGAGGCCCTCGGCGGAGGGCAGCGAGGCCACGACGGCGTCGACGGACGCGCTGCTTCGCCCGCCGATGACGAGGTGGTGCGTGTCCGCGAGGTCGCGGGCGATCGCGAGGCCGATGCCGCGGGTGCCGCCCGTGACGACCGCCACGGGGCGCGGGGTGGACGGTGCCGGGGAGGGGGAGCTCATGCGGTCACCCTACGAGCCGGGCGGCATACCGGATCGGGTGGCAGGCACGACCGGGCGGCGGGCGCTCAGGCCAGGCCGAGCGCGTGGGCCTCCTCCCACAGGTCGTCGCGGACGCGCGGGTGCGCGCACTGCTCGATGATGTCGCGGCACTGGTCGCGCTCGCTGCGGCCCCAGAGCGGCGCGAGGCCGTGCTCGGTGACGATGGCGCTCTGCTGGAAGCTCGTCACCGGCTCGTCGAGCAGGGGCACGATCGTCGAGACGTCGGCCCTCGGGTGCCACGAGCGCAGCGCGATGAACGACTGCCCGCCGGGAGAGTGCAGGGCGCCCACGATGAAGTCGGTCTGGCCGCCGAAGCCGGAGTGGATGCGGGCGTTGATGCGTGAGGCGTTGGCCTGGCCGAAGAGGTCGACCTCGAGGGCCGTGTTGACCGAGGTCATCCGGCGCTGCTGGGCGATGAGGCCGGGGTCGTTCGTCTTCTCCGTGCGCATCATCCGCACCCGGGCGTTGCCGTCGAGCCAGCGGTAGAGCTCGGTCGAGCCGAAGCAGAACGACGTCACGAGCGGGTGGTCGGCGTCGAGCGCTCCCGCCTCGTCGAGGGCCAGCACGCCGTCGGAGAACATCTCGGTCCACATCCGGATGCCGCGGCGCGCGGTGAGCGCCGCCAGCGTCGCGTCCGGCACGGCACCGATGCCGAGCTGCATCGTCGCGCCGTCCGCGACTCGTGCGGCCACGCGCTCGCCGATGAGCCGGCTCTCGTCGTCGGGCACGGCGGGCGCGTGCGAGGGCATCGGCGCGTCGACCTCGACGAGGAGGTCGACGTGCTCGAGCGGCACCTCGGCGTCACCGAACGTGTAGGGCATCTGCGGGTTGACGACCGCCACGACGAGCCCCCCGCGCGACCGGCAGGCCTCGAGCGCCGCGGGCAGCACGTTGACCTCGAGGCCGAGGCTCACGTGGCCGTGCCGGGGAGGCGCACAGTGCAGCAGCACGGCGTCGGGCGGCAGCACGCGGCCGTAGAGGAGCGGCACGAGCGAGAGCCGCGACGGCACGTATTGCAGCCGCGGGTGCCGCCGCATCCCCGGGCCGACGAAGCACGTCTCGACGGTGACGCCCTCGCGCGTCGGCAGCCCGGCCGGGGCGTTGAGCGCGTGCAGCACGTAGGCGGGGACCGCCTCGTCGAGCGCACGCACCGCCTCCCACGGGACCGCCATGTTGCCGCTGACGACCACCCGGGGGTTCTCGGGGAGGGTCCGCAGCCGTCTCGTCAGCTCGTCGATCGTCGCCGTCCGCACGCTGCCATCCTCGCGCAGCCGGTGCGTTCGCCGGGGCCGTATGCCGGGTGGCGTGACGAACGTCGCCCCGCACCGCCGCGACCGGCGCCACACGACCTCGGGCGCTGGGCGGCGCGCCCGGCCGGCCCGCTCAGCTGGCCTTCTTCGTCGCCGCCTTCTTCGTCGCCGCCTTCTTCGTCGCTGCCTTCTTCGTCGTCGACTTCTTCGCGGCCGCCTTCGTGGTGGCGGCCGTCGTGGTGGAGGTCTTCTTGGCCGCCTTCTTCGCGCTCGTGCCGTCACCCGTGGTCGTCGACTGCGCGCCGGAGGCATCGGAGGTGCCCGAGCCGCCCTTGGCGGCCTTGGCCTTGTCGACGCTGCGCTGCAGGGCGGCCAGCAGGTCGACGACCTCGGTCTCCTCACCGGTGGCGTCGGGCGTCTCGGTGAGCTCGCCGCCCTCGATCTTCGTCGCGACGAGCGCGGTGACCGCCTCGGCGTAGTCGTCCTCGAACTCCTCGGGCTCGTAGTCGCCCGACAGGGAGTCGACGAGCGAGGACGCCATCGCGAGCTCCTTGGCCGTCGCGTGCGTCTCCTCCGAGAGCGACTCGAACTCGGGGGTGCGCACCTCGTCGGCCCAGAGGAGGGTCTGCAGCACGATGACGCCGTCGCGCACGCGGAGCACCGCCAGCGTCATCCGGGAACGCACCGAGACGGTGACGAGGGCCATCCGGTCGGCCTTCTCCAGGGCGTCGCGCAGCAGGACGTAAGGCTTGAGGCCGGTCTTGTCGGGCTCGAGGTAGTAGCTCTTGTCGAAGAGGAGCGGGTCGATCTGCTCCGACGGCACGAACTTCTCGATCGAGATCTCCTTCGTCGAGCGCGTCGGGAGGCTCTTCATGTCCTCGTCGGTGAGCACGACCATCTGCCCGTCGGCGGCCTCGTACCCCT
The DNA here is from genome assembly GCF_039542985.1 of Terrabacter aeriphilus. NCBI lineage: Bacteria > Bacillati > Actinomycetota > Actinomycetes > Micrococcales > Intrasporangiaceae > Terrabacter > Terrabacter aeriphilus. The sequence continues at coordinate 206,327 of NZ_BAABIW010000018.1, forward strand.
TGGCGATGTCGGAGTAGGGCACCTCCTCCCCGTCGATCGCGCAGACCCGCTGGTACTTGATGCGGCCCCCGTCCTTCTCGTGGACCTGCCGGAACTGCACGTCGTGGTTCTCCGTCGCCGAGAAGAGTCGGACCGGCACATTGACGAGGCCGAACGACACGGCGCCTTTCCAGATGGCTCGCATGGGAACAAGAATGCACCCATGCGCCCCATGCTCGCGACGCCCACGTCGACCATTCCGGCCGGCGACCGGTGGCAGCACGAGGTGAAGTGGGACGGGATGCGCGTCCTCGCCGACGTGCGCGACGGAGAGATGCGCCTGTTCTCGCGCACCGAGCGCGACGTGACGGTGGCCTTCCCGGAGCTGCGCGGGCTGGCCGCGGAGTACGCCGACATGCTGCTCGACGGGGAGGTCGTCTCGATGCGCGACGGCATCCCGTCGTTCGCGGCGCTCGCCGAGCGGTTCCACGTCACCGACGCGCGGCGCGCGGCCGCGCTCGCCGAGGCGTCTCCCGTGACCCTGATGACCTTCGACCTGCTCCGCCTCTACGGCGTCGACCTGCTCACGCGCCCGTGGTCCGACCGCCGGTCGACGCTCGAGCGCCTCGACCTCGCCTCGCCCCGCTGGCAGACGCCACCGACCTTCGGCGACGGGGCCTCGCTCCACGCGGCGACGAAGGAGCAGGGCCTCGAGGGCATCGTGTCCAAGCGCGTGGACTCCGTCTACGTGCCGGGGCTGCGCTCGCCCTACTGGCTCAAGTCGCCCCACCGCGGCACCGTCTCGGTCGTCATCGGGGGCTGGCGGCCGGAGTCGACGGGGACCGTGTCGAGCCGGCTCGGGGCCGTGCTCGTCGGCGTGCCCGTCGCGGGCGGCCTGCGCTACCTGGGACGCGTCGGCTCGGGCCTGGCCGGCAAGGCCGGGCAGGCCCTCATGAGTGACCTGCGGGAGCTGTCGGTCGGCGAATCGCCTTTCGCCACAGACGTCCCCAGGGAGGATGCTGCCGGGACGACCTGGGTGCGACCGGTCCTCGTCGCCGACGTGGAGTCGCTGGGGCTCGGCGGTCAGGGTCGACTGCGCCAGCCGGCATACAAGGGCCTGCGGGGCGACCTGACGCCCGACGACGTCGACGGGCACGAGGGCGGTGCCTGATGGCGTACGAGCCGACGAGGGTCACCGTCGAGGTGGACGGGCGCCGGATGAAGCTGTCGAGCCTCGAGAAGGTGATGTACCCGCGCGCCGGCACGACCAAGGCCCAGGTCATCGACTACTACGCGCGCATCGCGCCGGTCATCCTGCCGCACCTGCGCGACCGCGCCGTGACGCGAATCCGCTTCCCCCACGGGGTCGGCGACATGCAGTTCTTCGAGAAGAACATCCCGGCCGGCACCCCGTCGTGGATCCGACGCGCGGGCCGCGACCCGGTGTTCCCGCTCATCGACGACCTCGCGGGGCTGACGTTCTTCGCCAACCTCAACTCCCTCGAGCTGCACGTGCACCAGTGGCGCTACGAGGGGGAGGGGCGCGACGCGGTCGCGCTGAACCCGGACCGGCTCGTCATCGACCTCGACCCCGGCCCGGGCACGGGCCTGCACGAGTGTGCGCGCGTCGCGCTCGTGGTGCGCGAGCGCCTCGGCCGCATCGGGCTGCCGACGGTGCCGGTCACGAGCGGCAGCAAGGGACTCCAGCTCTACGCGGTGCTGCCGGGGGAGCACACGAGCGACGAGATCCGCGACACGGTGCAGCAGCTCGCGCAGGAGCTGACCAAGGCCCACCCCGACCTCGTCGTGTGGAAGATGGCCAAGGAGCTGCGCCCGGGCAAGGTCTTCCTCGACTGGAGCCAGAACGTCGCGGCGAAGACGACGGTGTGCCCGTACTCCCTGCGCGGCCGGGACCGCCCGACCGTCGCGGCGCCCCGGTCGTGGGACGAGATCGAGGAGGGCGCCGCCGGGGGGACGCTCGAGCAGCTGACCGCGGACGAGGTGCTCGAGCGGGTCGAGCGGGACGGTGACCTCGCGGCGGAGATCACGCCCTGAGGGTGCCGACCCACGACGTGCGGGACGCGGGAGCGGCGGACGCGCGAGGGCACGGGCAGGGCCCGGCACGTCGTGCGCGCCGGGCCCTGTGGCCCCGGTCCGGTGAGGGTCAGTGCGCCTTGTCGTAGGCCGCCTGGACCTCGGACGAGATGCGCCCGCGGTCGGAGACGTCGTGGCCGTTGGCCCGCGCCCACTCGCGCACGGCCGCGAGGTCGCCGCGCTTCGGGGTCGAGGAGCGGCGGCGTGAGCCGGCGCCCTTGGCCGAGCCCGAGCCGGCGCGACGGGCGTGGCCGGTCCACGTCGCGAGGTCGTCGCGCAGCTTGGCTGCATTCTTGTCGGAAAGATCGATCTCGTAGGTGACGCCATCGAGGGCGAACGTCACCGTCTCGGACGCATCACCGCCGTCGATGTCATCGATCAACACCACTTCGACACGCTGAGCCATGATTCTCCATCTGAAGTTGTCGGGCCTTTGGAGGGGAAAGCCCGCGAATACAGGGTTTCGCGGCAGGGCCAATTTACAACGCCGCGAGAAGAAATGCATTTACGTCCGGGAATGCGCGAGGCGGATGTCCGCAAATGCGTGGTGCGCCGTCTTCACGGCGCTGCCGGAAAAGCGGCCTGGCCTATTCGGTGGGCTCTTTCGCGGCGGCGTCGCGGCGGTCCTGCTCCGCCTCCCACTTCGCCTGAGCGAGGCGCTCGCGACGGTCTCCCTGCAGGATGCTCTTGATGACGACGTAGAACAGTGCGCCGACGCCGATGGTGGGCACCAGGGCGAGCACGTAGGGCAGAACCGAGTCCATGGTCTCGAGTTTCTCACGGTGGGCCGGGGCGACCGCCCACCGCCGGTGTCGGTCCCGACCCGTACGGTCGTGCGCATGGCTACGAGGACGACGACGCGCCGCACCCCCGGCTTCCGCTGCGCCGAGTGCGGCTGGACCACCGCCAAGTGGGTCGGGCGCTGCGGCGAGTGCCAGGCCTGGGGCACCGTGGCCGAGACGGGTGCGGCCGCGCCGCGCACGACGGCCGCCGCCGTCGCGACCCCCGCCCAGCGCATCGCCGACGTCGACCTCACCCGGGCCGCCGCCCGGCCCACCGGCGTGGCCGAGTTCGACCGGGTGCTCGGGGGCGGCCTCGTGCCCGGCGGTGTCGTGCTCGTCGCCGGCGAGCCCGGGGTCGGCAAGTCGACCCTCCTGCTCGACGTCGCGGCCCGCACGGCGCGGTCCGGTGCCGACGTGCTCTACATCAGCGGTGAGGAGTCGGCCGCCCAGGTGCGCACCCGGGCCGAGCGCATCGGCGCCATGGCCGACACGCTCTTCCTCGCGGCCGAGACCGACCTCGCCACGGTGCTCGGGCACGTCGAGGCGCGCTCGCCGGCCCTGCTCGTCGTCGACTCGGTGCAGACCATCGCGAGCGCCGACGTCGAGGGACAGGCCGGCAACGTCTCGCAGGTGCGCGAGGTGACCGGCAGCCTCATCCAGGCCGCCAAGGCGCGCGGGGTGGCCGTGCTGCTCGTCGGCCACGTGACGAAGGACGGCTCGATCGCGGGGCCGCGGCTGCTCGAGCACCTCGTCGACGTCGTCATCGCCTTCGAGGGCGACCGGCACTCGCGCCTGCGGCTCGTGCGCGCGGTCAAGAACCGTTTCGGCCCCACCGACGAGGTCGGCTGCTTCGACCTCTCGGACGGCGGGATCGTGGGGCTCGCCGACCCGAGCGGACTCTTCCTCTCCACCCGCGACCACGCCGTGGCCGGCACCTGCGTCACGGTGACGCTCGAGGGCCGTCGCCCGCTCGTGGCCGAGGTGCAGGCCCTCGTGGCGCCCTCCACCCTGCCCTCGCCCCGGCGGACGTCGAGCGGCCTCGACTCCGCCCGGCTCGCGATGATCATCGCGGTGCTCGACAAACGGGCGGGTGCACCGGTCGGGTCCCGCGACATCTTCGCGGCCACCGTGGGCGGCGTGCGCATCACCGAGCCCGCCGCCGACCTCGCCATCGTCTGCGCCGTCGCCTCGTCGGTCGTCGACCGGGCGCTGCCCACCGACGTCGTGGCCTTCGGCGAGGTGGGCCTGGCCGGAGAGGTGCGCCGGGTCGCCGGCCTCGACCGCCGCCTCGCCGAGGCGGCCCGGCTCGGCTTCCGTCACGCCCTCGTCCCGGCGGGCAGCCTCGGCGACACGAGCACGCCGCCTGGCATCCGGGCCGTCGAGGTCGCCGACGTGCCGCGCGCCATCGAGGCGATGGGACGCCTCGCCGGGGGCCGGTCAACGAGCGCCGCAGCCGTCGGCACCGTCTAGACTGCGACCGGCCGGGGCGCACGCGCCCGACCCCTCCGAGGCGAACAGGGAAGTGATGGACCGGAACGACGAGCTGCTGCTCCGCGCGGCCCTCGCCGCTGTCGCGCCCGGCACCGACCTGCGCGACAGCCTCGAACGCATCCTCCGTGGTCGCACGGGCGCCCTCATCGTGCTCGGCCACGACCGCGTCGTCGACTCCATCTGCACGGGCGGCTTCTCGCTCGACGTCGAGTTCTCCGCCACGCGCCTGCGCGAGCTGGCCAAGATGGACGGCGCCGTCGTGCTCGACCGCGAGGGCACCCGCATCCTGCGCGCCGCCACGCAGCTCGTGCCCGACTCGAGCATCGAGACGACGGAGTCCGGCACGCGGCACCGCACGGCCGAGCGCGTGGCCAAGCAGACCGGCTTCCCCGTCATCTCGGTGAGCCAGTCGATGGGCGTCGTCGCGCTCTACGTCGGCGACCTGCGCCACGTCATCGAGGGCTCGCCGACGACGCTCTCGCGCGCCGACCAGGCGCTGCAGACGCTCGAGCGCTACAAGTCGCGCCTCGACGAGGTGACCGGCACGCTCTCGGCGCTCGAGATCGAGGACCTCGTCACGATCCGCGACGTCACGGCCGTGCTCCAGCGCCTCGAGATGGTCCGCCGGATCTCGGCGGAGATCCAGGACTACGTCGTCGAGCTCGGCACCGACGGACGCCTGCTCAGCCTCCAGCTCGAGGAGCTCATCGGCGGCCTCGGCAACGACCGCGAGCTCGTCATCCGCGACTACCTGCCCGCGACGAAGTCGGGCCTCGAGCTCGACGACGCGCTCGCCAACCTCCAGGCGCTGAACTCCGTCGAGCTGCTCGACCTCGCCGCGGGAGCCCGTGCCGTCGGCTTCTCGGTCGTCGGCGACAGCCTCGACGCGCCGGTGTCGCCGCAGGGCTACCGCCTCCTGACGAAGGTGCCGCGGCTGCCCACGGCCATCGTCGACCGCCTCGTCGTGCACTTCGAGTCGCTCCAGCGGCTGCTCGCGGCCGGCATCGAGGACCTCATGCTCGTCGAGGGCGTCGGCGAGGGCCGCGCGCGCGCCGTGCGCGAGGGCCTCTCGCGCCTGGCCGAGTCGAGCATCCTCGAGCGCTACGTCTGACCCGCACGTCCGAGGTCGATGACGTATGCCGTCCGGTCGGGTCCCGCTCGCACTGCTCCACGAGCGCGTCAACGCCTGGTACGCGACGGAGGGGCGTGCGCACCTGCCGTGGCGCCACCCCGACTGCCCGCCCTGGGGCGTCTTCCTCTCCGAGGTGATGTCGCAGCAGACCCCGCTCGCCCGGGTCGAGCCGATCTGGCACGAGTGGATGGAGCGCTGGCCCACGCCGGCCGCCCTGGCCGCCGCGGCGCCGGGGGAGGCCGTGCGGGCCTGGGGGCGGCTCGGCTACCCCCGCCGGGCGCTGCGCCTCCACGAGGCGGCGACGGCGATGGTCGAGCGCCACGACGGGCAGGTGCCCCGCACCCCGGAGGAGCTGCTCGCGCTGCCCGGTGTCGGCGCCTACACGGCCGCGGCCGTGTCGTGCTTCGCCTTCGGGCTGCCCGAGGTCGTCGTCGACACGAACGTGCGCCGGGTGCTCGCGCGCACCCTGGAGGGCAAGGCGTTCCCGCACCTGACCCTCAACCGGGCCGAGGCGCGCCTCGCCGCCGCGTCGATGCCCGCCGACCGCGACACCGCGAACACGTGGAACGTCGCCGTCATGGAGCTCGGCGCCCTCGTCTGCGTGGCGCGGGGGCCTCGGTGCGGCGACTGCCCGGTGGCCGACCTCTGCGCCTGGAACCTCGACGGCCGCCCGGCCTACGACGGGCCGCCCCGGCGCGGGCAGGCCTGGCACGGCACCGACCGTCAGGTGCGCGGCGAGCTGCTGCGCCGGCTGCGCGACTCGGTCACACCGTTGCCGGTGCAGGCCCTCGAGGGCTCGGGCGACGACCCGCTGCAGGTCATGCGCTGCCTCGACTCGCTCGTCGCCGACGGCCTCGTCGAGCCCCTCCCGCGGCGCCGCTACCGTCTCCCCGCCTGACCGTCGAGGGGCCAGTTCGTGCGGCCACCCACCCGTCGAAGGGCCAGCTCCTGCGAGTCGGTGCCGGTCGAGTGGCCACCGATGGGTCCGGTCAGACGTTGCCGAGCACCGACCGGACGGCGATCTCGACGACCACGCGCTCGGGGTTGGCGCGCGGCTCGCGGTAGCGGGCGGCATACCGGCGCTCGGCGTCGGCGACGGAGGCCGGGTCGTCGAGCACGCGCGCGGTGCCCTGCAGCGACAGCCACCACCGGCCGTCCACCTGGCAGAGCACGGCCGGGCAGCCGGCGAGGGCGTTGCGGGCCTTGCGGCTCTCGCGGCTCGTGATGACGCGCGCGACCGACGTCTCGGGGTCCCACGTAAACCCGACCGGCACCACGTGCGGCGAGCCGTCCGGGCGCAGCGTCGTCAGCGTCGCGAGGTGGCGCACGGCCATGAACTCGAGGGCGGCGGGGGAGAGGTCGCGGGGCAGGGTCGACATCGCGGTCACACCACGACGCTGAGCGCCATGACGAGCGCGAAGCCGACGACGGAGATCACCGTCTCCATGACCGACCACGACTTGATCGTCTCGCCGACCGTGAGGCCGAAGTACTCCTTGACGAGCCAGAAGCCGGCGTCGTTGACGTGGCTGAAGAAGAGCGACCCGCAGCCGATGGCGAGCACGAGCAGCGCGAGGTGGCTCGTGGTCAGGGTCGACGCGAGGGGGCCGACGATGCCGGCGGCCGTGATCGTCGCAACCGTCGCGGAGCCGGTGCCGAGGCGGATGAGCACCGCGACGAGCCAGCCGAGCAGCAGCACCGAGAGGTTGACGCCGGTGGCCCAGTCCTTGATGACGTCGCCGACGCCCGCGTCGACGAGCGTCTGCTTGAACCCGCCGCCGGCCGCGACGATGAGGATGATGCCGGCGATGCCGGGGAGGCTGGCGCCGAACGAGTCGCTGACCTGCATCCGCGTCATGCCCGAGGCGAGGCCGAGGCGGAAGTAGCAGAAGATGACGGCGATGAGGAGCGCGACGACGGGCGTGCCGAAGACGTCGACGACCTTGCGGATGCCGCTCTCCTCGTCGGTGACGAGCAGCTTGGTGATCGCGTCGACGAGCATGAGCAGGACGGGAAGCGTGATGGCGACGATGGCCGAGCCGAAGCCGACGCGGCGGCGGCCGGGCTCGAGCGGGGCGTCGAGCTCGTCGAAGCCCTGCGGGTCGCCGGAGCCGCCCGCACCGCCGCTGCCGACGGCGGCCGAGCCCGCTGCCGACCCACCGCCCGGGAGGGCCGCGACGTGCTTGGGCACCCAGCGGTCGACGAAGGTCGCGAGCACCGGCCCGGCGAGGACGACGGTCGGGATGGCGATGAGGATGCCGTAGAGGAGCGTGCGGCCGAGGTCGGCGCCGAGCAGGCCGATGGCGGTGAGCGGACCGGGGTGGGGCGGCACGAGCCCGTGCAGCACCGAGAGGCCGGCCAGCGCCGGGATGCCGACCTTCATGACCGACAGGCCCGTGCGGCGCGCGACGAGGATGACGACGGGCACGAGGAGCACGACGCCGACCTCGAAGAAGAGCGGCAGGCCGAGGATCGCCGCGATGGCGGCCATCATCCACGGCAGGCCGTTCGGCCCGACCTTGCCGACGAGGGTCGCGACGATCTTGTTCGCGCCGCCCGACTCCTCGAGGATCTTGCCGATCATCGCGCCGAGCGCGATGAGCACCCCGACCGAGCCGGTCGTCGAGCCGAAGCCCGTCGTGAAGCTCGTGACGATGTCGCCGGGCGGCATCGTCGCGACGGCGCCGAGCACGGCCGAGCCGAGCATGAGCGAGAGGAACGGGTGCAGCTTGACGACGGTGATGAGCAGCACGACGGCGAGGATGCCGAGGAGGCACGCGGCGACGAGCTGGCCGTTGCCGGCATACGGCGCCTCGGGGGCCTCGTCGGCGAGGCGGGCGGCCGACGGCAGCGCCCCCGCGGGGAGGGCGGCGGTCAGGGTGGCGAGGGTCATGCGGTGGGGTCCTTCCGGAGTCCGAGAGCATGCAGGGATCGATCGAGCACCTCGGCGGCGGTGCCCTCGTTGGTGACGCTCACGCCGGGCTCGTCGGCCCCGAGCGGCTCGAGCGTGGCGAGCTGGCTGGGCAGCAGCGACGACGGCATGTAGTGGCCGGCGCGGTGCTCCATGCGGTCCTGGATGACCTCGCTCGGCGCCTCGACGTGGAGGAAGCGCACGTGCGGGCGGCCGTCGCGCAGCAGGTCGCGGTAGACCCGGCGCAGCGCGGAGCACGTGACGACGGCGGACTCGCCCGCCGCCTCCTTGGCGCTGATCCACTCGCCGATGGAGCCGAGCCACGGCCACCGGTCGTCGTCGGTGAGCGGCCGGCCGCTGCGCATCTTCGCGACGTTGGCCTCGGAGTGGAAGGCGTCGCCCTCGGCGAACTCCCAGCCCATCAGGCTGGAGATCCCCTTGGCGACGGTGGTCTTGCCGCTGCCGCTGACGCCCATCACGATGACGACGTCGGCGCTGCCCGGGGCACTGCTCTCGGCGGGCCGGTCCGGTGGCCGTGGTGGGGCGGTGTCGTCGGTGCGGTCAGCGGCAGAGTCCGGCATGTCCTCGAACGTACCCCGTTGTCGACGACTCGGCTCCGCGGTAGCGTTCGCCCTTGTGCCTGCCCCCGCCGCCTCGCCGTGAGCACCTTCCGGCTGCTCGTGCGTGCGGGTTTCCGGCGGCACTCGACCTACCGGCTGGCCCTCCTCGCGGGCATGACGACGAACTCCGTCTTCGGCGTCATCCGCGCCTCCATCCTGTTGGCCGCGCTGGCCTCCGCCGGCTCCTCGATCGGCGGCTACGACGCCCCCACGGCCGTCGCGTTCGTCTGGTGGGGCCAGGCCCTGCTCGGCACCGTCAACCTCTGGGGGTTCGCGGAGGTCAAGGACCGCGTGCGCTCGGGCGACATCGCCGTCGACTTCCTGCGACCCGTCGATCCCCAGCTCGCCTATCTCGCAGGCGATCTCGGTCGGGCGGGCATCAACCTGCTCGGTCGGGGGGTGCCGGCGATCCTGCTCGGGGCGCTCTTCTTCGACATGGCGGCACCGCCGTCGGCCATCAGCTGGGCGGCCGGCGCGGCGTCGGTCGTGCTGGCCGTCGTCGTCGCCTTCGCGGGCAACTTCGTGATCAACCTGCTCGCCTTCTGGCTCGTCGAGATCCGGGGCATCACGCTGCTGTGGATGATCACGGGCGGCCTGCTCTGCGGGCTCTACATCCCGGTGCCGTGGTTCCCCGACTGGCTGCGCACCATCGCCCAGTGGTCGCCGTTCCCGTCGATGCTGCAGAACCCCATCGACATCCTCGCCGGTCGTGTCGTCGGAGCCGACATCGCCTCGTCCGTGGCGGTGCAGGTCTTCTGGGCGGTGGTGCTCCTCGCGCTCGGGCAGCTCGTGCTGCGGGCCGGGCGGCGTCGCCTGGAGGTGCAGGGTGGCTGAGGTGACCCTCTCGCAGCGACTGCGGCCCTACCGCGTGCTGCTCGCCTCGCGGGCCCGTGCGCAGCTGCAGTACCGCGCGTCGTTCGTCACCGACATCCTCGGCACCGTCGGGGTGGGACTCGCGGAGTTCGCCGAGGTGTGGGTGATCTTCCACAACGTCGACGTGCTCGGCGGCCTCGACTTCACCGCCGCCCTGCTCGTCTTCGCCCTCTCCAACCTCGCCTTCTCGCTCGCCGACATGTTCGTCGGCCACCTCGACCAGCTGCCCGTCCACATCCGCGCCGGCCAGGTCGACGCCTTCTACGTGCGGCCGCTGCCGCTGCTCGCGCAGCTCATGACGAGCGACCTGTCGCTGCGCAGGATCGGGCGCCTCACCGTCGCCGTCGTCGCCCTCGCGGTGGCCCTGACGACGGCCGACATCGACTGGGGGCCGGGCACCGTCGCCCTGCTCGCCCTCACCGTCGTCAGTGGCGCGGCGATCTTCTCGGCCCTCTTCACGACCGCGGGGGGCCTCCAGTTCTTCCTCGTCGACGGGGCGGAGTTCACCAACGCCTTCACCTACGGCGGGTCGTATGCCGCCCAGCAGAGCCAGCAGGTCTTCCCCGGTCCGCTGCGCATCTTCTGGACGTTCGTCGTGCCCACCGCGTTCGTCGCCTACGTCCCGGCCGTCGCCGTGCTCGACCTTCCGCCCGACCCCTTCGCGCCGCACTGGCTCGCGTGGTGCACGCCGCTCGCGGCGCTGCTCGCGTGGGCGATCGCCGGCCTCTGCTGGAGGCTCGGGACCCGTCACTACCAAGGAGCAGGCGGATGAGCGACCCCGTCATCGAGACCCACGAGCTCGTGCGCGACTTCCGGAGGACGCGGGCCGTCGACCGGATGACCTTCTCGGTCGCGCCGGGCGAGGCGGTCGGTTACATCGGGGCCAACGGCGCCGGCAAGTCGACGACGATCAAGATGCTGACCGGCATCCTCAGACCCACCTCCGGGCGGGTGCGCACGTGCGGCCTCGACCCGATGCGCCGACGCGTCGACGTCTCGCGCCGGGTCGGTGTCGTCTTCGGCCAGCGCTCGCAGCTGTGGTGGGACCTGCCGCTCCGCGACTCCTTCGCGATCCTCGGGGCGATCCACCGGATGGACGACGTGGCCACCCGAGCCCGCACCGACGTGCTCGTCGAGCAGCTCGAGATGGGGCCGCAGCTCGGCACCCCGGTGCGCTCGCTCTCGCTGGGCCAGCGGATGCGTGCGGAGATCGCGGCGGCGCTGCTGCACTCGCCGGAGCTGCTCGTGCTCGACGAGCCGACGATCGGGCTCGACGTGCTCTCCAAGCAGCGGCTGCGCGAGTTCCTCGTCGCCGAGCGGCGCGAGCGCGGCACGACGCTGCTGCTCACGACGCACGACATGGGCGACATCGAGCGGCTCTGCGACCGGGTGCTCGTCGTCGACCGCGGCCGGCTGGCGTTCGACGGCACGCTGACCGGCCTCGCCGGCACGGTCGGGGCCCAGCGCGTGCTCGTGCTCGACCTCGCCGCCCCGACCCCCGACCTCGACGACGTGCCCGGTGCCCGCCTCGTCGCGAGCGAGTCGGGCGGCCTGCGCCAGCGCCTCGCCTTCGACGCGGAGCGCACGACGGCGGCAGCGGTGCTCGCCCACGTGTCGGCACGGCACGACGTGCGCGACCTCGCCATCGAGGAGCCCGACATCGAGGACGTCGTCCGCCGCATCTACGCCGCGTCCGGCCGCCCCTGACCCCTCACGTCGGGCCGGCGTCGGGCTCCGGTCAGGAGGCGACGGCCGCGCCGCTGCGGAGCAGCCGGGTCGTCGACACGAGGACCGCGACGAGCACGATGCCGGCGAAGACGATGAGCACCGCCGAGGCGGGGAAGAACGTCACGGCCACGCCGGCGGCGACGACGGGGACGGTGATGCCGGCATACGCGGCGAGGAACATCCCCGCGAGGGTCTCGCCCCGGTGCTCCGGCGACGACACGGTCGCGGCGGTCGTGATGGCGACGTTGAAGACGAGTCCCACTCCGGCCCCGGAGAGCACGCCGGCCACCACGAACACCGGCAGCGAGGTCGCCCACGCCCCGGCCGCGACGAGCACGAGCCCGACGGACATCGCCGCCATGCCGGCGCGCAGCCGCTCGGGCACCTCGCGCCGGCCGAGGGCGATCTGCGACACGGTCGAGGCACCGATGACGCCGAAGACGATCGAGCCGGTGAGCAGCCGTGAGTGCTGCCCGAGGGTGCCGCCGACGAAGCTGGCGGTGAGCGAGGTGAAGACGCCGAGCACCGAGAAGGCAGCGGCCGCCGCGACCGCCGCGGCCGAGAAGTGCCGGCGGGCGGCGGGCTCCACGCTGACCCGCTGCGGACGGTAGGCCGGTCGCGGGTGCGGCCGCTCGACGGTCTCGGGTGCGAGCAGCAGCGCGCCGAAGGCACCGGCGAGCAGGACGACCCAGACGGCATACGGCAGCGTCAGCGGGTGGGGGAGGAACTGGGTGAGCAGGCCGGCGACGAGCGGGCCGAGCGCCAGGCCGCCGGTGTTGACGGCGCCGGCGACGGTCGCGGCGAAGCGGCCGTCGGACCCGGGGCGACCGGTGGCGTGCAGCTCGGCCAGGTGGGCGGTCGCCGTCGCGGTGACGGCGCCGATGCCCAGCCCGCAGAGCAGGCGCGCGACGAGCAGGCTCGCCGTGTCGTGCAGCAGCACGAACATGACGGCGCTGACGAGCTCGACCACGGTGGCCGCGAGCAGCACGCGCCGCCGCCCGAGGTAGTCGCTGACGTGCCCCGCGAGGTAGAGCCCGACCATGACCCCGAGGCCGTATGCCGCGAAGATGAGGGTGATGACGAAGGTGGGGAAGCCGTCGAGCTGCTGGTAGAGCGGATAGAGCGGCGTGGGCAGCGTCGTGAACGCCATCAACGTGGTGAAGGCCGCGACGACGACCCAGAAGCCGCGGCGGTGCCGAGCCCGGGAGGCGTCGTCGACCGCGGTCGTGCGGCGCGCGTCGGTGGGGGAGGTCGTCGTCATGCCACCAGCGTGCGCCGTCGACATTCATCGTGTCCAACGAGGAATGTCGGTGTCATTGATCGATGGTGTCGATGCATGATGGCGGGGTGGACACCAGGCACCTGGAGTACTTCGTCGCCGTCGCCGAGGAGCTGAGCTTCACCCGCGCCGCCGAGCGGCTGCACGCCGTGCAGTCGACGGTGTCGTCGGGCGTCGCCGTGCTGGAGCGGGAGGTCGGCACGTCGCTCTTCATCCGTTCGACCCGGCACATCGCGCTGACCCGGACGGGCTCCGAGCTGCTGCCGCAGGCGCGGGCGGCGCTCGAGGCCGTCGAGCAGATGCGCCGCGCGGGGGCGCGGGCCGCCGGCACGGTCTCCGGTTCGCTGCGCGTCGGCATGCTGACGAACCTCGAGTCGCTCGGGCTGCCGGCGGCCTTCGGGGACTTCCACCGAGAGCACCCCGGGGTCGAGCTGTCGATGCGGACCTCGCCGCGGGGCTCGACCGGCCTCGTCGACGACGTGCGACGCTCGCGCCTCGACGTCGCGTTCTGCGGGCTGCCGCTCGAGGACCTCGCGGGCGTCCACGCCCAGGTGCTCCGGCGCCAGCCGTTCGTGGCCGTGCTGCCGGCCGGGCACGCCCTCGCCGGCGCGACGGAGCTGCGCCTGGCCGACCTGCTCGACGACGACTTCGTGGAGATGCCGGCCGGGTTCGGCAACCGCAAGGTCGTCGACGACTGGCTCCGCGGGGCCGGGCTGCGCCGCCGAGTCACCCTCGAGGTGCCCGACCTCTCGACCGTGCCGGCCTACGTCGCCGCGGGCCTGGGCGTGGCGGTCGTGCCGCAGCAGACCGCCACGCAGACGATGGCACCGTCGGCCGGCCGGCTCGTCGTCGTGCCGCTCGCCGAGACGCTCGTGTGGGAGCTGACCGTCATCGCCCGCCGGGAGGGCCGGTCGCCCGCGGTGGACGCACTGCTGGGGCACCTGGCGGCGCACCTCCCGGCGTCGTCCTAGGCGGTGTCGCGCGGGGTGCGGCGGTGCGCGCGCGACGGAGCGGGGACCGGGTTCAGAGCGTGCGGAGCATGCGGGTGTTGCCCAGGGTGTTGGGCTTGACCCGCTCGAGGTCGAGGAACTCCGCGACACCCTCGTCGTAGGAGCGCAGCAGCTCGGCGTAGACGTCCATCGGCACGGCCTGTCCCTCGATGACCTCGAAACCGTGGCGCAGGAAGAAGTCCGTCTCGAAGGTGAGGCAGAAGAGCCGCTCGACGCCGATCTCCCTGGCGTCCTCGACGAGGGTCTCGAGCAGGCGGCCGCCGAGCCCGGTGCCGAGCTGGTCGGGCGCCACCGCGAGGGTGCGCACCTCGGCGAGGTCCTCCCACATGACGTGCAGGGCGCCGCAGCCGACGACGCGACCGTCCTGCTCGGCCACGCGGAACTCCTGGAGGCTCTCGAAGTACGTGACGGATTCCTTGCTCACGAGGACCCGCCGCTCGGCGAGGGGCGCGACGAGGGCCCGGATGCCGCGGACGTCGGACGTGCGCGCGCGCCGGATCACCGGGGGGCCGGCGGTCACGAGAGGTTCCCGTCGCGGAACGACCGGAACAGGCTGCGTGCCTGCGCGCCGAGCACCACGATCGACTGCTGCCCGGCCCAGCCGAACGCACCCTTGGCCACGCCCCGGCCGACCTGCAGCGGGTTGAGCTGGTGCAGCCCGGCGGCGAAGGTGAGGATCTGCTCGGCGCTGAGGTTGCTGCGCCCGACCTTGCTGAAGCTGCTCAGCGCGCCGGGGATCGCGATCGGGCCGGCCAGCTTGGCCTTGACCGCGGCCGCGAGGATGACCTCGCCCTGGTGGCGCGAGCGCCCGAAGTCGCCGTCGGGCAGCGTCTTGCGCTCACGGGCGTAGGCGAGGGCCTGCTTGCCCGAGAGGGTCTGCGGCCCGGCCTTGATGACGAGGTCGCGCGCGTGCGAGGCGACGACGGTCCGAGGGATGACGATGGGGATGCCGCCCTGCTCGTCGACCACCTGCTTGAAGCCGGGGAAGCCGAGCACGACGTAGCCCTCGACGGGCAGGCCCGTCACCTTTGCGACCGTGCTGACCTGCGCCTTGGGGCCGCCCATCACCATGGCCGCGTTGATCTTGCCCTTGCCCCCGGTCGCGAGCGGCACCCAGAGGTCGCGGGCCATCCCCATGACGCCGCCGCCGCCCCTGCCGTCGATGCCGATGACCTGGAGCACGTCGGCGCGGGTGCGTTCGAGGGGCTGCCCCGGCCGCGCGTCGGAGCCGATGGCCAGCACCCAGCGGGGGCCGCCGCCGAGGCTGGGCTTCGCGACGCCGAGCGAGGGCCACCAGCCGCCGACGATCTTCCAGCTCGGGCCGACGGCGAGCGTCACGTCGTCGCCCGCCGTGACGACGGCCACCGGCGTGCCCATCCACGAGCCGACCTTGGCCGTGGCGGCGACCGGCCCGGTCGCCGGGGTGCGCGCCTCGAGCGCGGCCGCGGCGCTCGCCGAGGCGGCCTTCGTGAGGTCGCCGCCGGCATACACGCTCGTCACGAGCGTGCGCAGGGCGGCGGGGGCGCCGGCGACCGTCACGCCGGTGGAGGCCTCGGTGGAGGAGCTCGCCGTCGTGCCGGCCCGGGACGACGTGCCCGGCGACCCGGCCTGCGGTGTCGCGCCGGTGCAGGCCGCGAGCGCGAGGACGGCGACGACGGCCGTCCCGACCGAGCCGGCCGAGCGGGCCGAGCGGCTCGTGCGGGCCGTGCGGCCCGCCGTCGAGGCCGGTGCGGTGGGGCGGCGCGTCGAGGTCACCGCCCCACCGTAGACGACCCGTTCAGGCCACGCGGGACGCCGTCCGCACGAGCGGGCGCGACGCGAGCACCGAGGTGAGCACGACCGCACCGGCCACCGCGGAGGTGACGACGAAGCGCACGACGAGCGAGGTGTCGATCGCGTTCGTGAAGGGCAGCATGAGCACGAGCACGAAGCCGGCGGTCAGGACGATCGTCAGGGCGAGCGGCAGGGCGACCTCGAGGGCCCGGGCCCGGTGGAGCGAGCGCTCGCTCGTGCCGGCGAGGGCGAGCGAGCGGTACTGCTCCCGCTGGTCGAGCACGCGCGCGGCCTGCACGACCCCGGTCGAGGTGGCCCCGACGACGGTGATGATGACGAGCGTCACGAGGGCGCCGGTGCCGAGGTCGTCGGCGAGGTAGGCCTCGAGCGGGCTGCTCGGCTCGTCGACGGAGGCCAGGCTCGTGAAGCCCACGACGACGACGGCGAGCCCGAGGGCCCCGACGGCGCGCCACGTGCTCTTGGGGTCGTCGGCGATGCGGCGGGCCGCGAGCAGCGTCGCGGCGCTCGGTGCCAGGCGTGCCGCGACGCGGCCCGCGACCATGACGACCCAGGGACCGACGGCGTTGACGGCGAGGATCATGGCGCCGAGCACGAGCACGATCGTCATGCGCTGCGGCTCCTTCATCGGCGTGATGACGAGCACCCAGGCCGCGCCGGCCGCGACGGCGACCAGGACCCGCAGCACGCTGAGGCGCTTCGGGGTCGTGCGGGCGGCCACGCCGAGCGGGCTGATCGCCACGCGGGCGAGGCTGGACGCCCCGGAGACGACGGCCACGACGACCACGGCGGCCACCACGGCGAGCACCTGCGGGAGCGGGAGCACGAGCTCGCTCAGCTCGAACGGCCGGCCCTGGAAGGAGAGCCGCGCGACGAGGGGCAGCACGGCGAGGTGGAGCACGACACCGGCCACGGCACCGACGAGCGCCTGCGCGGCCGCCTCGGCGAGGGTCATCAGGGTGACCTGGCCCGACGTGGCGCCCGTCAGGCGCAGCGCGGCGAGGCGCTGGTCGCGCCGTGCGATGGCCAGGCGCGCGGCCACCCCGCCGAGGGTGAGGATCGGGATGACCATGCACGTCGTCGCGATCCACGCGAGCGTGACGTAGAGGTCGCCGAGGGCGGCCTGCTCGGTCAGCGGGCCCTGGAGGCCGCCCGGCGGCGTCGGGTTGCGCAGCTCGAAGGCCCGCAGCCCCGCGATGCTGACGAGCAGGGCGGCCGTCGCCACGGCGAACGACACGACGGCGAGCACGCCGGGCAGCCGGTCGTCGGCGGCAGCGGCGCGGCGCAGCCGCCACCAGAGCGCGAGCGCGGCCCTCACCGGGTCACCGTCGCGGTGCGCGGGACGGTCGGCGCAGGCGCACCGGTCGGCTGCGGCACGCCGTGCCCGGCGATGCGGCCGTCGCGCACGTGGACGACGCCGGTGCACCAGCGGGCGACGTTCTCGTCGTGCGTCACGACGACGAGCGAGGCACCGGTGTGCGCGGCGAGCTGGGTCAGGTGCGCCATGACCTCGGCGCTCGTCGTCTGGTCGAGGGCGCCGGTCGGCTCGTCGGCGAAGACGACGCCGGGCCGGGCGACGAGCGCCCGGGCGATGGCGACGCGCTGCGCCTGGCCGCCGGAGAGCTCGCCCGGACGCCGCTTCTCGAGGCCGGACAGCCCGAGGGGGGCGAAGAGCGCGGCGGCGCGGGCGGTGGCCTCCGCCCGGCCGACCCGGCCGAGCATGAGCGGCAGGGCGACGTTCTCCACGGCCGGCAGCTCCGGCAGGAGCATGCCCTGCTGGAAGACGAAGCCGAAGTCCTCCCGGCGCAGCTTGGTGCGCTCGCGGTCGGACATCCGGGCGATGTCGCGGCCGCGCCACTGCACCTGGCCGCCGGTCGGTCGCAGGATGCCGGCGAGGACGTGCAGCAGCGTCGTCTTGCCGGAGCCCGACGGTCCCATCACGGCGAGGCTCGTCCCCGCCGGGACGGTGACGTCGACGCCGCCGAGGGCGGGCGGCCCGGCCGTGCGCGTGCGGCCGTACGTCATGACGAGGTCGCGGGCGACGAGGTCGCGCGAGCGGTCGACCGAGGGGTCCACCGAGGGGTCCACCGAGGCCTGCGGCGACGGGCTCGTGCCGGGCGAGGTGGGGGAGGCGGTGGACGGCGGGGCCGGGCGCGCGGGGGCACCGGCCGGCATACGGGCGGGGTCGTGGTGGCTCATGGCACCCAGCGTCGCCGCGCCGGGGGCGCCCCGGCATCGGGCCGTGGTCGCCTCCTGCGGCGGGCGGCATACGACCCCGGTCGGACACCGGCGAGCGCGACGTACGACTCGCGCCGCGCACGACGAAGGGGCCGGGGACTCGCGTCCCCGACCCCTTCGGTCGACCTGTGGTGCGGCGCTCAGCGCTCCGTGCCGGTCAGCCCCGCGTCGGGGTAGACCTGGTCGTCGGGCACCGTCGGGCCGGCGGTGACGTTGACGCCGAGGGCCTCGTCGAGGGCGGCACCCTCGGGAAGCTCCGGCAGGTCGTCGGCCGGTCGGTGCGCGGCGTCCGGGTGGGCCATGTCGGAGAAGGTGAACTTCTCCTCCTTGCCCTCGCCCTCGGTGTCGATCCGGATGTACTGACCCGAGCCGAACTCGGCGAAGAGGATCTTCTCCGAGAGGGCGTCCTCGATCTCGCGCTGGATGGTGCGGCGCAGCGGGCGCGCACCGAGCACGGGGTCGTAGCCCTTCTTGGCGAGCAGGTCCTTGGCCGCGGGCGTGAGCTCGATGCCCATGTCCTTGTCCTTGAGCCGCTTGTCGAGCTTGGCGATCTCGAGGTCGACGATCTGCGTGATCTCCTCGCGGTTGAGGTGGGGGAACACGATCGTGTCGTCGACGCGGTTGAGGAACTCGGGCCGGAAGTGCTGCTTGAGCTCGTCGGTGACCTTCGCCTTCATCCGCTCGTAGTCCGAGCGGCTGTCGGGCCCGGCCGAGAAGCCCATGTTGGCCTTGGAGATGTCCCGCGTGCCGAGGTTCGTCGTCATGATGATGACGGTGTTCTTGAAGTCGACCATCCGACCCTGCGAGTCGGTGAGGCGGCCGTCCTCGAGCACCTGCAGCAGCGAGTTGAAGATCTCCGGGTGGGCCTTCTCGACCTCGTCGAAGAGCACGACGGAGAACGGCTTGCGGCGCACCTTCTCGGTGAGCTGGCCGCCCTCCTCGTAGCCGACGTAGCCGGGGGGCGAGCCGAAGAGACGGCTCACCGTGTGCTTCTCGGAGTACTCCGACATGTCGAGCTGGATCAGCGCGTCCTCGCTGCCGAAGAGGAACTCGGCGAGCGTCTTGGCGAGCTCGGTCTTACCGACGCCGGTGGGGCCAGCGAAGATGAACGAGCCACCGGGGCGGCGCGGGTCCTTGAGGCCGGCTCGGGTGCGGCGGATCGCCTGGCTCAGCGCCTTGACGGCGTCGTCCATGCCGACGATGCGCTTGTGCAGCTCGTCCTCCATGTGGAGCAGGCGGC
Organism: Terrabacter aeriphilus; assembly: GCF_039542985.1. Lineage (NCBI taxonomy): Bacteria > Bacillati > Actinomycetota > Actinomycetes > Micrococcales > Intrasporangiaceae > Terrabacter > Terrabacter aeriphilus. Next base: position 225,495 of record NZ_BAABIW010000018.1, read on the forward strand.
TGCTCTCCTCCTCGGTCAGCTTGAAGACCGGGATGCCGGTGCTCGCCGCGAGCACCTCGGCGATGAGCTCCTCGTCGACCTCGGCCACGACGTCCATGTCGCCCGACTTCCACTGGGCCTCACGGGCGGCCTTCTCCTGGCGGAGGCGCTTCTCGTCGTCGCGGACGCGGGCCGCACGCTCGAAGTCCTGCCCGTCGATGGCCGACTCCTTCTCGCGCACGAGCGCGGCGATCTTCTCGTCGAACTCGCGCAGGTCCGGCGGAGCGGTCATCCGGCGGATGCGCAGTCGCGCGCCCGCCTCGTCGATGAGGTCGATGGCCTTGTCCGGGAGGAAGCGGTCGTTGACGTAGCGGTCGGCCATGTTGGCGGCCGCGACGAGCGCGCCGTCGGTGATCGTCACGCGGTGGTGGGCCTCGTAGCGGTCGCGCAGACCCTTGAGGATCTCGATGGCGTGCGGCAGCGTCGGCTCCTGCACCTGGATCGGCTGGAAGCGCCGCTCGAGGGCCGAGTCCTTCTCGATGTGCTTGCGGTACTCGTCGAGGGTCGTCGCACCGATCGTCTGGAGCTCGCCACGGGCGAGCATCGGCTTGAGGATCGACGCGGCGTCGATGGCGCCCTCGGCGGCACCCGCACCGACGAGCGTGTGGATCTCGTCGATGAAGATGATGATGTCGCCGCGGGTGCGGATCTCCTTGAGGACCTTCTTCAGGCGCTCCTCGAAGTCACCGCGGTAGCGGCTGCCGGCCACGAGCGAGCCGAGGTCGAGGGTGTAGAGCTGCTTGTCCTTGAGCGTCTCGGGCACCTCGCCCTTGACGATGTCCTGGGCCAGGCCCTCGACGACGGCGGTCTTGCCGACGCCGGGCTCGCCGATGAGGACCGGGTTGTTCTTGGTGCGGCGCGACAGCACCTGCATGACGCGCTCGATCTCCTTCTCACGCCCGATGACCGGGTCGAGCTTGCCCTCGCGGGCCGCCTGCGTGAGGTTGCGACCGAACTGGTCGAGCACGAGCGAGCCCGCGGGGGTGCCCTCGGCCTGGCCGGGGCCGACACCGGCGCCGGCCTTCTCGCCGCCCTGCCCGCCCTGGTAGCCGGAGAGCAGCTGGATGACCTGCTGGCGCACCTTGTTCAGCTCCGCGCCGAGCTTGACGAGGACCTGGGCGGCGACGCCCTCGCCCTCGCGGATCAGGCCGAGCAGGATGTGCTCGGTGCCGATGTAGCTGTGGCCGAGCTGGAGCGCCTCGCGGAGCGAGTACTCGAGGACCTTCTTCGCGCGGGGCGTGAAGGGGATGTGGCCGGTCGGGGCCTGCTGGCCCTGGCCGATGATCTCCTGGACCTGGGCCCGGACCGCTTCGAGCGAGATGTCGAGCGACTCGAGGGCCTTCGCGGCGACGCCTTCGCCTTCGTGGATCAGACCCAGGAGGATGTGCTCGGTCCCGATGTAGTTGTGGTTGAGCAGGCGAGCTTCCTCCTGCGCGAGGACAACCACCCTTCGGGCCCTGTCGGTGAACCGTTCGAACATGTTCCTTCTCCTGACTGATCGAGAGACGTCTCGATGCTATCCGTGCCCGCTGTGGACGAGCACAACCCGACCAACGCGGGTCGGTTGCGTCCTGTTCCCATCCTGAGCGTGATCGGCTCAGGTTCCGCCTCTGTTCGCCGTGGGCGGACAGATCGGTCACGTCGTACCCGCTGCCGCTCCGAGCCCGTATGCCGAACCGCGGGGTCCTGCGACCGGCGTGACGTCCCGGCTCGGCCAGTCATGGCTGCGCTCTCGGCTGCACGTGCGCCACGGCGCAGTTGCAGCCGTCGTCCGGCTGTTTTCCCGGCTGGAAGTGCGCCACGGCGCGGTTGCGGCCGTCGAGCGGTGGGTTTCCCGGCTGGAGGTGCGCCACGGCGCGGTTGCGGCCGCGCGAACGCGGCTCCGCGGGCTGTCTCGGTCAGCGTGGGTGCAGGACGTCGCCCGGGCGGCCGGGGAAGTGCCGGCGCCACTCGTCCTTGAGCGGCGGCACCGGCATACCGGCGCGGCGCATCGCCCTCATGATCCGGACCAGCGTGGTCCCGGGCTTGCCGTAGACACCGTCGCGCACGATCACGAGGCGACGGATGCCGTCGTCGTCGAGCGCCTCGTCGCGGTCGATGTCGCCCTGCCACTGGAGCGTCGACTCGGCGTGCTGGCGTCCGTCGTACTCCAGGATGAGAGGGAACGGCAGGTAGCTGAGGTCGTAGCGCCGGACGAGGTTGCCGTCGGCGTCGTGCACGCGGTGGTCGACCTCCGGCTCCGGCAGGCCGGCGAGCACGACGAGCAACCGCACCCGCGTCTCCATGGCGGAGTCGACACCGCGGCGCACGAGCGAGGCCGCACGTCGGGCCAGCCGCCGGTAGGGCCCGACCTTGCCATCCGCAGCGCTGACCAAGGCATCCGGCGTCGTCCGCTTCCGCCGGACGAGCGAGTCGCCCAGCACGACGAGGTCGACGAGCGTGAGGTGGTGCGCCATGTCGAGGAAGGTCTGCGTCGGCGAGGTCACGGCGAACCCGGCCCAGCGGACGACCGTCTGATCCTTCTTGGCGCGGTGTGCGGTGATGCCTTGGCGTCGGGTGCGGTTGACCCTGCTGGTGACGTGCACGTCGGGGTGGTCCGGCACGATCGCACCCCAGAGCTGGGCGGCCGAGTGGTGCGACACGAAGCTGCCCGGGGTGACGACCGCGAGGGCTGCCCTGAGCCGGTCGGCGAGCATCCGCGGTTGTCCCTTGGGCAGGTGCACTCCCCGAAAGACCGGTGAGTGCGTGCGACGGAGCCGGGAGTCGGTCAGCCCGCAGCGCTTCGCCTCTGCGCGGCGGAGCGGGCTGACCACAGGGTCCTCGTCCATCTCCGCAGCATGTCCGTCCCGAGGTTGGCGCCGTGCCCGGCATCCACAGGCACCACTCAAAGCGCGCCGTGGCGCGGTTGCAGCCGTCCAGGGCGGGTTTCCCGGCTGGAAGTGCGCCGTGGCGCGGTTGCAGCCGGGGGGAGGGCGGCCGGCGCTCCGCCACGTCCCGCCCGCGTCAGGAGCTCGGATGCCGGGTGGCGAAGGTCTCGTGGAGGGCGCGCACCTCGTCCTCGAGCTCGGGTGCGGGACCGTCGACCACGGCGCCGGGCACGACGTCGAGGATCGACAGGGGCGCGACCGGTGACGCGGGTGCGCCCCACGCGGAGCGCCACGCGGTCAGCCGGTCCGAGCCGACGGCATACACGATGCGGCCGAGACCGACCCAGGCGTGCGCGGACGAGCACATCGGGCAGTGCTCGCCGGAGGTGTAGACGGTCGCGGACGCCCGCTCGGCCGCCGTGAGGTTGGCGCCGGCCCAGCGCGCGATGGCGAACTCGGGGTGCTGCGTGGCCTCGAGCTCGACGACGTGGTTGTGGTCCTCGAAGAGCACCTCGCCCTCGTCCGAGACGAGCACCGACCCGAAGGGCTCGTCGCCGCGCTCGAGCGCGAGGCGGGCGAGGCCGACGGCGCGGCGCAGGTGGACGAGGTCGGTCGGCGTCAGGCTCATGCGACCCTCCCGGTGACCAGGGCGAAGGTGACGAAGGCGCCGCCGTCCGCCTCGAGCATGGACTGCACGGGGGAGGTCGGCTGGCCCTTCAGCTCCATGACGGCGCGTTCCCAGAGCAGCCAGTTGGCGCACGCGTCGTCCTGGGTGCGAGCGGTGACGTCGGCGAAGGCGCGGCTGAAGGCCCACTGGCTGCGCAGCCACTCGGCGGTGTGCCAGGCGGCCGACTCGGCGCCGACGACGCGGTCGACGTGGTCGGGGATCTCGCCGAGCTCGCGAACCTCGGTCGTCAGGGCGGGGGTCGCGACGCCGAGCTGGCCGCCGGGGCGGAGGAACTTCGCGAGGTAGGGCGGGTAGTGGTCGCCGGTGCCGAAGTACTCCCACGCGTCGATGCTGACGATCGCGTCGAACGAGCCGCTGCCGAAGGGCAGGGCGTGGGCGTCGACGCGCATCGGCAGCACCCGGTCGTCGACGCCCTCCTTGCGGAAGACCGCACCGGCCGCGCTGGGGTCGACCCAGAGGTCGGCCGCGACGACGCTGACGCCGTACTCCCGCGCGAGGAACACCGATGTCGCACCGAGGCCGGAGCCGAGGTCGAGCACGCGCATGCCCGGGCGCAGGTCGAGGTCGGCGGCGAGGTCCTCGAGGAGCCACAACGGGTGCGGGCCCATGTCGAGGTCGACGAGCCACCGCGCGTCGTACTTCGACGACCGGGGGAAGGCGTCGCGGGTCAGGTGGTCGAGGGCGGGCATGCCCCGATCCTCCGCGACCGGCCCCGTCCGCGTCGACCCGGTTCCATCCCACGAGCGCACGACCGGGCGGGCGGGAGCGCGCCGACGGGTCCATGATGGGTCGATCCACCACCCGGCCGGATCGGGTGGTCCGAGCCAGGGGAGCGCCGATGCACCACACCGACACCACGCCGCGGAGACGGCGCACGAGGTTACTGGTCGTCCTGGCCGCCGTGGCGGCGCTCGTGACCGCGGTCCTGCCGGCGACGTCGGCCACCGGTGCCACCTCTGCCGCCACCGCCTCGGCCGCCACCGCGCCGCCGCCCGTCTCGGGCATCACCGTCACCGAGCGCACCGCGCACCGCGTCACCATCAGCTACCTCGTCCCCGCGGCGTACTACAGCCCCGGCGGCGGTGGCGTCGTGCGCGTGACCCGCGGTCACACGCCGGCGGCGTCCCCGACGAGCGGGTATGCCGTCCCCGTCACCGGGCGCACCGCCCGCACGACGCTGGTCCCCTCCCTGACCCCGAACGTCGCCTACACGTTCGCCGTCTGGGTCAGGGTCGGCAGCGCGTACTCGGCCGGGCGCACCATCACCGTCGTCACGCGGCCCGACGTCGTGACCGAGCTGCGGTCGGCCGCGTCGGTCACACCTCCCTCGTACGACCTCGGCCACGCGCAGGTGCGGCTCACGTGGCGCAACCCCACCGGACCGCTCAAGGCCGTCCGCATCGTGCGCAACACCGCCGCCACGACGACGGGTGGGACGGTCACGACCCTCCCGGGGACGGCCACGAGCTTCACCGACCCGTCCCTGCCCGCGTCGGTGTGCGGTGGCCGGACGACGGGGTGCAGCACGGCGCCCGTGCACTACTGGGTCATCCCCGAGTCGACGACCGGGGGCTTCGCCGACCGCTACGTCCGGAGCGACGTCGTCGTGGGCAGCCGCACGATCACGGGCACCGTGTCGCAGGGCAGCTCGGGCATCGTCGCCCTCTGCTGCCAGAACCTCTTCGACGCGGAGAACGCCCTCGTAGCCCACGCCGCCGCCGACCCCGCCGTCGCAGCAGGGGCGTTCACGATCCACGTGCCGCCGGGCGTGTATGCGGTCTGCACCTTCGCGGACCGCCCGCCGCGGAACCAGGTCGGCACGTGCTGGAATGCGGCCGGTGCCGGCTCCGAGGACGTGTGGTGGGAGGTGGGCGGCGACCCGTCGCCCACGATCGACGTGCGGACCGCGCCGTCCTACAACGGAGTCCGCCTGTAGGGGGCGTCGGCAGGCGCGGGCGGGCGACGTCGTCCGCCCGGTCGTCGTCCACGTCGTGAGACGCCCGGGTGCCGACCGCACGACTCCACAGATCCGCACGCGCAGTCCGGGTACGGCGGCGGGGCGCTGTGGTAGACCGATCTCGGGCTCCACGGCGGGGCTCCTGGATCGTCTGACGACGACTGCCCGAGAAGGACGTGCCTCGTGAACAAGAAGCTGCTCGTCGCGCCCCTGGCCCTCGGCCTGGCGCTCGCCGTCGGGGCGTGCAACCCGGCCCCGAAGAACTCCCCGACGGGCACGGGCGGCGCTGCGGCGTCGACGAAACCGCTCGTCGTCGACACCGTCTTCGTGCTGAAGAGCGCCGACCCCGCCCGCAACTACGAGCCCACCGGCAACATCGTCGCGCGTGCCCTCTACGACACCCTCGTCACCTTCAAGGGCGCCGACCTCAAGACGCCGGTGCCGTCCATCGCCTCGAAGTGGGAGCAGTCGGCCGACGGCCTCAGCTGGACCTTCACCCTCGACCCGTCGGCGAAGTTCTCCGACGGGTCGGCGGTCACCGCCGACGACGTCGTCTTCTCCCTCACCCGCGTCGAGAACGTCAAGGGCAACCCTTCGTTCCTCGCCGACGGCCTCACGGTCACGGCCACGAACCCGCAGACCGTCGTCGTCAAGACGGCGACCTACGACCCGGCCCTGCTCGGCAAGCTCGCGAGCCCGTCGCTCGGCATCGTCAACTCCAAGGCAGCCAAGGCCGCCGGCGCGTCCGACGCCCAGGACGCCGCCACCGCCGACACCGCCGAGGACGCCTTCGCCAAGGCCTCGATGGGCTCGGGCCCCTACGTCCTCGAGTCCTTCGGGCTCTCGACCGAGGTCGTGCTCAAGGCCAACCCCAACTACTGGGGCGCGACCAAGCCGCACTACCAGCGCGTCGTCATCCGCAACGTCGACGCCGCGCAGCAGAAGAACAACGTCGAGAAGGGCGAGAGCGCCCTCGCCCTCGACCTCTCGCCCGACCAGGTGGCCTCCGTCGGCTCCGGCGTCGTCTCCACGTCGGTGCCGTCGCAGTACACGTTCTACCTCTTCACCAACGCGAACCCGGCGGTGAACACGTGGACGGCGAACCCCGACTTCCAGGAGGCCGTCCGCCGCGGCATCGACTACTCCGGTCTGCTCGAGCTGGCCGGCAAGGGCTCGCGCCGGGCCGCCGGGATGGTGCCGGTGCAGTTCGCCGGGTCGCTGCCCGACGACAAGGCGCCGACCTTCGACGCCGCGGCCGCCAAGGCGGCTCTCGCGAAGTCGGGCTACGACGGCACCCCGGTCGAGATCTCGTTCCCGTCCGACCTGACGCAGAACGGCGTCTCCTTCACGGACATGTCGACGCGGATCGCCTCCGACCTCAACAAGATCGGCATCAAGACCGAGCTCAAGGGAGCGCCCGTCGCGACCGTGCTCGAGCTGGCGCGCGGTGGCAAGCAGCAGGTGGGCGTGTGGCTCTGGGGTCCGGACTTCCCGGACGCCAGCAACTACCTCGCCTTCGGCCCCGGCGGCATCGTCGGCGGCAAGCGCGTCAACTGGAAGGCCGGCTCCGACCCCGCCCTCGAGGCCGTCATGAAGCAGGCGGCCACCGAGAAGGACGAGACGAAGCGGGCCTCCCTCATGGAGCAGTTCCAGGAGGGCCTCAACGCCGGACCGGTCATGGGCCTCATCCAGCCGGCCCAGGTCTTCCTCGCCGCCGACTCGCTGAAGAACCTCAGCTACAACCTCGTGTGGTCGGTCAACGTCGCCGAGCTCGGCTGAGCCGCATCGCATGACGGCACCCGCCACGACACCACCCACCGCGACACCACCCGCCTCGCCCGCGGGCCCGGCAGGCCGACGCGAGTCGGCCCGCCGGGCCTCCGGGCTCGGGGGCTTCCTCGCGCGCCGGGCGCTGGCCGGCGCGCTGCTCGTCGTCGGCATCACGGTCGTCGCCTTCCTGCTGACCCACGTCGTGCCCGGCGACCCCGCCGCGGCGGCGCTCGGGCAGCGGGCCATCGAGGACCCGGCGACGGTGGCGGCCTTCCGGGCCAAGTACGGCCTCGACCAGCCGCTCTGGCAGCAGTACCTCACCTACCTCGGCAACCTCCTGCAGGGCGACCTCGGAACCTCGCAGCAGACGCGTCGCCCGGTGACGACCGACCTGCTCGAGTACCTCCCGCCGACCATCGAGCTCGCCCTCGTCGCGATCGTCATCTCGCTCGTCGTCGGCGTGCTGCTCGGCACCGTGGCCGCGTTGAAGCGCGACCGCTGGCCCGACCAGCTCATCCGCGTCGTCAGCCTCACCGGGGTCTCGGTGCCGACCTTCTGGCTCGCGCTGACGGCGTCGCTCGTCTTCTCCGTCAAGCTCGGCTGGTTCAGCTCGACCGGCCAGCTCGACCCCGGCTACCCCGCGTCGCCCCGGGTGACCGGGCTGCTCCTGGTCGACTCGCTCCTCGACAACGACCCCTTCACCTTCCAGATGGCGCTGCACCACATCCTGCTGCCGGCGCTGGTGCTGTCGGCCTACACGGTCGGGCTCATCACGCGCTTCACCCGCGCGAGCGTCCTCGAGGTGCTCGGCAACGACTACGTCCGCGCGGCCAACGCCAAGGGGCTGCCGCGCCGGACCGTCATCGTGCGCCACGTCCTGCGTCCCGCGATGGTGCCGATCATCACGGTGTCGGGCCTCGCGTTCGGGTCGCTGCTCTCGGGCACGGTGCTCGTCGAGTCGATCTTCTCGTGGCCCGGCCTCGGCCAGTACGCCTACAAGTCGTCGCTCGCCCTCGACCTGCCCGCCGTCATGGGCGTCTCGGTGACCGTGGCCGTCGTCTACGTCGTCATCAACCTCGTCATCGACGTGCTCTACGGCGTCATCGACCCGCGGATCCGGCTCTCGTGAGCGCGGCCGGGACGAGCACGCCGCGCGGGCGGCGGTGGCGCCGCGCACCGGACGCGGCCCGGTCCCCGTGGAGCCGGCCGCTCGCCGTCGTGGGCACCACGGTCATCGTCCTCTGGGTGCTCGTCGGCGTCCTCGCCCCGTTCATCGCCCCGCACGACCCGAACGCCCAGGACTTCGCACGGCTGCTGCCCCCGGGCGGCGAGACCGTCCTCGGCACCGACGGGCTGGGCCGCGACATCCTCAGCCGGATCATCTACGGCACCCGCATCACGCTGCCGCTCGCGGTGCTCCTCGTCGTGCTCGCCACTGCCGTCGGCACGGTGCTCGGGTCGATCGCCGGCTACTTCGCCGGGTTCGCCGACACCGTCGTCATGCGCCTGGCCGACCTCGTCTTCGCGTTCCCGGGGATCATCCTCGCCATGGCGGCCGCCGCGGCACTCGGGCCCGGCCTGCGCAACGCCGTCCTCGCCCTCGTCGTCGTCATGTGGCCGTCGTACGCCCGGGTCGTGCGCTCCATGCTCCTCGGGCTGCGTGAGGCCGAGTTCGTCTCTGCCACGAGGCTGCTCGGCGCCTCGGCACGCCGGACCCTCGTCACCGACCTCCGCCCGAACATCGCCGGGCCGGTCCTCGTGCTCGCCGCCCTCGAGGTCGGCAACGCCGTCCTGCTGCTCTCCGGCCTGTCGTTCCTCGGCCTCGGCGCGCAGCCCCCGGACCCCGAGTGGGGTGCCATGGTCTCCGAGGGTGCGCGCAACTTCGACGCGTGGTGGATCGGCGTCTTCCCCGGCCTCGCCATCCTCAGCGTCGTGCTCGCCTTCAACTTCCTGGGCGACACCCTGCGCGACGCGCTCGACCCCCGCACCGCCCGAGCCCTGAGGGAGACCCCGTGACCGGCGCCACGAGTGCTGCCCCGAGCGACACCCCGGTGCTCCGCGCGGAGTCGCTGCGGGTCGAGCTGCCCGGCGGGCTCACGCCGGTCGACGGCGTCGACCTCGTCGTAGGGCCCGGTGAGGTCGTCGGCCTTGCCGGTGAGTCGGGCAGCGGCAAGACGCTGACGGCCCTCTCGCTCTTCGGCCTGCTGCCGCACGGCGGTCGCACGAGCGGGCGCCTCGAGGTCGGTGGCCGCGACGTGCTCACCATGTCGGAGCGGGCGCTGCGGGCGCTGCGCGGCGACGAGGTCGCGATGGTCTTCCAGGACCCGATGACCTCGCTGCACCCCATGCTGACGGTCGGCCGCCAGGTCACCGAGCACCTGCGCCACCACCACCGCACCGGTCGTGCGGCCGCGCGCGAGCGGGCCGTCGAGCTGCTGCGCCAGGTGCGCATCCCCGACCCCGAGCGCACCCTCGGCGCCTACCCCCACCAGCTCTCCGGCGGCATGCGCCAGCGGGCGGCCATCGCGATCGCCCTGGCGTGCTCGCCCTCCCTGCTCGTCGCCGACGAGCCGACGACGGCGCTCGACGTGACCGTGCAGGCCGGCATCCTGCGCCTGCTCGACCGGCTCCGCCGCGAGGAGGGGCTCAGCATCCTGCTCATCACCCACGACCTCGGCGTCATGGGCGCGCTCACCGACCGCCTCGCGGTCATGTATGCCGGCCGCATCGTCGAGACGGGGCCGACCGGTGACCTGCTGTCGGCGCCGCGCCACCCCTACACGCGCGGGCTGCTCGACTCGCTGCCGAGCACCGACGTCGGTGAGGTGCACCCCGACGGCGCCGGCCGCGAGCCGCTCCGGGCCATCCCCGGCGCGGCGCCCCGGCTGACGCAGGTGCCGACCGGATGCCCGTTCCACCCCCGCTGCGCGCACGCTCGTCCGTCGTGCGCGACCGACCGTCCCGCGCTCGTGCCGATCGCCGCACCCACGGCCACGTCGCGCACGTCGCCCACGTCGCCCACGTCGCCCACGTCGCCCACGTCGCCCGCGGCATCCGGCGTCGGCGCGCGGCTGCTCGCGTGCCCCGTCGACCCGTTCGCCCCGCCGTCGTCGGCCCGTCCCGAGGAGAGCCCGGCATGAGCCTCGTCACCGTCGAGGACGCCGAGGTCGTCTACCACCGCCGCGGGCAGGCGGTGCGGGCCGTCGCGGGCGCCAGCCTGACGGTCGAGCGCGGCGAGGTCGTCGGTCTCGTCGGCGAGTCCGGCTGCGGCAAGTCGACGCTCGCCAAGGCGATCCTCGGGCTCGTGCCGTTGGCAGCCGGATCGGTGCACTTCGAGGGCGAGCCGGTGGTGCCCCTCGGCCGGGGACCGCGGTCGCGGTCGCTGCGCGGCATGCAGATGGTCTTCCAGGACCCGTACTCCTCGCTCAACCCGCGCCGCCGCGTCGGCGACCAGATCGCCGACGGCATCGAGCTCGGCACCGACGACCCGCCCCGCGCGGCCGAGCGCCGCACCCTCGTCGGCGAGCTGCTCGAGCGGGTGGGCCTGCCGCCCGAGTTCGCCCGGCGCTACCCCCACGAGTTCTCCGGCGGCCAGCGCCAGCGGATCGCCATCGCGCGGGCGCTCGCGGCCCGGCCCCGGCTCATCGTCGCCGACGAGGCGATCTCGGCCCTCGACGTCTCGGCCCAGGCCTCGATCGCGAACCTGCTCGCCTCGCTCGTCGCCGACCTCGACATGGGGCTGCTCTTCATCTCGCACGACCTCGGCATCGTGCGCCAGCTGAGCGACCGGATCGCCGTGATGTACCTCGGCGAGGTCGTCGAGACGGGACCGGCCGAGGATGTCTGGGCCCGCTCGGCCCACCCCTACGGCCGGGCCCTCATCGGCGCCATCCCGTCGGTGTCGAACCGTGGCCTGCCCGACGACCTGCCGGGCGACGTGCCCGACCCTGCGGCGCCGCCGACCGGCTGCCGCTTCCACCCGCGCTGCCCGCGCGCCTTCGAGCCCTGCGCCGGCGAGGTGCCGGCGCTGCTCGAGGTCGTCCCCGGGCACCGGGCGGCGTGCCACCTCCACACGCGCGGTGTGCCGGTCACGGCCGCCGTCGCGTCCCCCGACTCCACGCACCCCGCCGACGGGACGCCCTCGTGACGACGACCCTCGAGCACCTCTGGCTGACCGGAGCCCGCGTCGTCGACCCCGACGGCGCGACCTCGGGGCCGTGCGCCCTCCACGTGTCGGACGGCCGGGTGACCGACGTCCGCGCGCAGGCGCCCGACGGGGAGCCCTCCCTCGACCTCGGCGGCCGCTTCGTCGCGCCCGGCCTCGTCACGGTGCACACCCACCTCTCGATCGTCTTCCCGTTCGTCGACACCGACGAGCAGGAGCGGCCCGACCTCACGGCGTTCCGCTCCGCCGCGCGGGCCCGCGACGCGCTCGAGGCGGGGGCCACGACCGTGCGCTGCGTGCACGAGCAGCACGCCGTCGACGTCACGCTGCGCGAGGCGGACCGCCGCGGCTGGTTCGTCGCGCCGCGCATCCTCGCCGGCGGGCGGGCGCTGTCGACGCCCGGCGGCCACGGGCAGGGCTCGGGGTCGGTCTACTGCGACGGGCCGGACGCCTTCGAGGCCGCGGCCCGGGCCGAGCTCGAGGCGGGCGCCGACCACGTGAAGATCTTCATCACCGGCGGCCTGGCCCACGCCGGCGAGCGCCCGCAGGACCCGGAGATGAGTGACGCCGAGATCGCGGCCGTCGTGCGGGCGGCCGCCGACCACGGCACCTACGTCGTGGCCCATGCCGGGCACTTCAGCGCCATCCGGCGGGCCGTCGACGTCGGGGTGCGCAGCTTCGAGCACGCCTACGTCGTCGACGACGCGACGGCCCGGGTGCTCGCCCAGCCCGGCGTCTACGTCTCGCCGACGCTCGCCGTGACGCGGTCGCAGGACTGGATGGCCGAGCACGGCTTCGAGCAGCACTCGCGCGACAACGCCCGCCGCGCGGCCGTCGACCACCTCGAGAGCGCCCGCCGCCTGGTCGCGGCCGGCGTCACCCTGACGAACGGCACCGACATCCCGCCCGGCGACCGCACCGAGGGCACCTCCGCCGTCGTCCGCGAGGCCGAGCTGCTCGTCGAGGCCGGCCTCACGGCCCGCCAGGCGCTCGCGGCCTCGACGACGAACCCCGCCCGGATGTGCGGCGTCGACGACGAGACCGCGCGGATCACCGTCGGCCGCAGCGCCGACCTGCTCGTCCTCGACGCGGACCCCACCGTCGACGTGTCGGCCCTGCGCGCGGTGCGCGCCGTCGTCTCGCGCGGCCGGGTCGTCCGTGACGACGTGCACCTGCTCACCGCCCCGACCTCCGGAGGACCCCGATGACGACCGACGCCTCTCCCGACGGGACCACCGCCCACGCCGACGACGGACTCGAGGGCGAGGCGGCCCGCGTGTGGGGCGTGCTCACCGACCTCTACGACGCGTTCCTCGCCGGTGACCGGGCGCGGCTCGAGGCGCACCTCGACGAGGGCTGCACGATGTGGGACTCGACGATCCCGCTGCTGCGCACCAAGGCCGACCTCCGGGCCGGTCGCGGTGGGGGCGACAACGACCCCGCCTACCCCTCGCCCGTCGGGCTCGAGGCGAGCGACCCCGTCGTCGGCCTGCTCGCCGACGACGCCGCGTGGGAGACGCACGTGCTGACGGCCCGCTTCACCGACCCGGCCCTCGACGAGGTGCTGCGCTGCACGTCGGTGCTGCGCCGCGACGGCGGCGGCACGTGGCGCGTCGTGCACCACCACGAGGAGCTGCTCACCGGTCCCGGTCGCCCCGCCCCGTCGCGACGGCTCGCGGGCGCCTGAGCGCAGCGGGCGGCATACGACCCCCGGGGCCGTATGCCGTCCGGTCACGCGGGCGCGCCACCCCGCCGGGTGCCGGGCACCGCTGCGAGCGCGGTGCCCAGCGTGCGCAGCGGGCCGAGGCCCATCGGGCCCAGGCGCAGCAGCGCGGTGAGGAAGGCCCGCTCGTCCCACGCCGGTCCGGCCGCGGTGCGGGCCGCGACGCGGACGGACTCGAACTCGCGTGCCCCGACGCGGAAGGCGAGGGCCTGCGCCGGCCAGCCGAGGTAGCGGTCGACCTCGAAGCGCGCCATCGACGGCCCGAGCCCCGTCACGGTGCGGAGGAAGTCGACGGCGAGGTCGACCGACCACCGCGCGTGCTCGCCCAGGGCGGCGCCGCCGGCGAGACCCCCGCGCCGGCCGCGCCCGGGCGGGATCGGCAGGTCGAGGTGCAGCCCGAGGTCGATGACGATGCGGGCGGCCCGCCAGGCCTGGCCGACGAGCATCCCGAGCCGCTCGGCGGGGTCGTCGAGCAGCCCGATCTCGGCAGCCCACGCCTCGGCCCAGTGCGCCCAGCCCTCGGCGTGGCCGTGCACCTCGCAGAGGTGGCGCTGCCACGGGTGCAGCCCGGGCGCCGTCATCGCGGCGAGGATCTGGGTGTGGTGGCCGGGCACGCCCTCGTGGTGCACCGTCGTCGCCTCGCGCCAGGTCCGGGCCCCGACGGCCGGGTCGACGGTCCACCAGACCCGTCCGGGGCGGGTGAGGTCGGCACCGGGCGGGTCGTAGTACATGACGCCCGAGGCCGCCGTCGACATGCGGCACTCGGGCAGGCGGTGCCGCCCCGCCGGCAGGTCGAGGTGGCGGCCGTCGACGTGGTCGGCGACCCGCGCGACGCGCTCGGCGAGCCACGGCTCGATGTCGGCGGGGGCGAGGTGGCGCTCGGGCTGCTCGTCGAGCATCCGGGCGGCGGCGTCGAAGCCGTCGGGGTGCAGCTCGCGGGCCAGGGCGTCGGCCTCGCCGGCGATCCGGTCGAGCTCGCTCCAGCCCCAGGCATACGTCTCGAGCAGGTCGACGTCGGTGCCGAGGAAGGCCCGCGCCGTGCGGGTGTAGAGCTCGCGGCCGACGGGGTCGGTGGTCGGGGCCACCGGCAGCAGGACGCGCTCGACGTCGTCGGCGAAGCGGCTCGTCGCCCGTGCGGCGTCGGCGGCGGCCGCCTCCGCCCGGGCCCGCAGGTGGTCGGGCGCGCCGGCGACGACCCCTGCGTGGAAGCCGTCGTCGACCCAGCGGCGGCAGCGCGCCGCGATCCCGGTCACCTGTCGCGCGGCGACGACGTGGCCGCGCCGGGCCGAGCGGGTCAGCGTCGCGAGGTAGTCGGCATACGCACCCCCGACGCCGCCGAGGGCGTCGAGCACGGTCTCCCAGTCGGCGTCGGTGTCGCGGGGCAGGTGGTCGAAGGTCGCGCGCACGGCGTCGACGGGGGTGGCGAGCGGCGCGAGCAGGCGCTGGGTGAAGCCCACCTCGGCGAGGTCGATCTCCGCGTCGAGCCGCTCGGCGAGGACGAGCCGGAGCGCGGCGTCGGCTCCGGCGGGGTCGTCCGGGTTCTCCGGGTCGTCCGGGTGGGCTCCGGGCGCGGGCACGGGCGGGAGCCCACGGAGCGCCGACCGGGCCGCGTGGGCGGCGGCCAGGCGGTCGTCGTAGGCGTCCGGTGACAGGCGTGGCAGCGGTCCCTCGAGCGGGACTCCGGCGACGGTGGCGGCCTCGTGGTCGGTGCGCGCGAGCGCCGCGACGTAGTCGTCCGCGACGGCGTGTGCCGCGTCCCTCCGGCGGTGGTCGGCTGCGGGCTGCTCCCGGTCGGGCGTCACGCGCCGACCCCCGCCCGCAGTGCGGCGCGGACGCGCGGGAGCGTCCGGGTGCCGAGCAGGCGGAGCCCCGCGATGGCGTCGACGCCGTGCGGTGTGCCGAGCTCGACCCGGTCGGCGCCGGCGGCGAAGAGTGCCTCGACCTGCGCCGCGACGTCCTCGGGGGTTCCGGCGAACGCGAAACGGTCGAGCAGGTCGTCGGGCACGGCGCGACCGGCGGCGTCGTGGTCGCCCACGGCGACGGCGGACCCGATGCGCTCGCGGACCTCGGGATCGACCGTGACGGTCGGGTCGAGGCCGGCGACGACGTCGAGGTAGAGGGCGACCTCGCGGCGGGCGAGTGCCCGGGCCGTGGCGCGGTCGGTGTCGCACACCGTGACGGCGCCGAGGACGACCCGGGTCGGGGCATCGCCGAGCCAGCCGCGCACGAGCGCCGCCATGTCGGGGTTGGCGCTGCCGCCGACCTTGACCTCGTCGGCGGCCGTGCCCGCCCAGCGTGTCGTCCGCTCGCCCCACGTGCCGACGAGCAGCTCGACGCGCTCGGGGGGCAGCGGGAACTGCAGCCGGACGCCCGCGGGCAGGCCGAGCACCGCCCCCTCGTAGCCGCTGTCGTCACCGGCGAGCAGCCGCCGCACGATCTCGGCGCTGTCGGCGAGCCGGGCCAGCGGGCGGCTCGCGTCGACCCCGAGCCCGTCGAGCCAGGCGCCGCGCGCGAGGCCGACGTAGGCCCGTCCCCCCGAGGCGAGGGCGAGGGCGGCGACCTGCCCGGCGATCTCGACCGGGTGGGTGAGGAGCGGGTTCTGGCAGGCCGCGCCGATGCGCACGCGGGAGGTGGCCGCGGCGATCGTCGCGAGCGCGAGGGCCGGCGGCTGGAAGCCGAGGTCGGCGAAGACGCTGACGCCGTCGAAGCCGAGGTCCTCGGCCGCCCGGGCGAGGGCGGCGTAGGCGGCCGGCGTCTTGTCGGTCTGGAGGGCGACCGTGAGCTGGCGCCCGGCGGAGCCGTCCCGGGAGCCGGGGGCGGTCACGTGAGGTCGTCCGTGCGGTGCGCGCGGACGTCGCCGCTCTCGATCCGCATGACGAGCCGCTCCTCGGGGTCCGGGCAGGCCACCTCGCAGTCGCGGGCGAGCCAGTCGTCCGGGTCGAGGGCGCGCTGCCGGGCGGGCAGGAGCGGCAGCACCGCGGCGAGGGCGTAGAGGCAGAAGTGGCCGCCGTCGGGCAGGCGCAGCTCGCTCGAGCGGGTGACGGTGAAGGAGTCGCCCGGTCGCAGGCCGCAGACGGAGCGGCCCTCGATGCGGTCGACGACGACCCGGAGGTCGGCGAGCGTGGTGACGGGGTCGTCGGTCACGGGTGGTCTCCCGGGTGGGTGGGGCGGGTGTGGACGGGTGGGGTGTTCACGGTGCCGACGTGGACGAGGCGGTCGGGGGTGAGGTCCGCGAGCGAGGTGCAGCCCGTCAGCGCCATCTGGAGGTCGAGCTCGGCGCGGAGGTTGCGCAGCACCTCGGACACGCCGGCCGCCCCGGCGACCGCGAGGCCGTACACGTGCGGACGACCGATGCCGACGGCGCTCGCACCCAAGGCCAGGGCAATGAAAGCGTCTGCGCCGCAACGGATCCCGCTGTCGAAGATGATCGGTGCCGCCGACCCTGAGCCGCGGACGGCCGCGACGACGCCCGGCAGGGCGTCCAGCGCGGCGACCGACCGGTCGACCTGTCGGCCGCCGTGGTTGGAGACGTAGACGCCGTCGACGCCCGCGTCGACCGCGCGGCGCGCGTCGTCGGGGTTCAGGATCCCCTTGAGCACGATGGGCAGGCTCGTCATCTGACGCAGCCTCGGCAGGTCGTCCCAGGTGAGCGACGGGCGGCTGAAGACCTCGAGGAAGGTCTCGACGGCCGCTCGCGGCTCGGGGCCCGTGAGGTTGTCGCGCGTGCGGCCGGGGTGGTTGCGGCTCAGCGCGAGCAGGGTCGAGAGGGCCGCCGGCGTCGGCCGGGGCCGCGCCGTCCGCGAGCCGGCGTCAGCACCCTCACGGCTGGACGTGCGCCGTGGCGCGGTGTCGGCGGCGCGGGCCGCGACCCTGGCCGCGACGCGGGCCCGGAAGACGGGGTCGGACGTGTACTGCGCGATGCCCTCGCCGCGCGCGAAGGGGAGGTGGCCGAGGTCGAGGTCGCGCGGTCGCCAGCCGAGGTATGCCGTGTCGAGGGTGACGACGAGGGCCTCGCTGCCGCACGCCTCGGCCCGGGCGACGAGGCTGGCCGCGAGGGCGTCGTCGCTGCTCCAGTAGAGCTGGAACCAGTGGCCCGAGCCGGCGAGCTCGTCGGCGATGCGCTCCATCGGCACACACGCCTGCGTGCTGATCACCTGCGTGACGCGCTGCTCGCGGGCGCCCCGCGCGACGGCGAGGTCGGCGTCGGCGTGGGCGGCGGAGAGGACGCCGACCGGCGCGACGAGGAAGGGGCTCTCGTGCCGCCTCCCGAAGAGCTCGACGCCCGTGTCGCGCTCCGTCGTGTCCACGAGCAGGCGGGGCACGACCTGCCAGCGGTCGAAGGCGGCCACGTTGGCGCGCGCAGTGGCCTCGGACCCTGCCGACCCGGCCACGTAGGCGAAACCCTTGCGCGACATGGTCTTGCGGGCCCTGGCCTCGAGCCGGTCGTGGTCCGTCGGCACCGTCGGCCGCGTGCCCAGGGCACCGGCGCCGTAGATCGCGGACTGCACCGCGCGACCGAAGCCCTGGCTCACCACGCCACCGTCACCGTGTCGGCCCACCAGCGCTCGACGGCGTCCCGTGGCTCGCCGGCCCGGCTCCACAGCCGGAGCAGCACCTCGACCGGCCCGCCGGTGATGACGGCGTCGGCCTCCGGCGCCGCGTCGCCCGGTGAGCGGGCCAGACGGGTCGTGACGGGCGGCCGGTCGGGGGCGAGGTCGAGCAGCCACGCCCGGGCCGCGGGCTCGGGGGCCACGAGCAGGCGCAGGCCCGGGTCGTGCGTGACGCCCTGGCGGGGGCGGGGCACGAAGCCGGTCAGCAGCTCGTCGATGCCGTCGAGCGCGACGGCCGGGCGGATCCACGTCTCCTCGGCGCGAGGTGGGCGGCCGAGGCGCGCGGCGAGGGCGTCGACCGCGTGGATCGTCGTCTCGTGGCACTGCCGGCGGGCCCAGAAGAGGCGCGGGGCTGGCGCGTCGAGCAGGAACGGCCGCCCCGTCAGGTCGTCCGGCGCGTCGACGATCGCCTGGAGCAGGTCGGTGGCGCCCTCGTCGAACCAGCCGAGCGGGTCGGCGGAGCCCCGCCCGGACTGCTCGAGCGCGGAGGTGTCGGTCACGGGCATGCGCCGCAGGTGGCTCGCGGCCCAGCGGTGCACCATGCCCTGGTGCGCCACGAGGTCGCGCACCGTCCAGCCGGGGCAGGTCGGCACCGGTGTGTCGAGGCCGGCCGCCACCGCGTTGGCGCGCAGCACCGTGGCCGCGGCGCCCAGGCCCTCGCCGAGCACGTCGAGCGCCGGCAGGGTCGGCGGGGTCGGCGGCGTCGGCGTCGGGTCCGCAGGCGTGCGCGACCCGTCCCGGAACGGCTCGTCCGCCGTCGCACGGGCGGGTGGCCCGGCGGCGGACTCCGCCTCGGTGGATCCACGCATGGGGGGAGTCTGCCCCATGACCGGCCGTCTCCGGGGAGTGCGCGGCCGCCGGGAGCCGTGGCGCTCCACCGTCGTGCGGGCGCGGCGGTAGATTTGCCGGGCGGCGCGGCACGACCGTCCGCCACCCGACCCAGCGACATCTCCCACACCACCGGAGGCCCCCGTGGACGCCAGCGACCTGCTGCGCAACTCCCTGCTGCAGCTGAGCAAGCAGGAGAAGATCCGAGACGTCATCGAGAAGGCGCCCGTCTCCCGCTCGGTGGTCCGGCGCTTCGTGCCCGGGGCCGAGCGGGCCGACGTCGTCGGCGCCGCCTCCGAGATCGCCGCGTCCGGCCGGCTCTCGACGATCGACTACCTCGGCGAGGACACGACCGACATCGCCCAGGCACGCCACACCCGCGACGCCTACGTCGGCCTGCTCACCGCGCTGCGCGACCAGGGGCTCACCGAGCACGGCGCGGTCGAGGTGTCGCTCAAGCTGAGCGCCCTCGGACAGGCGCTGCCCGGCGACGGCAACGCCATCGCGCTCGACCACGCGCGCGAGATCTGCGAGCTCGCGAAGCAGGCCGGCACGACGGTGACCCTCGACATGGAGGACCACACGACGACCGACCTGACGCTCGACGCCCTGCGCGAGCTGCGGGCCGACTTCCCGACGGTCGGGGCGGTGCTGCAGGCCTACCTCTACCGCACCGAGGCGGACTGCCGCGACCTCGCGCACGCCGGGTCGCGCGTGCGCCTGTGCAAGGGCGCCTACAAGGAGCCCGAGTCGGTCGCCTTCCAGGCGGGCGCGGACGTCGACAAGTCCTACGTGCGCTGCCTCAAGATCCTCATGCAGGGGGAGGGCTACCCCATGGTGGCCTCGCACGACCCGCGACTCGTCGAGATCGCCGGCGCCCTGGCCGGCCAGGCCGGTCGCGACCCGCGCTCGTTCGAGTACCAGATGCTCTACGGCATCCGGCCCGAGGAGCAGAAGCGGATCGCCGACCGCGGCGACCAGATGCGCGTCTACATCCCCTACGGCCAGGAGTGGTACGGCTACCTCATGCGCCGCATGGCCGAGAAGCCGGCGAACGTCATGTTCTTCCTCCGCGGCGTCGCGACGAAGAGCTGAGCGGGGGAGCGGCGGTGACGACGACGGCGATCTTCGGTGCCGGGGTGATGGGCGAGACGCTCGTCTCGGGCCTCGTCCGGTCGGGGCGCACCCCGGGCGCCCTCGTCGTCACGGGTCGCACGCCCGACAAGGTCAACGCGCTCGCGCAGCGCCACGGCGTGCGGGCGCTGCCCAACGCCGAGGCGGCCGAGGCGGCCGACACCCTCGTGCTCTGCGTCAAGCCGCAGGACATGGCGGCCCTGCTCGACGAGATCCACGACCACGTCGCGCCGGGCAACACCGTCGTCTCGCTCGCGGCCGGCATCACGACCGAGTTCCTCGAGTCCCGCCTGCCCGCGGGGACGTCGGTCGTGCGCGTCATGCCGAACACCCCGGCGCTCGTCGACCAGGGGATGGCCGGCATCTCGCCGGGGAGCCACTGCACGGAGGCCCATCTCGCCGAGGCCGAGGCCCTGCTGCGCTCGTGCGGCAAGGTCGTGCGACTCCCCGAGAAGCACCTCGACGCCGTGACCGCCATCTCGGGCAGTGGGCCGGCTTACATCTTCTACGTCGTCGAGGCCATGATCGAGGCCGGCGTCGTGCTCGGGCTGCCGCGCGCGACGGCCACCGAGCTCGTCGTCCAGACCCTCTACGGGGCCGCCACCATGCTCACCGAGACCCACGAGCACCCGACCGTGCTGCGCGAGCAGGTGAGCTCGCCCGGTGGCACGACCGTCGCGGCGCTGCGCCAGCTCGACGACCACAAGGTGCGGGCGGCGTTCGTCACCGCCATCGAGGCCGCCGCCGCGCGCTCGAAGCAGCTGGCGTCCGGACAGGTCTGAGGGCACGGTAGGGCATGGCCGAGCCACTCCCGCGCGGGCAGCACGCCGCCCTGCACCTGCACCCGCTCTCGCCCGACGACTGGGAGTCCCACCGCGACGTGCGGCTCGAGATGCTGCGTGACGCGCCGGACGCGTTCTGGTTCACGTATGCCGACGAGGCCGTCTACGACGAGGCGGACTGGCGCGAGCGCATCGAGGGTGCCTGGCTCGTCCAGGCCCGCGACGCCGACGGCGTGCTGGGCAGCGCCGGGCTCGGCTCGCACTGGGAGCCCGAACGAGCCACGACCGCAACGCTCTTCGGCATGTACGTCGCGCCTCGTGCGCGGGGGACGGGGGTCGGCGAGGCGCTCGTGCGCGCCGTCCTCGAGGAGGCGCGTCGCCGGGGCAAGGCCGAGGTGGTGCTCGAGGTGGCGAGCTCGAACGCAGCGGCTGCGGCCCTCTACGAGCGGTGCGGCTTCGTGCGCACGGGGGCGGTCCACGCCCACCCCCGCCGCCCCGACCTCCACGAGGTCGAGATGGTCCACCGGTCCTGACGGCTCTTCCCGACCGGCGACCGCCGCGGGCGCCGCGGGGGCGCGCCCCGAACGTTCACCGGTGCGCTGGTGCGGCGCGAGGGCCTGTCATGCGAAGGTGGACCCCATGACCGACATCACCGTGCGTCCCCTCGGCGAGGACGACTGGGAGGACTACCGTTCCGTCCGGCTCGCCGCACTGCGTGAATCCCCCGAGGCCTTCGCCGCCACCGTCGAGGAGGAGGAGGCGTTCGACGAGTCGCTCTGGCGCGAACGCATGCAGCGGTCGGCCCGGCTCGTGGCCGAGCGTGAGGGCGAGGCCGTCGGGGTCGTCAGTGTCGGCGTCGCCCGGGCGAGCGAGGGCGTGGCCGGCGAGCTCTTCGGCCTCTGGGTGCGCCCCGAGGCCCGCGGATCGGGCGTCGCGACACGCCTCGTCACGGACAGTGCCTCCCTCGCGGCCGAGCGCGGGCACTCGCACCTCGTCTACTGGGTCGGCACCGAGAACGGCCGCGCGGTCGCCTTCGCGAGCGGGATGGGCTTCCGTCCGACCGACTACCGCCGCCCGATGGGCGTCGTCAGCGAGGAGGACGGCGAGGAGGAGGTCGCGATGGTGCTTGCCCTCGGCAACGACTCCGGGCCGCAGCTGCGCCTCTGACCCCCGCCGCGCCGCCGGCCGGTCTCCCGGCCGGGCGGCCTCACGGCCGGGCGGCCTCACGGCCGGGCGGCGAACCGCTCGATGAGCTCGGTGGGGCCGCTGACGATGAGCATGTGGTGCGCCGACACCTTCGTCTGCGGCACGGCGTAGGTGAAGTCCTCGCCCGGGGCCTTGACGCCGACCACGGTGACGCCGTACTTCCGGCGGATCTGGCTCTGCTCGAGGGTGAAGCCGATCGCCTCGCTCGGCGGCTTGAGCTTGACGATGGCGAAGCCGTCGTCGAACTCGATGTAGTCGAGCATCTTGCCGTTGACGAGGTGGGCGACCCGCCGGCCCGAGTCGGCCTCGGGCGAGATGACGTGGTGCACGCCGATCCGGTCGAGGATCCGCTTGTGCTCGGGCGAGAGCGCCTTGGCCCAGATGGAGGGCACGCCCGCGTCGACGAGGTTGGCGGCCGCGAGCACCGACGACTCGATGGACGAGCCGATGCCGACGATGGCGATCTTCGGCTCGGCGTCGCGGATCATGTCGATGGCGGTCGCCTGCGCCATGTCGGCGTGCACGACCTTGGCCACCTTGTTGACGTAGCTCTCGGCGCGGGCGTTGTCGCGCTCGACGGCGACCACCCGGTGCCCCAGTCGCGTCAGCTCGAGCGCGACGGCCGAGCCGAAGCGTCCCAGCCCGATGACGATCACGTCGTCGTCGAAGAGCCGGTTGCGGGCCATGGTTTCTACCTCCGTCGGTCACGGGCGCGGTTCCGCGATAGCGTCATCATCATGCCAACTCAGGCCCGGGTCGTCTGGGACACCTCGTTCACGAGGTACGACTTCGGCCCCACGCACCCGATGGCACCCGTGCGTCTCGACCTCACGGCGAGGCTCTGCGAGGCCCTCGGGGTCTTCGACGCCGACGGGGTCGAGGTCGTCGGTGCCGAGGTGGCCTCGGACGCCCTCCTCGCGACCGTGCACCACGCCGACTACGTCGCGGCCGTGCGCGCGGCGTCCGACGATCCGCGGACGGCCGACGCGGCATACGGCCTCGGCACCGAGGACGACCCCGCCTTCGCGGGCATGCACGACGCGAGCGCGCGCGTCGTCTCCGGCACCGTCGACAGCGCCCGCGCGGTGTGGACCGGCGCGTCGGCGCACGCCGTCAACTTCACCGGCGGCCTCCACCACGCGATGCCGGGTGCGGCGAGCGGCTTCTGCGTCTACAACGACATCGCGGTCGGCATCCAGTGGCTGCTCGACCACGGGGCCGAGCGCGTCGCGTACGTCGACGTCGACGTCCACCACGGCGACGGCGTCGAGCGGATCTTCTGGGACGACCCGCGCGTGCTCACGGTGTCGGTGCACGAGACCGGACGGGCGCTCTTCCCCGGCACGGGATGGCCCACCGACATCGGGGGACCCGACGCCGAGGGGACGGCCGTCAACGTCGCGCTGCCGCCCGGGATCGGGGATGCCGGCTGGCTGCGCGCCCTGCACGCCGTGGCCATGCCCGTCGTGCGGGCCTTCAAGCCGGACGTGCTCGTCACCCAGCACGGCTGCGACACGCACGCGGAGGACCCGCTCGCACACTTCGCCGTCACCGTCGACGCCCAGCGCGCCGCCGCCGACGCGCTCCACCGCCTCGCGCACGAGGTGTGCGACGGACGCTGGGTGGCGCTCGGTGGCGGTGGCTACGAGGTCGTGTCGGTGGTGCCCCGGACGTGGACCCACGTGACCGCCATCGCCGCGCACGAGCCGATCCGGACGGACGTCGAGGTGCCCGAGGCATGGCGCGCGCACGTGGAGCGGCTCTTCGGCCGCCCCGGTCCACGCCGGATGGGTGACCTGACCGCCGAGGACGGCCCGCTGTGGTGGCGGTCCTGGGAGATGGGCTACGACCCGGCGAGCGAGGTCGACCGCGCCGTCATGGCGACCCGCACCGCCGTCTTCCCGCTCCACGGCCTCGACGTCCACTTCGACTGACCCGGGTCCACCGGCAGGCCGTCCCGGGCCAACCCGTTGGACGCCGGCGCTCGACGTCTCCTAGCATGACCGTCACGGCGACGAGGGGCCTGACGATCCTGAGCCGAGCACGACCAGAGGCCGTCCGCGATCTGCGACGGCGAAGGTGTGGTGGCACAGCGACATTCCCCATCGCCCACACCTCCGGGGCGTCAATCCCTCTGGAGGTGAACGGAATGCAACCAACCCAACTCACGGCCACCGCTCCGCGCGTGCTGGCCCGCGACCTCGGGTCCGTCACGCCGGGTGAGCGCGTCGCGCTCGCCGGCTGGATCCACCGGCGACGCGTGCTCGCCCACGTGACGTTCCTCGTGCTGCGCGACCGCTCCGGTCTGGCGCAGGTCGTCGTCAAGGACCCGGCCGTCGTCGAGCAGCTCGCCGGGCTGCCCGAGGAGACGGTCGTCTCGGTGACCGGGACCGCGACCGCCAACGCGTCGGCACCCGGCGGTGCGGAGCTCGTCGAGCCGGAGGTGACCGCCCTCACGGAGCCCGCGGTCGCCCCGCCGACCGAGCTGTGGCGACCGACCTTCGGCGCCGGCCTGCCGACCCACCTCGACCACGCGGCCGTGACGCTGCGCCACCCGCGCCACCGCGCGGCATGGCAGATCGCCAGCGCCTCGATGCGCGGATTCCGTTCTGCCCTGGGGGCGCTCGAGTTCACGGAGATCGCGACCCCCAAGCTCGTCGGCACCGCCACCGAGTCGGGGTCGACGGTCTTCACCGTCGACTACTTCGGCCGCACGGCCTACCTCGCCCAGAGCCCGCAGCTCTACAAGCAGATGCTCGTCGGGGTCTTCGAGCGCGTCTTCGAGGTCGGTCCGGTCTTCCGCGCCGAGCCCCACGACACGGTGCGCCACCTCGCGCAGTACACGTCGCTCGACGCCGAGCTGGGCTTCGTCCGCGACCACCGCGACGTGCTGGCCGTGCTCCGTGAGGCGATCGCCGGGATGGTGGACGCCATCGGCGCGGAGGCGTCGGAGGCCGTGGCCCTGCTCGGCGTCGACCTGCCTCGCGTGCCGGACGAGTTCCCCGTCATCCACTTCCGCGACGCGCTCGCGATGGTGGGGGCCGACCCGGACGAGCCCGACCTCAGCCCCGCGCACGAGCGGCAGCTCAGTGAGTGGGCCAGGGCGGCACACGGCTCGGACTTCCTCGCGGTGGAGGGCTACCCGATGGCCAAGCGGCCGTTCTACACCCACCCCCAGGGCCCGCCCCCGCCGGAGTGCGCCCCGGACGACCCGCGGCGCGAGGTCGGCCGCTACTCGAACAGCTTCGACCTGCTCTTCCGCGGGCTCGAGCTGACGACGGGTGGGCAGCGGCTGCACCGACCGTCCGACTACGCCGCGGCGCTCGAGCGGACGGGCACCGACCCGGCGGTGCTCGGTGGCTACCTCGACGCGTTCGCGCACGGCATGCCGCCGCACGGGGGCTTCGCCATCGGGCTCGAGCGGTGGGTCGCCCGGCTGACGGGAGCCGAGAACGTCCGCGAGGTGGCGCTCTTCCCCCGCGACCTCAACCGCCTGGCGCCCTGATCGGTGCGCCGACACACGGCGTGTCGGCTTGCATCCGGCCCGGCAGTTGTCCTCATCACTTCCCCTCCAGTCACATCTGCCCCTAATGTTGCTTCTTGCACCTGCGCGCAGTTTCGCCGGAGGGGAAGCCGTCGACGCGCGGGTGCGACCACTGAAGATCGGGGTTACACATGTCGAATGAGCGCCAGCTCGCCGAGGTGCGGTTCCTGACCGTCGCCGAGGTCGCCTCGATCATGCGGGTGTCGAAGATGACGGTCTACCGGCTCGTCCACGGCGGGGACCTCCCTGCCGTGCGGGTCGGCCGCTCCTTCCGGGTTCCGGAGGACGCGGTGCACACCTACCTGCAGACGTCGTACATCGACACCGCGTGAGCACTCGCGGTGCGCGCACGAGGGGGCGGCCACGACCATCGGGTCGTGGCCGCCCCCTCGCCGTGCGGCGTGGGGGCTCGACTTTTGGGGTCTCGGCAGGCAGGCGCTAGGCTGGTGACCCTGTTCGGCTCGTGTACTTCGACCTACCCTCGCGGTGATGTGTCGACGCAGGTCGACATCAGCTCACTCACGATCAGACACACGGCGAGGACAAACATGGGTTCTGTCATCAAGAAGCGGCGCAAGCGGATGGCCAAGAAGAAGCACCGCAAGCTGCTGCGCAAGACGCGTCACCAGCGCCGCAACAAAAAGTGACCTGACCAGATCAGGTGCGGCGGCACCGCCCCGCTCGCTCTCGACCCTCACCGACCGGTGGGGGTCGTTCGCGTTCCCGGGGAGGTGCTCGACACATCGCCCGGGACACCCGACGACGGATGCCGGCCGGCGTCGGTAGGCTGCACGTGCGGGGGAGCGCGGCCTGCTCCGCCCGACGCGCAGGCGCGGGCACGAGCGTGCCCGCGGCGACCGACGACGAGGAGGAGCCGGATGGCCAGGATCGTCCTCGTCACGGGGGTCTCGCGCCACCTCGGCGGCCTCTACGCCCGCCGCCTCTCCACCGACCCCACCATCGAGCGCATCCTCGGCGTCGACGTCGTACCGCCGAAGCACTCGATCGGCCGGGCGGAGTTCGTCCGCGCCGACATCCGCAACCCGATGATCGGCCGGATCATGGCGCAGTCGGACGTCGACACCGTCGTGCACATGAACGTCATCGCGACGCCCAAGGACACCGGGGGCCGGGTGACGCAGAAGGAGATCAACGTCATCGGCACGATGCAGCTGCTCGCCGCGTGCCAGAAGTCGGAGTCGGTGCAGCGCCTGGTCGTCAAGTCCTCGGCCTCCGTCTACGGCTCCTCGCCGCGCGACCCGGCGATGTTCAGCGAGGACATGAACCCCAAGACGCTGCCGCGCACGGGGTTCGGCAAGGACTCCGTGGAGGTCGAGGGCTACGTGCGCGGCTTCTCGCGCCGCCGACCCGACGTCGAGATCACGATGCTGCGCCTCGCGAACGTCGTCGGGCCCGACATCCACACGGCGATCACCGACTACTTCGCGCTGCCCGTCGTGCCCGTGCCGCTGGGCTACGACGCCCGGGTTCAGTTCCTCCACGAGGACGACGCGACGGCGGCGATGATCCTCGCGACGACCGGCCCGGCCGTCGGCATCGTCAACGTGGCCGGCGACGGCTTCCTCACCGTCACCCAGTGCGCGGCGATCGCCCGCCGGCCGGTGATGCCGGTGCCGCTCGCGGCAGCAGGCCTGCTCGGCAACGTCGTCAAGCGCAGCGGGCTGGCCGACTTCCCGTCCGACCAGCTGACCTTCCTCGCCTTCGGGCGCGGGCTCGACACGACCCGGATGCGGGCCGTGCTCGAGTTCGAGCCCCACTACTCGACCCGGGGAGCCTTCGAGGACTACGCCCGGCACCTGCGCCCGGCCGTGCCCGGCGTCGACGGCGTCGGCGAGGTCGTCAGCGACGCGGCCGGCGGCACGGCGGCCGCCCTCTCCCGTGTCTTCGACAGGATCCAGCCGTGAGCACCGACCCGAGCAGGACCTCGTCCGACGCGCCCGAGCCCACGGCGCGGAAGACCCCAGCGAGGAAGACCCCAGCGAGGAAGACCCCAGCGAGGAAGACCGCGGCGGGGAAGACCGCGGCGGGGAAGACCGCAGCGAAGAGGACCCCAGCGAAGAGGACCGCGGCGAACGCGAACGCGACCGCGGCGGAGGCGTCGCCGACCCGGGCCGGGACGAAGGCCGCCCCGAAGGGTGCGACGAAGGCGGCGTCCCCGGCGACGACGTCCGAGCGGGCCGCCCGGAAGGCAGGCTCGAAGACCGCCGGGACGGCGGCCCCGACGACCGCCGCGCGGACCAGCCCGCCGCGGCCCGCGGCCCGGGGGGCCTTCGCGGCCGGGGCTGACCGGGCCTCCGGCGAGCGCCGCCGCCGCAGCGGCACGCCGCTCATCGCGACCGGACCGCTCGAGCTGAGCGTGGCCCGCCGCCAGGTGGCGGGTGCCACCACGGACCCCCGGCCGACCCCCGAGCCGGCGGAGACCCCGGCGCCCGTGCCCACTCCGGAGCCCCAGCCGACCCCGGACCCCCGGCCGGCCACCGAACCGACGTCGACCTCCGCGCCGGCGGAGACCCCGGAGACCCCGGCGCCCGAGGCGACCACGGAGGCGACGCCCGCGGCCACGCCCGAGCCGTCGGCGCGGGCCCGCCCGAGCCGGGCCGCGATCCGCTCCACCCGGCGCGCCGGGTCGGGCGAGCCGGCTCGACTCCGGGCGGTGCCACCCGTCGAGGTGGACGCCGACGACGCGCCCGCGGCGCCCGCCGCCACACGGCATCCGGCCTCGGACGACGCACCGGGCTGGGAACGGGCCCTGCCGGGCGGGCTGCAGGCGCGCGCCGAGCAGCTCGTCGGCGCGGTGCGCGGCGGCGTGGAGTCCTCGACGCAGACCCGACCCGGGCCGGCCGAGCTCGTCGAGCTCGCCGTCAACGTGCTGCGGGCCGCGGCCACCACCGCGGGCGTGCCGGCCGACGACGTGGAGCGCCAGGTGGCGGAGTCGCTCGCCTACCTGCGGCGCCGGCTCTCGGGCGACTACGAGGTCGACGAGTTCGGCTTCGACGAGGACTACACCGTCAACGTCCACCTGCCGCTGCTGCGACCGCTCTACCGCAAGTGGTTCCGCGTGGAGGTGCGCGGCATCGAGAACGTCCCCGACGTCGGGGGCGCGCTCGTCGTCGGCAACCACTCCGGCACGATCGCCATGGACTCCCTCATGACGCAGGTGGCCGTCTACGACGAGCACCCGCGGCACCGCCACCTCCGGATGCTCGGTGCCGACCTCGTCTTCTCGACGCCCTTCGTCGGCACCATGGCGCGCCGCTCGGGCACGACGCTCGCGGCCAACACCGATGCCGAGCGACTGCTCCGCAAGGGTGCCCTCGTCGGGGTGTGGCCGGAGGGCTTCAAGGGTGTCGGCAAGCCGTTCACCGAGCGCTACAAGCTGCAGCGCTTCGGACGCGGCGGCTTCGTCTCCGCCGCCCTGCGCGCCGGCGTGCCCATCGTC
The DNA here is from genome assembly GCF_039542985.1 of Terrabacter aeriphilus. Classification (NCBI taxonomy): domain Bacteria; kingdom Bacillati; phylum Actinomycetota; class Actinomycetes; order Micrococcales; family Intrasporangiaceae; genus Terrabacter; species Terrabacter aeriphilus. Next base: position 254,268 of record NZ_BAABIW010000018.1, read on the forward strand.
CCCGTCTCGATCGTCGGCGCCGAGGAGATCTACCCGATCCTCGGTGACATGCCCGCAGTCGCGCGCCTGCTCGGCCTGCCGTACGCCCCGATCACCCCGACGTTCCCGCTGCTCGGGCCGCTGGGGCTCGTGCCGCTCCCGAGCAAGTGGCTCATCGAGTTCGGTCCGCCGATCGACACGAGCGCCTTCGGGCCCGAGGCCGCCGACGACCCGATGCTCGTCTTCGACCTCACCGACCAGGTGCGCGAGACGATCCAGCAGACGCTCTACAGCCTGCTCATGCACCGCACGTCGGTCTTCCTCTGAGCCGACGCTGCGACCGCCGGGACCGCTCCCGTATGCCGTCGCGCCTCAGGGCAGCGGCAGCGGGGGCACCGGGAGGGTCAGCGACGGCACGCTGACCGTCACGCCGGGCAGCGTGACCCCGCCGCCGCCGGCGTGGATCGTCGAGGGTGTGACGCCCACCGTCGGCAGGCTCACGGTGGCACCCGGCAGGGTGACGCCGCCACCGCCGGCGCCCACGGTCGAGCTCGTGACCCCGACGCCGGGCAGGCCCACGGTGGCACCCGGCAGGGTGACGCCGCCCGTGACCCCGCCCGCGACCTCGCCGGGGGTGCCGGAGCCCGCGGGCCCCGTGCCGGTCGGGGCGCCGGTGGCGGTGCCGGTCGGACCTCCGGGCGGGCGGGTGCCGCCCGGTCGGGTGGGCGCGGCTGTCGCACCGGCGGTCGGAGCGGCGCGCGGCGAGGTGGGCCGCGTCGCCGGGGCGGTCGCCCCGGTCGCGCCCCCGGCGGCGACGGCTGAGGTGGCCGCTCCGGTCGTCAGCGCCGCGAGGTCGCGGCGGGCCGCCGCCGAGAGGTCCCCGCAGGCCGTGCAGGCCGCGAGCTCGCGAAGGGTCGCGACCCGGCCGGCGCCGAGGGTGTCGCGCAGCCGTTGCCACGCCTCGCGCGAGGCGGCCGGCACGCGCGAGCGCATGGCGTCGACCTGCGGCACCGCCCGGGCGTAGAAGTCCGACAGCTCGGTCAGCGCGTCGGTGCGCTGCTCGGTGCGGTAGGCCTCGAGCAGCAGGGTCTGCGCGCGGAGCGTGGCGTCGGTTGCCGAGTCGTAGGCGTCATCGAGGTCGTGCGGCGCCGGCACCCCGCGGTCCAGCAGGCCCCGGGCCTCGTCGATGTGCTCCTGCGCCTGCGCGAGGTAGGTGAGGCCGCGGTCGACCCGCGACCCGGCGATCTCGACGGCCGCCCGGTTGAGCAGCTGCTTGACGCCGTAGAGCGAGTCGCCGGGCACGGCCGAGCGGGAGGCGACCCCGAGGGCGCCGCCGACGACGATGATCGCCGCGGCCGCGGCGGCGATCAGCTTGAGCGGCCGGGTCGCGACGTGCAGGACCGACACCGTGGCCGGCGAGCCGTCCTCCGGGCCCGTCACGGAGCCGGCGTCGGAGCCCGCCTCGGGGCCGGTCGCCACGGCGGGCGACGCACCCTCCTCGAGCAGCCGCGCGCGCAGGTCGGCGACGAACGCCGGGCGCGGGGCGAGCCCGGCCTGCTCGACGGCCGTCACCGCGTGCAGCACCGTCACGAGCTCGAGGATGCCGGGGTCGCCGACCGCCTCACCGTCGAGGGCGCGCTGGAGCAGCTCGGCGTCGGCGCTGCGGCCGAGGTCCATGGCTCCTCCTGCGTCCGGGTCGGGCCGGTCGGGTGTTCGGGTGTGTCAGGTGCTGCGGGTCAGGTGGGCGGCGGGATCCGACGGCCCGCGCGGCCCGCACGGTCGCCCCCCCCGGCACGCTGAGAACGAGGCGGCGACCGGGGAGGTTACGCGCGGTGGGGGCACCCGGCATACGGCCGCGGGCGACGGGGCGCGGGCTCACAGCGCCACCCCCTCCAGCTCGTGGCGCAGGGCGCGCACGGCGCGGAGCTGCAGCTGCTTGACCGCGCCCTCGGACCTGCCGAGCACGGCGGCGGTCTCGGCCAGGCTGAGGCCCTGCAGGAAGCGCAGCGTCACGCACTCGGCCTGGTCGGGGCCGAGGGTCCGGATGGCCGCCACGAGCCGCTCGTCGCGCAGCCGCGTCAGCACCTCGTCGTCGGGGGCGTCGACGCGCTCGTCGGCGTCGCGCATGTCGGCCGTCGTCACCTCGAAGCGGAAGCGCGCCGACTTCACGTGGTCGGCGATGAGGTTGCGCGCGATGGTGACGAACCACGCCGCGATGTCCTTGCCCTGCCAGCTGAAGGAGTCGATGCGGCGCAGGGCGCGCAGGAAGGTCTCGGACGTGAGGTCCTCGGCGAGCGCTCGGTGTGCGACGCGCACGAGGACGTAGCGGAAGACGGTGTCGACGTAGGCGTCGTAGAGCTGGGCGAACGCCTCCGTGTCGCCGCCCTGGGCCAGCTCGACGAGCGCCGCGAGGCGCGCCTGCTCGGCGGCGTCGCGCTCGCCCGGCCGGCCGCGGCCCGCACCCCGCCCGGTGCCGCCGGTGAGCGTGCCCTCGTCGGCGACCGCGGCCCAGAGCGCGTCGAACGCCGCGCGCCAGCTGGGCGCCGCGCGCCGGCCGGGCGCCGCGCGTGAGGGCGCGGGGGTGGCCAGTGCGGGGGTGGCCAGTGCGGGGGTGGCCGGTGCAGGGGTAGGCGGCGCCCACGCCGCGGCCGGGGACGCTCCCGGGGCAGGGCGTTGTCGGGGGGGCCGACGTCCTCGCGCGCATCGGTCGACAGTCTGGCGGAAGCCGGCGCCCGATGGGAGCCGGGCGACGTGGCGCTCACCACGTGGACCACGGGCTGCGGGAGCCGGCGGGGCGGGTCGAGAGGGCTCGCGCGGCGGCTGCGCCGTCCTACAGTGGTGGGCATGACGATCGAGCACGACGGCGCCGCGACCCCCCGGGTCGTGCTGCTCGGACGGCCGGGCTGCCACCTGTGCGACGACGCGCGCGTCGTCGTCGAGCGGGTGACGCGCGAGCTCGGCGTCGCGTGGGAGGAGCGCTCGGTCGACGACGACCCCGAGCTGCTGCGGCGCTACGCGGAGCAGATCCCCGTCACCTTCGTCGACGGGCGACGGCACGACTTCTGGCGAGTCGACGAGGCGCGGCTCCGAGCCGCGCTGGGGTGACCTGCCTCCGTGGCCCGCCCCATGCCGTGGTAGACGCCCTCCCGTCAACTTTGTGCATGCCTTCACAAACGTCTAGCCTGATCGAGTCCCCACGTGCTCCGCGTTCGTTTCGAACGCCTCGCTGAGAGGAGCCGGTGAGCAAGCGTGTCCGCCGACCCTGCACTGCGTCGAGAGATCCCCGACGCAACCGTCGCGCGGCTTCCCGAGTACCTCCGGACGCTCTCGCGCCTCGCTGAGGACGGCGTCCTGTCGGTCTCGTCCGAAGAGCTTGCCGCCGAGGTCGGCGTCCGCTCGGCCCAGCTGCGCAAGGACCTCAGCCACCTCGGCTCCTACGGGGTCCGCGGCGTCGGCTACGACGTCGAGACGCTCGCCCTCGAGATCTCGCGCGCCCTCGGGCTCACCGAGGACTGGCCCGTGGCCATCGTCGGGATGGGCAACCTCGGTCACGCCCTCGCGTCGTACTCCGGCTTCGTCACCAAGGGGTTCCGCATCGTCGGGCTCTACGACGACGACCCCCAGCTCGCCGACGAGCTCGTCGTCGGCGTGCCGATCCGCCCGCTCGCCGAGCTGCCCGCGCACCACGCCGTCGAGGCCATCGCCATCGGCGTCATCGCGACGCCCGCGCCGGCCGCGCAGGCCGTCTGTGACGCGCTCGTGGGCGCCGGCATCAGCTCCATCCTCAACTTCGCGCCGGCCGTGCTCTCGGTCCCCGAGGGCGTCGACGTGCGTCGGGTCGACCTCTCGACCGAGCTGCAGATCCTCGCCTTCCACGCGCAGCGCAAGTCGCTCGCCGCGGGCCACCTCCGGGAGGCGGTGGCCAGCTCATGAGCCTGCTCGTCATCGGCCTGTCGCACCACACCGCCCCGCTGTCGGTGCTCGAGGCGCTCGCGGAGCACCCCGACGCGAGCCGCGCCATCGCCGCCTCCGTGCTCTCCTCGGCGACCGCGAGCGAGGCCGTCGTGCTCTCCACGTGCAACCGGCTCGAGGTGTATGCCGCCGTTCCCGCCTTCCACCCCGCGGTGGCGGCCATCGGCGAGTCCCTCGCGCTCGCCGCCGGCATCGAGCCGGCCGAGGGCACGCGCCCCCTGGCCGACCTGCCGCCCGGTGACCCGAGCGCGGCCCTGGCCGCCCGGGCCGAGGCGCTCGCCGACCACCTCTACGTCCGCTACGACGACGCGGCCGTCGCGCACACCTTCACCGTGGCGTGCGGGCTCGACTCGATGGCCGTCGGCGAGGCGCAGATCCTCGGCCAGATGCGCGACGCGCTCGCGGCCTCGCAGCAGCGCGGCCAGGTGGGGGAGTCGCTCAACGCGCTCTTCCAGGGCGCCCTGCGCGTCGGCAAGCGCGCGCACACCGAGACCGACATCGACCAGCACAGCGTGTCGCTCGTGCAGATCGCCCTCGAGGAGGCGAGCGCCGTGCTCGGGCCCCTCGCCGGGGTGGGCGCCGCCGTCGTCGGTGCCGGGGGAATGAGCGGGCTCGCCGCGGCGACGGTGCACCGCGCCGGCGTCGACTCCCTGACCATCGTCAACCGCACGCCCGAGCGGGCCGAGCGCCTCGCGGCCGCGACCTCCGGGCAGGCCCGGCCGTGGCACGCGCTGCCCGACGTGCTCGCCGCGAGCGACCTCGTCATCACCTGCACCGGGGCCGTCGGCCACGTCATCACGGCCGGGATGCTCGCCGAGAGCGCAGCGCGCCGCGGCGGCCGCCCGCAGGTCGTCGTCGACCTCGCGCTGCCGCGCGACGTCGAGCCGGCCGACAGCTGGGGCCGCCCCGTCCCCGGCGTCACGCTCGTCGACCTCCAGGCCCTCGGCCTGCTACTCGAGGGCCGCGCCGACACGACCCAGGTGGTGCGGGTGCGCGAGCTCGTCACCGGTGAGGTCGCCGACTACCTGACCCGACGCATGGAGAAGTCCGTGGCGCCGACGGTCGCCGCGCTGCGGGCGCGGGCCGCGGCCCTCGTCGCCTCGGAGATGGACCGCCTCGACCAGCGCCTGCCCGGGCTCGACGAGACGACGCGCGCCGAGGTCGGCCTCGCGGTGCACCGGATCGTCGAGAAGCTGCTCCACACCCCCACGATGCGGGTCAAGGAGTTCGCGATGGAGGGCAGCGGCGAGGACTACGCCGCCGCCCTGCGCGAGCTGTTCGACCTCGAGCCGAAGGACGTCGCCAACGTGTCCATCCCGCCGAAGCGGGCCCAGTCATGACCGCGCTGCGCCTCGGCACCCGCCGCTCGGCCCTCGCCACGACGCAGTCGGGCTGGGTCGCGGACCGGCTGCGCGCCGCGGGGCACGAGGTCGAGCTCGTGGAGATCACGACCGAGGGCGACGTGTCGGGCGAGCTGCTGACGGCCATCGGGGGCACCGGGGTCTTCGCCGCGGCGATCCGGCGGGCCCTGCTCGACGGTCGCATCGACGTCGCCGTGCACTCGCTCAAGGACCTGCCGACCGCGCCCGAGCCGGGCCTCACGGTGGCCGCCGTCCCGGTGCGCGAGGACAGCCGCGACGTGCTCGTCGCCCGTGACGGCCTCACCCTCGGCGAGCTGCCGGCGGGCGCCGTCGTCGGCACCGGGTCGCCGCGCCGCACCGCCCAGCTGGCGGCTCTCGGGCTCGGCCTCGAGATCCGGCCGATCCGCGGGAACGTCGACACGAGAATCGGATTCGTCACCTCGGGGGCGCTCGACGCCGTCGTGCTGGCGCGTGCCGGGCTGGCCCGCCTCGGTCGCCTCGACCAGGCCACCGAGGTGCTCGACCCCATCCAGGTCCTCCCCGCCCCCGGCCAGGGAGCCCTCGCGGTCGAGTGCCGCTCCGACCGCTCCGACGTCGTCGCCGCCGTGACGGTGCTCGACGACGCCGACACCCGCACGTGCGTCACGGCCGAGCGCTCGCTCCTCGCCACGCTCGAGGCCGGCTGCACGGCCCCGGTCGGTGCGCTCGCCGAGGTCGTCGAGGGCGACGACGGCCTCGAGCTGTCGCTCCGCGCCTTCGCCGGCAGCGAGGACGGCACCTTCGAGCTGCGCCGCTCGCTCGTCGGCCCCTACGACCGGCCCGAGGCGCTCGGCGCCGACCTCGCCCGCATCCTCCTCGAGGACGGCGCCGCCGACCTCACCCCCTCCAGCTCGACCGCATCCGACCACGCCACCCACGAACCGGAGCAAGCTTCGTGACTCCTTCCCGCCCGCCGTCCGAGCCGACGGTTTCGACTCCCACGCACTCGACGACGCCGGCCCGCGTGGCCTTCGTCGGCTCCGGCCCGGGTGACCCCGGGCTCATGACGCTGCGCGGACGCGACCTGCTCGCCGCCGCCGACGTCGTGGTGCTCGACCGCATCACCCGCGACGACGTCGTGCTGGAGCACGCCCGCGCCGACGTCGAGATCGTCGACGCCGGGCACGGGGAGCAGGGCCAGGAGCTGACGCACGCCGGCCGGGCCAAGCTCGTCGTGCGCGCCGCGAAGTCGGTCGCCCCCGGGGGCCTCGTCGTGCGGCTCATGGACGGCGACCCCGCGACCTTCAACGGGCTCGTCGAGGAGGTGCGCGCGTGCCGCAAGGCCGGCATCACCTTCGACATCGTGCCCGGGGTCTCCGCCGTCACGGCCGGTCCGACGTATGCCGGGGTGCCCCTGACGTCGAAGACGACCGGGGCCGTGCACGTGCTCGGCGCCGACCGCTCGGGCATCGACTACTCGGCCTACGCCTCCGACGACGACACGCTCGTGCTGCTCGGCAGCACCGACTCGATCCGATCGGCGCTGGCCGCCCTGCGGTCCGCCGGTCGACCGGTCGACGCCCTCGTCGCGCTCTCCGCCCACGGCACCACGGTGCGCCAGTCGTCGGTGGCGACGACGCTGGGCGACGCCGACGCGGTCTTCGGCGGCAAGGAGCCCCTCGAGGTGTCGCTCGCCGTCGTGTCTCCGAACGTCGGGCTGCGCGAGGAGTTCTCGTGGTTCGAGACGAAGCCGCTCTTCGGCTGGAAGGTCCTCGTGCCGCGCACGCAGGCGCAGGCCGGGCCGATGGTCGAGCGGCTCGCCGCCTACGGCGCCACCGCGGACGTCGTGCCGACGATCTCGGTCGAGCCGCCGCGCACGCCGCAGCAGATGGAGAAGGCCGTCAAGGGTCTCGTCACGGGCCGCTACGAGTGGATCGGCTTCACGTCGGTCAACGCCGTGCGCGCCGTGCGCGAGCGGTTCGAGGAGCTCGGGCTCGACGCCCGCGCCTTCGCCGGCCTCAAGGTCGCCGCGGTCGGCGGCGTCACCGCAGCGGCCCTGCGCGAGTGGGGGATCAACCCCGACCTCGTGCCCGAGGCCGAGCAGTCGGCGGCCGGCCTGCTCGAGGCCTGGCCCGAGTTCGACGAGGTGCTCGACCCGATCAACCGCGTGCTGCTGCCGCGGGCCGACATCGCGACCGAGACGCTCGTCGCCGGGCTGCGAGACATGGGCTGGGAGGTCGACGACGTCACGGCCTACCGCACGGTGCGGGCCGCTCCGCCGGCCGCCCCGATCCGGGATGCCATCAAGGGCGGCGACTACGACGCCGTGCTCTTCACGTCGAGCTCGACGGTGCGCAACCTCGTCGGCATCGCCGGCAAGCCGCACACCGCGACGGTCGTCGCCTGCATCGGGCCGGCCACCGCCAAGACGGCCCAGGAGCACGGCCTCCGGGTCGACGTGCTGGCCCAGGAGGCCTCGGCCCTCGGTCTCGTCGACGCCCTCGCCGGTCACGGCGTCGGGCTCGCCGTCGCGGCGGCGGAGGCCGGTCAGCGGGTCCAGCGCCCGAGCGACAAGCGTCCGGCCTCGCGCCGGCGCGCGCGCTGAGGTCGGCGCGATGATCGAGCGTCCTCGCCGCCTGCGCCAGAACGCGGCCCTGCGCGCCCTCGTGGCCGAGACCCGGCTGCACCCGCGCGACCTCGTGCTGCCCGTCTTCGTCGCGGAGGGGATCACGGAGCCTCGGCCCATCACGAGCATGCCCGGCGTCGAGCAGCACACGCTCGAGAGCGTCGTCGAGGTCGCCCGGCGCTGCGTCGCCGCCGGCCTCGGCGGGATCATGCTCTTCGGCGTGCCGGAGCACAAGGACGCGACGGGCAGCGGCGGCATCGCCGACGACGGCATCCTCAACCTCGCCCTGCGGGCCGTGCGCGACGCGGTCGGCGACGACCTCGTCGTCATGGCCGACACGTGCCTCGACGAGTTCACCGACCACGGCCACTGCGGCGTCCTCGACGAGCAGGGCCGGGTCGACAACGACGCGACGAACCTGCTCTACGCCCAGATGGCGGTGGCCCAGGCCCGCGCCGGCGCCCACGTCGTCGCGCCCTCGGGGATGATGGACGGCCAGGTCGCCGTCATCCGCGAGGCCCTCGACGCCGAGGGCCTCGAGCACGTCGTCGTGCTCGCCTACGCGGCGAAGTACGCCTCCGCCTTCTTCGGCCCCTTCCGCGAGGCGGTGCAGTCGAGCCTGCAGGGCGACCGGCGCACCTACCAGCAGGACCCCGCCAACATCGTCGAGTCGATCCGCGAGATCGACCTCGACATCGCCGAGGGCGCCGACATGGTCATGGTCAAGCCGGCCATGAGCTACCTCGACGTCGTCGCCGCCGCGGCGGAGCGCGCGTCGGTGCCGGTGGCGGCATACCAGGTCTCGGGGGAGTACTCGATGATCCAGGCCGCCGCGGCACAGGGCTGGATCGACCTGCGGGCGACCGCGCTGGAGTCGCTGACCTCGATCCGGCGGGCGGGCGCGCAGGTCGTGCTGACGTACTTCGCCCTCGACGTCGCCGACTGGCTGGCCTGACGCCACTACGATCTCAGTGAGGTCGCAGGGAGGTGACATGGCAGGCACAGGGGACGACGACGTGCGGTGGCTGACCGATGCCGAGCAGGCGTCGTGGCGGGCGATCCTGCGGGGCACCCGGCTGCTCGAGCGCGCGCTCGACGACGCGCTCGGTGACGCCGGCATCCAGCTGAGCGAGTACGAGATCCTCTCGATGCTCTCGGAGGGGCCGAACCACCGGCTGCGGATGTCCGAGCTCGCGGCCATGGTCGTGCAGTCGCGCAGCCGGCTCACCCACACGGCCAAGCGGCTCGAGGACCGCGGCTGGGTCACGCGCGAGCAGTGCGCCGACGACAAGCGCGGGGTCGAGCTCGTGCTGACGGGCGGCGGGCACGCGGCCGTGAGCGACATCGCCCGCATCCACGTGCAGAGCGTGCGCGACAACCTCGTCGACATCATGAGCCCGGAGCAGTTCCGAGCCATCGGCGACGCCATGGCCATCGTCCGCGACCACCTCGACCCGACCGGCGTCAGCGGCCACTGAGCGGCGGGGGACAATGGCCCCCATGAGCTCGCAGCCCGCCCCGGTCCAGACCACCAGCGAGGCCCCGGCCTCCGCCGCCCTCCTCGAGCGGGCGAGCGTCGTCATCCCGGGGGGCGTCAACTCGCCCGTCCGGGCCTTCCGCGCCGTCGGCGGCACGCCCCGGTTCATGGCGAGCGGGTCGGGCCCGTGGCTCACCGACGCCGACGGCAAGCGCTACGTCGACCTCATCTGCTCCTGGGGGCCGATGATCCTCGGGCACGCCCACCCCGACGTGCTCGCCGCCGTCACCGAGGCCGCCGCGCGCGGGTTCTCGTTCGGCACGCCGTCCGAGAACGAGGTGCGCCTCGCGGAGGAGATCGTCGCCCGCGTCGAGCCGGTCGAGCAGGTCCGGCTCGTCAACTCCGGCACCGAGGCGACGATGTCGGCGATCCGCCTCGCGCGCGGCTTCACCGGCCGCGACGTCGTCGTCAAGTTCGCCGGCTGCTACCACGGCCACGTCGACGCGCTGCTCGCGTCGGCCGGCTCGGGGATCGCGACGTTCGCGCTGCCCGACTCCGCCGGGGTGCCCCGCTCGAGCGCGGGCGAGACGATCGTGCTGCCCTACAACGACCTGCCGGCGCTCGAGGCGGCCTTCGCCGAGCGGGGCCACGAGATCGCGGCCGTCATCACCGAGGCCGCGGCCGGCAACATGGGCGTCGTGCCGCCGACGCCGGAGTTCACCGACGGCCTGCGCCGGGTCACCGCCGAGCACGGGGCGCTGCTCGTCTCCGACGAGGTGATGACCGGGTTCCGGTGCAGCGCCGCCGGCTACTACGGGCTCGAGACCGCCGCCGACGCGGGCGACCGGCGCCGTACGACCGGTGCCCCCGACCTCTTCACCTTCGGCAAGGTGATGGGCGGCGGCTTCCCGACGGCGGCCTTCGGCGGGCGCGCGGACGTCATGGCCCTGCTCGCCCCGCAGGGGCCGGTCTACCAGGCGGGCACGCTCTCGGGGAACCCGGTCGCCTCGGCCGCCGGTCTGGCGACGCTGCAGGGCTGCACGCCGGAGGTCTACGCGCGGCTCGACGTCGTGTCGCACGCCATCGCGGACGCCGTGGCGAGCGAGCTCTCTGCGGCGTCGGTGCCGCACCGCATCCAGTGGGCCGGCTCGATGTTCTCGGTCTTCTTCCGCGAGGGCGCGGTCTCGGGCTACGACGACGCGAAGGACCAGGACACCGCCGCGTTCCGCCGGTTCTTCCACGCGATGCTCGGCCAGGGCGTGCACCTGCCGCCGAGCGCCTTCGAGTCGTGGTTCGTCTCGGCCGCGCACGACGACGCCGCCGTCGACCACGTCATCGCGGCGCTGCCCGCGGCCGCCCGGGCCGCCGCAGCCCCCGACGCCGACTGACCCCCAACCGTCGAAAGGCCACCTTTCGCGGGTGCCTGACCGTCGAGAGGCCACAGTTCGCGATCCCGTATGCGTCATGTCGGCCTGTCGTGCGCGCGCGGAGTGGCCTCTCGACGTCGGGGGACCCGCGCGGAGTGGCCTCTCGACGTCGGGGGACCCGCGCGGAGTGGCCTCTCGACGGTTGGAGGGGGCCTAGTGGACGGTGGCGAGGAGGACGCCGACGGTGACGAAGAGGGCGCCGAAGACCCGGCCCAGCAGGCGGGCGCCGGACTCGCGACGGGTCAGCCGGCGCAGGCCCCGCGCCGCCACCGCGAAGACGCCCCACATGACGACGACGTCGACGAGCACGATCGTCGTCGTGAAGACGGCGTACTGCGGCAGCAGCGGGCGCTCGGGCCGGATGAACTGCGGCGCGAAGGCGAGGAAGAAGACGACCGCCTTGGGGTTCGTGAGGTTGACGAGCAGTCCGCGCCGCACCATCGACCACGCGGGCTCGGGCGCCTGGCGGTCGACGTCGGCGGAGGCGGCGCCCGACCGGAATTGCCGCACCCCGAGGTAGACGAGGTAGGCGGCACCGGCATACCGGATGACCGTGAAGAGCACGGGACTGCGCGCGACGACGACCCCGAGACCGGCGGCGACGACGGCGATGTGGGCCAGCAAGGCCGCCTGCTGCCCGAGGATGCCCCAGATCGAGCGCGCCCAGCCCGAGCCGATCGCGTTGGCCATGGTGTTGACCGCGCCCGCGCCGGGCGTCAGCGAGATGAGCGTCGCGGTGGCGACGAGCGCGAGCCAGAGGGACCAGGGCACGGCTCGGAGTGTAGGTCGGCGTCGACGGCGGGGACGCCCCGGGCCACGGCACCGACAGAGGCGCACAGCAGGCATACAGGGTCGGACGCGGATTCGGTCCTGAGCACGAGGTTTGAGAGACTGTCGACCATGGGTGAGAGCACGAGCGGGGCGGGGCCGGGCGCACGCGACCACACCGTCGTGCACCTCATGCGCCACGGCGAGGTGCACAACCCGACGGGCGTGCTCTACGGCCGGCTCGACGGCTTCCACCTCTCCGAGCTGGGTCGCGAGATGGCCGATCTCGTGGCCCACCACCTCGCGGCGAACGACATCACGCACGTCGTCGCCTCGCCGCTCGAGCGGGCCCAGGAGACGGCCGCGCCCATCGCCGCAGGGCACGACGTGCAGATCGTCACCGACGAGCGCGTCATCGAGTCCGCCAACCGCTTCGAGGGGAGCGCGGTCGGGGCCCGCGACCTGCTGCACCCGCGCAACTGGCACCTCTTCCGCGACGTGCGGACGCCGTCGTGGGGGGAGCCGTACGAGGAGATCGCGACGCGCATGCTCGCGGCCATCGCCGACGCGCGCACGGCCGCACGCGGCCACGAGGCGGTCGTGGTCAGCCACCAGCTGCCGGTCTGGACGGTGCGCAACAAGCTCGTCGGCCACCGCCTCTGGCACGACCCGCGCCGCCGCGAGTGCACGCTCGCCTCCCTGACGTCGCTCACCTTCGAGGGCGACGACCTCGCGTCCGTCGCCTACTCCGAGCCGGCCGTGTCGCTGCTCGCGCGGGCGAGCAGGAGCGTGGGCGCCTGATGACGCACGTCGACCGACGCACCGCGCTGCGGTGGGGAGCGATGCTGGGCGCCGGAGCGCTCGTCACCGTCACCGCCGCCTGCTCGTCCGACCCCAACTCCGTTGCGGACCAGGCTCGTTCGGGCGACCGCAAGGGCTACGTCGCGGGTGACGGCTCCATCGAGGCGTTGCCCGTCGCGAGCCGTGGCGAGCCGATCACGCTCGAGGGCACCACGCTCGAGGGTGAGCCGTGGAGCACCTCGGGCCGCACCGGCACCGTGCTCGTGCTCAACGTCTGGGGCTCGTGGTGCCCGCCGTGCATCGAGGAGACGCCCGCGCTGCAGAAGGCGTGGGAGACCGTGCAGGCCAAGGGCAAGAAGGTCGAGTTCATCGGGCTCGACAAGCTCGAGGGGCCCGAGACCGGGCTCGCCTTCCTCAAGGCCAACAAGGTGACCTTCCCCTCGCTCGCCTACGACGGTGGCGTGCCGCTGCTCTCCCTCCAGGGCAAGGCGTCGGCCACGCCCACGACGCTCGTGCTCGACGCCCAGCACCGCATCGCGGCGCGCGTGTCGGGACCGGTCACGACCTCGACGCTGCTCGGGCTCATCGACGACGTCCTCACCGGCAAGGCCTGAGCGCCGTGGGTGCCGAGCTCGCCAGCGGGTCGCTCCTCGTCGCGGCCGTCGTCGCCCTCGCCGCCGGCTTCGTGTCGTTCGCCTCGCCGTGCGTGCTGCCCCTCGTGCCGGGCTTCCTCGGCTACGTCACCGGCCTCTCCGACGTCTCGCTCGAGAAGCGCTCGCGCGGGCGCCTCGTCGTCGGGGCGCTGCTCTTCGTGCTCGGCTTCACCGTCGTCTTCCTCGTCGCGGCCGCCGCGGTCTCGGCCGTCGGCCTCGCCTTCCAGGAGCACCAGCGCCTGCTCCAGCGCATCGGCGGGGCCGTCGTGCTCGTCATGGGCCTGCTCTTCCTGGGTCTCGGGCGGTCGTATGCCGTCCCGGTCGCCTGGCGCCCGCGCGCGGGTCTCGCCGGGGCGCCGTTGCTCGGCGCCGTCTTCGCCATCGGGTGGTCGCCGTGCATGGGCCCGACGCTCGGCGCGATCCAGGCCATGGCGGCGCCGATCTCGGCCGAGTCGGGCTCGATCGGCCGCGGGCTCGCGCTCGCTGCGGTCTACTCCCTCGGCCTGGGTCTGCCCTTCGTGCTCATGGCGGCACTCTGGGAGCGGGCCGGCCAGGCCAGCGACTGGCTGCGCCGGCACCGCCGCGCGATCCAGTCGGTCGGCGGCCTGCTGCTCGTCGCGGTCGGCCTGCTCATGGTGACCGGGGTGTGGGAGGACGTCGTCGTGTGGATCCAGGTGCGCCTCGTCAACGGCTTCCGGGTGGCGATCTGATGTCGACCGAGACGACGCCGACCACCCCGACGGCCACCTCGCCGACCACCGAGGGCCGCCCCGACGCCTTCGGCGCCGACGACGTCGACACCGCCGACAACGGCGCCGGCAACACCGCTGCCGGCTCGGGCGGGTCCGGCCGGGGGGCGGGACGCCGCGGCCGCGGCGGTCGCCCGGAGCCCGCGCTCCCGCAGCTCGGCCCGGTCGGGCTGCTCCGCTGGGGCTGGCGCCAGCTGACGAGCATGCGCACGGCGCTCTTCCTGCTCCTGCTGCTCTCCATCGCCGCGGTGCCGGGCTCGATCTTCCCGCAGCGCAACATCGACGCCGGCAGGGTCGCCGACTACATCGCGCAGAACCCGACGACCTCACCGTGGCTCGACCGCCTCGGCTTCTTCGACGTCTACGCCTCGCCGTGGTTCTCGGCCGTCTACCTGCTCCTCTTCGTCTCGCTCGTCGGCTGCATCGTGCCGCGCACCAAGGTGCACCTCGGCGCGCTGCGCTCCCGCCCGCCGCGCGCACCCGCGCGGCTCGAGCGGCTCGCCGAGCACGCCGAGGTGACGACCACGCTGTCACCCGAGGAAGCCCTCGACGCCGCTCGGGCAGCCCTGCGGCGCAAGCGCTTCCGGCTGCACTCGCACGACGGCACGAGCATCTCCGCCGAGTCGGGCTACCTCCGCGAGACCGGCAACCTGCTCTTCCACCTCGCGCTGACAGGCGTCATCGTCGGCATGGCCGTCGGGCACCTCTTCGGCTGGCGCGGCGACATCATCCTCGCCGAGGGTGACCGCTTCGCCTCGTCGGCGGGCACGTACAACACCATCTCGCCGGGCCCGTGGGTCGACACCGAGAGCCTCCCGCCCTTCGTGCTCTCGCTCGACAAGCTGCACGTCGAGTTCAACGAGACGCCGGGCCGCTCCTTCGGCACCCCGCGCCTCTTCGACGCCCAGACGACGCTGCAGAGCTCGCCCGGCGCCCCGAAGAGCAGCGAGAACGTCTCGGTCAACCACCCGATCTCGGTCGACGGCGCGGACATCTTCCTCCTCGGCAACGGCTACACGCCGGTCATCACGGTGCGTGACGCGAAGGGGGCCGTGCTCTACCGCGAGGCGACGCCGTTCCTGCCGCAGGACGGCAACTACCGCTCGGTCGGCGTCGTCAAGGTGCCCTCGGCCGCGCCGAAACAGCTCGGCTTCACCGGCTTCTTCCTGCCGACGGCGGAGCCGACCTTCGTCAACGGGCCGGCCTCGATCTTCCCGGACGTCAGGAACCCCGAGCTCGCGCTCTCGGTGTGGGAGGGCAACCTCTTCCCGGGCGGCGCGCCGCAGTCGGTCTACACGCTCAACACCGACCAGATGAAGCAGGTGACCAAGGACGACGGGTCGCCCGCGCTCTTCCGCCTCAAGCCGGGGGAGACCAGGGCGCTGCCCGGCGACCGCGGTAGCATCACCTTCGACGGCGTCAAGCGCTTCGCGGGCCTCTCGGTGCGCACCGACCCCGGGGCGCCGATCAGCCTCGTCAGCGCGATCCTCGCCACCCTCGGGCTCATCCTCGGGCTGACGATCAAGCGCCGCCGCGTCTTCGTCCGCGTGCGCCCCGCCGGCACGCCGACCGGCCCCGGTGGCACCCCGGACGGCACCCCGGGCGGCGAGCCCGGCAGCACCCTCGACAGCGGTGCCGGCCCCGCCGGACGACCGGCTACCGTGGTCACCATCGGTGGCCTCTCCAAGGACTCCGACCCCGGACTCGCCGCGATCGTCTCCGCGATCACCGCCGGCGTGAACGACCGCCCCGCGCAAAGGACCGACCGCTCGTGAACCTCGCCGCCAACGCCAACGCCGCGCTCTACGCGTCGATGATCGTCTACACGCTCGCCATGCTGGCCTTCACCTGGCACCTGGCCGCGCGAGCCCCCAAGGTCGCCGACTCCAAGGTCGCCGCGGGCGTCACCGCCGACGAGCGCGAGCAGGTGCTCGTCGGCTCCGGCGCCCCCACCGCCGAGCGCCGCCCCACGACCCCCTACGCCGCCGGCCCCGGGTTCGAGGAGAGCCTGAAGAGCCGTCAGCGCGGCAGCATCGCGCTGATGCTGACCTACCTCGCGTCGGCCCTGCTCGTCGCGTCGGTGCTCATGCGGGGACTGGCCGTGGGCCGTCCGCCGTGGGGCAACATGTTCGAGTTCGCGACGGCCGCGGCCGCCGCGGTCGGGGCCGCCTACAGTCTCCTCGCGAAGCGCAACAAATGGCAGTGGCTCGGTGTCTTCATCGTCACCCCGATCCTGCTCGTGCTCGGCCTCGCGCTCTCGGTGCTCTACACCGAGGCCGGTGAGCTCATGCCGGCCCTCAAGTCCTACTGGCTCGGCATCCACGTCTCCGTGGCCTTCATCGCCGTCGCCTTCTTCACGATCGCCGCCGCCGTCGGGCTGCTCTACCTCGTGCGCCTGCGCCGCGAGGAGAAGCCGCCGGCGAGGCCGAGCTTCATCGAGTCGCTGCCGAGCTCGTCGTCGCTGGAGCGGACCGCCTACAGCCTGAACATGGTCGGCTTCATCCTCTGGACCTTCACCCTCATCGCCGGGGCCATCTGGGCCAAGCAGGCGTGGGGCGCCTACTGGCAGTGGGACCCCAAGGAGGTCTGGACCTTCGTCATCTGGACCGTCTACGCCGCCTACATGCACAGCCGCGCGACGGCCGGCGTCGACCACCGCAAGTCGATGTACATCGCCCTCGCCGGCTACGTCTCGGTGATCATCAACTTCACGCTCGTGAACCTCGTGTCGACGTTCGTCGGCATGCACAACTACTCGGGCATGTGAGGGCGGTCTGAGATGGTCCGCTACTCGCTGCTGCGCATCCTCATCTTCTTCGGCTTCGTCTTCCTCTTCTGGCTGATCGGGATCCGCGACAACCCGGTGCTCCTGCTGGGGGCCTCGGCGATCGCGTCCGCCGCGGCGTCCTACATCCTGCTGCGCGGCATGCGCGACGAGATCACCGCTCGCCTCGTCGAGCGGCACGAGGCCAAGGTCGAGTCGAAGGGCCAGGTGGACCCGGCGAGCGACGAGGCGGCCGAGGACGCCGAGGACGAGCGCCCCCTGCCCGGCGAGCCGGCCGGCCCCGCCGGCCAGGCCGTCGAGGGCCCCCGCGGCTCCGACCGCTGACGACCCCTGACCCGCGTCGGACTCCCGAATCGCCGACCCGGTCGCCGCCCGCGTCAGGGTCGAGCGGCCGCTCCCGGAGGCGGAGCGTCAGGCGCGGCCGAGGGCCAGGCCGACCGCGAGCAGCACCGACCAGACGAGCTGGAACCGTCCCGTGCCGGCGAGTGCGGGGATCAGTCCGCGGCCCGTGGCCCGCCCGACGACGGCCTGCACGGGGCGCACGACGAGCGGCGCGGCGAGCAGGGCGAGCAGCGCCCACGGCGAGGTGAACGCCGCCAGACCGGTCATGACGAAGGCGACGGCGAGCAGCGCGACGTAGAAGACGCGCGTGCCGCCCTCGCCCATCCGGACCGCGAGCGTGAGCTTGCCGTGCTCACGGTCGGTGGGGATGTCGCGCAGGTTGTTCGCGACGAGGATCGCCGAGGCGAGGGCCCCGACCCCGATCGCAGCCCACCACCCGGCCGGCGTCAGTGCGGTCATGGTCGCCATGGTGCCGAGCGTCGCCACGAGCCCGAAGAAGACGAAGACGAAGACCTCGCCGAGCCCGAGGTAGCCGTAGGGCCGCGACCCGCCCGTGTAGAACCACGCCGCGACGATCGAGGCCGCGCCGATCGGGATCATCACCCAGAGGCCCGAGAGCGCCACGAGCGCGAGCCCGACGAGGGCGGCGAAGAAGAAGCACGCGAAGGCCGCGATCTTGACCGAGCGCGGGTCGGCGAGGCGCTGGCCGACGAGGCGCACCGGGCCCACGCGCACCTCGTCGGTGCCGCGGACCCCGTCCGAGTAGTCGTTCGCGTAGTTGACGCCCACCTGCAGGGCCAGGGCGACGACGAGGGCGAGGACGGCATACGCCCAGACGACGTCGCCGGTCTGGTAGGCGGCGCCCGTGCCGAGGACGATGGGCGAGACGGCGGCGGGGAGCGTGCGGGGGCGAGCGCCCTCGATCCACTGGGACAGGGTGGCCATGGAGGTCTGCGGGGTCCTTCTACAGCTTGCGGAGGAAGTCGGGGTCGTCGTCGGGGCCGACGGGCCCGGACGGACGTCCACCCGCGCGGGGCGGCGCCTGGCCGCCGCGCGCATCGGTGCGCCCGGCGACGAGCCAGAAGACGGGCCCGAGCACGGGCACGAGCACCGCGAGGAGCCACACCGACTTCGGCATGATCCGCACGAGCCGCCGGTCGGTCTGCACGCAGTCGACGAAGGCGTAGATCGTGGCGAAGACCACGAGGGCGACGAGCACGACGCGCAGCACGGTGGCCTCCTGACGAGCGACGGGTGGAACCCCCATCTTGCCACCGCTCAGTCGGGGTCCCGCACGCTGCGTCGGATCGCCGCCCGATCGGGCTTGCCGGGGCCGCGCTGGGGAATGGCGGGGAGCACGACGACGCGCCGCGGCAGCGCGGCGTCGGGCAGGATGCCGCGGAGGCGCTCGCGCACCTGCTGAGTCGTCAGCGAGGTGGTCGGGTCGGTGAGCGTGACCGCGGCGGACACCGCCTCGCCCCACTCGGGGTCGGGCACGCCGAGCACGACGACGTCGAGCACGACGTCGAGGTGGCGGGTCATCGCGTCCTCGACGACGCCCGGGTTGATCTTGAGGCCACCGGTGTTGATGACGTCGTCGGCGCGTCCGTCGAGCACGAGCAGGCCGTCGTCGTCGAAGTGACCGAGGTCGTCGGTGCGGAACCAGCGCACGCCGTCGGGGTCGACGGAGAACGCGTCGCGGGTCAGCTCCGGCTCACCGAGGTAGCCGTGCGCGACCGTGTCGCCGCCGAGCACGACGTGGCGGTCGTTGTCGACGTGCACCCGGCTGACGGGCAGCGGGCTGCCGTCGTAGACGCAGCCGCCCGCCGTCTCGCTCATGCCGTAGGTGAGGCTGAGGGCGACGCCGAGCCGCCGCGCCCGCTCGACGAGGACCGCCGGCGTGGCCGCGCCGCCGACGAGGACGCCGTCGAAGCCGAGCAGGGCCTCGAGGCCCGCAGGGTCGTCGACGAGCCGTGCGAGCTGGGTGGGCACGAGGGCCGTGTAACGCCTGGCCGCCGCGCCGGACGGGCGTGTGGCACGGGCCCCCTCCGCGAAGGCCTCGGCCGTGAAGCCGCCGCGCAGGTCGAGCACCGTCGGTGTCACCCCCGCCGCCAGCGAGCGCAGCAGCACCTGCAGGCCGGCGACGTGGTGGGCGGGCATCGCGAGCAGCCAGGCGCCGCTGCCGCCGAGCAGCTGGTGCGTGGCCCAGGCGGACCGCTCCAGGGCCGGGGCCGTGAGCAGCGCCCGCTTCGGCCGGCCGGTCGAGCCGGAGGTGCCGATCGCGACGGCGAGGTCGACGGGGAGGTCCTCGGGGTGGTCGTCGGGGTGGTCGTCCTCGTCGTCGACCGTGGCCCCGGCGGAGGACGTGGGCGCGGGGGGGACGGCGGGCACGGGGGAGCCCTCGGCATACGGGAGCACGGGGGAGCGGCCGGTGAGCGCGGCCTCGAGGTCGGGCAGCACGCGGAGGACGTCGGGGCCGGCCGGGACCGCGAGCGGCCGCAGCGGGCGCGCCGGGGGCGTCATCAGGCGGTCCTCGCGCGGGGCGGGCGTCGCTCGCCGCGGCGCCGCTGGCGGGCGGCCACGGCGACGGTCCACACGAGCGCGGCCGCGCAGACGAGGAAGCCGACGTGCGGGTTGAGCGGCAGCACGATGCCCATGGCCCCGCCGACGACCCAGAGCACCTGGAGCATCGTCTCGGACCACGCGAAGACCGACGTGCGCACGTTCTCGGGCACCTCGCGCTGCACGAGCGCGTCGAAGCACAGCTTCGACAGCTGCGCCGACCCGCCGAGCACGAGGCCGAGGGCGACGAGGGTCCACACGCCGTACCAGACGCCGGCGGCCACGCAGCAGACCGTCGCGGCGAGCACCGAGACCATGGCGACGCGTTCCGGGCGCTGGTCGCGCACGACGTTGCCCGCGACGCTGCCGAGCGCGTTGCCGATGCCCATGGCGACGGCCACGAGCCCGAGCACGATCTCGCCCCGGATGCCGTCGATGGGGTGGTCACGCGCGAGGAAGGCCATGAAGGTGATGACGAAGCCGGTCAGCACGCGCGTGCCGCCCGTCGACCACATCGAGTGCATCACGGGCCACGGGATCGCCTGCTTGCGCCGGCGGAAGCGGCCGAGGGGGCCCGAGGCGTCGACCGTGAGCGCCTCGCCCGCCGAGGACGTATGCCGTCCGGCGGGGCCCGCGCTCCAGCCGCGCTGGGTGCCCCGCAGCGAGGTCGGCCGGCCGGCGTGGCCGGCGTCGGCGCGGAGGGCGGCCACGCGGATCGGTGCGGTGTCCTCGATCGCGACCTCGCCGACCGTCGAGTCGACGCGCTGGGGCAGGCGGATGGCCTGGACCGTACCGATGACGAAGACGACGAAGGCGACACGCAGGGCCCACGACGGGCCGGCGAGCATGGCGAGCGCCCCGAGGGCGCCGCCGATCACGGCGCCGACGACGCCCGCCATCGAGACCCGCGAGTTGGCCCGCACGAGCGTCGTGCCCGGCGGCAGCAGCCGCGGCACCGCGGCGGCCCGGGTGATCGTGTAGGCGCGCGACGCGACGAGGCAGCCGAGGGCGGCGGGGAAGAGCCAGCCGCTGTCGTGGTTGATGGCCTCGCCGAGCACCCAGCAGAGGAAGGCGCGCGCGGCGAGGGTCGTGCCGATGGCCCA
This sequence comes from Terrabacter aeriphilus, assembly GCF_039542985.1. NCBI lineage: Bacteria > Bacillati > Actinomycetota > Actinomycetes > Micrococcales > Intrasporangiaceae > Terrabacter > Terrabacter aeriphilus. The sequence continues at coordinate 274,852 of NZ_BAABIW010000018.1, forward strand.
GCGCCGGCCGTGCGAGAACCGGTCGAGCAGGGGCCCGATGAGCGGCGCGACGAGCACGAACGGGATCATCGTCAGCAGCAGGAAGGTCGCGACCTGGCTGCGGGCCTGCGCAGTCTGCGGGTTGAGGAAGAGCGTGCCGGCGAGGGCGAGCGTCATCATCGTGTCGCCCGTGGTGTGGCTCGCGTGCAGCTCGGTCAGGCGGGCCAGGCCGGACTCGCCGGCCCCGCCGGAGTGGGTGTAGGCGTGGGCCCGGCGGGCCGCGAACCGCCCGCTGCGGGCCGTCGCACGCGCGGTGCCGGTCGCGGCGCGGCCGATGCCACGACCCACGGCGCGCGTCGCGTGCAGCGCCGTGGTGCGCGGAGGCTGGCGGTAGTCGGCGGGGCGGCCCCCCTCCGGCACGGGCGAGGGCGGCGCCTCGGAGGGCTCGGTGCCCGTGGGTGCGGGGCCGGCGGGTGCGGGGCCGACGGGTGCAGGTCCGGCGGGTGCGGGGCCGGCGGGTGCAGGTCCGGCGGGTGTGGGCGCGGCACCAGGGGCGGCGCCACCGGGTCCGTCCGCGGTGGCACCCGGAGCCCACCGCTCGGGATCGCTTCGCTGCACGCCTTCATCCTGCCCTGTCCCGGTGACGGGCGCGTGTGCGGTCGGTGGATGGGGCGGTCACGAACGGCCGGGCACCCACCGCGCCCGATACGCTCGGGAGCGTGACGACCATGCCGGACGACGGAGCGCCCGGGGCGGGGTCCGGCACCGCTCGCCCGCCCGTGCGCTTCCTCCGCGTGCTCGGTCTCGTCTGGATGCTCGTCCCGCTCGGCTTCTTCCTGCTCGACCGCGGGGCGCTCCTCGCGGGGCACCCGGCCCACGTCATCACGCTCGCCGTGCTCGGGCTCGTCGGGGTCGTCTTCCTCGTGCGCGACCGCTCCGAGGGCTACGTGCGACCGCCGCGCCGGCGCGCCGTGCCGCGCCCGGTCTTCCGGGTGCTGCTCGTCATGCTGTCGGTGGCCCTCCTCGCCGTGCTGGTCTGGTTGCGGCCGCTGGCGGCCACGCCGCAGGCGGTCGCGGCCATGTCGGGCAGCACGGCCGTGCGGGTCACCGACGCGCCGGCCCACATCCTCATCGAGCCGGCCACCGGCACCCCGACGCGAGGGCTCGTCTTCCAGCCGGGCGCTCGCGTCGACCCCCGCGCCTACGTGCCGCTGCTGTCGGAGGTGAGCCGGGCCGGCGTGCTCGTCGTCGTCGTCAAGCAGCCGTTCGGCATCGGCTTCCTGGCCGGGTCGGCCCCGCACGCCTTCCTCGACAACCACCCCGAGGTCACGGCCTGGGCGGTCGGCGGCCACAGCCTCGGCGGCGTCGCCGCGGCCACCTTCGCGGCCGACAACCCCGGCGCGGTCAGGGGGCTCGTGCTCTGGGCGTCCTATCCGCTCTCGTCGCTGGCCGACCGCACCGACCTCGCCGTGGCGTCGGTCAGCGGCGGCCGCGACGGCCTGACGACCCCCGCCGACGTCGCGGCGAGCCGGGCCCTGCTGCCGGGCGACACGGCATACACCGTCGTGCAGGGGGCGTCGCACGCGACCTTCGGCGACTACGGCGACCAGCCCGGCGACGGCACGCCGACCGGTGACCGGTCGGCGGCGCAGCGTCAGGTCGTCGCCGCGACCGTGGCGCTCGTCGAGGGCATGTGACGGCTCAGAAGTACCAGGGGAAGTCCGCCTGCGCGGCGTTCAGATGACGGCAGTCGTTGGTAAACGTTGGCTGACCTGCGGAGATGCGTTGGGGAGTGTTGACCAGAGTTGGTCCCGGCTGGACATCTTGCGGACTTTCTGCGGACTGATGATGGCATCCAGTGGCTCGTGGACCGACCTCTGCGAGATACGCCGGATGGTCAGAAAGCGCACGGTCGCGCGCGGTGGGAAGTATGCACCTCGCCGACACAGGGCCGACGTGGTGCGGCACAGCGACGTGGTCGATGGGGTGGGCGTTTCTCGCGGTGCTTGGGGCGTCCTCGGTTAGGACACGCAGGTCGAGGCTCTGGAAGGCCGCACCAAGGGTCCGCCGCCCGGAACTGCTGCCGACGTGCTCTGTGCCGGAGAGCGTCTGATTGAAATCGCCGCCCCACACGACGAGGTCGTCTTCCCTCGCTTCGAGGATCGCTGCCTGATGCCGAGACAGCACGGATGCGTACCGACCCTGAAGGTCGTCGCCGTCCCCCGACGGCCAGTACTTGCCGGCCGCGCGCCAAGGCAGCACCGACGAGGCCACAAGCACCCGTCCCAGCCCCGGCAGACGTACCCGGGCCAGCACCAACGTCGGGTGTCCGCTCACCACAGGGTGGAGGGGCCAGAGCGATGCGATCCCTGACCAGTACCGCCTCGCCATGCCCTCGATCGCGTCGCTCACGACATGGCTGCCAAGGCCCTCGAGGGCGACCTCATGGACCTCGGTGAGCATCCAGACGTCCGCGTGCTGCCGGAGCCAATTTGCCTGCAGGGGGCGGTGCATGTCCGGCTGGGCGGTGTCGAGGTTCCAGGTGCCCAGCCTCACCACGCCCGTGGATTGGGTTGGATCTTGGCATGCGTCTGGCAGGCGTTGCCGCGTCATGGGTGGACGATCCCATTCTTGTTGGCCATGACCGGACAATATGACCGTTCCAGTCGCGGTCCGCTGGCTATGGTGACGCCCATGGGGGAACTCGACGGCCAGGCGAGGCTCGCGGCGGAGCAGCGCGCACGGGTGGTCATCGACCGTCAGCTGGTAGACGCCGGGTGGTCCGTACAGGACAACAAGGACCTCAACCTGTTTGCTGCCGAGGGCGTCGCCTGCCGCGAGGTGGTGATGAAGTCCGGCCACGGCAGGGCCGACTACGTCCTATACGTGGACAAGAAGGCCGTGGGCATCATTGAGGCCAAGCCGGAAGGTACAGCCCTATCCGGCGTCGAGTGGCAGTCAGGCATGTACGCGGAAGGCCTCCCGGTCGACGTGCGCCTCCGCGCGCTCACCGTCGCCGGCCGTCTCCCGTTCGTCTTCGAGGCCAGCGGCACCGAGACCCACTTCACCAATGGCTACGATCCTGAGGCGAGGGCCCGCCGGCTCTTCAGCTTCCCCAAGCCGAGCACGCTCGCCAAGATCCTGCGTGACGCAGACGCCAACCCGGACCAACCGACGTGGCGCGCCAAGGTCCGGCACCTCCCCGAACTAGACACGGGCGCGCTGCGCCCTGCCCAGATCACCGCCATCACCGGCATCGAGCACAGCCTCGCCAGCCAACAGTTCGACCGGTCTCTGGTACAGATGGCCACTGGCGCCGGCAAGACCTTCACCGCCGTGACCACGGCCTACCGGCTCCTGCGCTATGGCGGCTTCCAACGGATCCTGTTCCTCGTCGACCGGAACAACCTCGCCGAGCAGACCCTCGCGGAGTTCCAGAACTACCGCACTCCCGGCGACGGCCGCCGCTTCACGGAGATCTACGGCGTCGACAAGCTGTCCTCCGCCGGCATGCTCGGCTCCTCCAGCGTCGTCGTCTCGACCATCCAGCGCGTCTTCAAGGCCCTCAAGAACGAAGAGGTCACCAGCGGCGATGACCCGGGTCTTGACGACTACGTCCCCGACGCACCGGTCAACGTCGCCTACAACCCGGCCATGCCGCCGGAGACGTTCGATCTGGTCATCGTCGACGAGGCCCACCGCTCCATCTACGGGGTCTGGCGTGGCGTCCTGGAGTACTTCGACGCCCACGTCGTCGGCCTCACCGCTACTCCCGGCAAGCAGACCTTCGCGTTCTTCCGCCAGAACCTCGTCTCCGAATACACCTACCCCCAGTCGGTCGCCGACCGGGTCAACGTCGACTTCGACCTGTACCGGATCCGCACGGAGATCTCCGAGAAGGGCGGCAAGATCGACGCTGGCCTCTTCGTGCCCAAGGTCGACCGCCGCACCCGCAAGGAGCGCCTCGAGCAACTCGAGGAGGACTACGAGTACACCCACAAGCAGCTCGACCGGGCCGTCACCGCCAAGTCCCAGATCCGGCTCGTCCTCGAGACGTTCCGCGACCGGCTGTTCACTGAGATCTTCCCCGGCCGATCCACCGTCCCGAAGACGCTGATCTTCGCCAAAGACGACGCCCACGCCGAGGAGATCGTCACCACCGTCCGAGAAGTCTTCGGCAAGGGCAACCACTTCGCCGCCAAAATCACCTACGCCGCCCGCGACCCCAAGGGCCAACTCCAGGCGTTCCGCACGTCACCGTCACTGCGGATCGCGGTCACCGTCGACATGATCGCGACCGGGACCGACGTCAAACCCCTCGAGTGCGTCTTCTTCATGCGCGACGTCCGCTCCGCCCAGTACTTCGAGCAGATGAAGGGCCGCGGCGCCCGCACCATCGCCCCCGCCGACTTCCAGTCCGTCACGCCTGACGCGACGGCCAAGACGCGATTCGTCATCGTCGACGCCGTCGGGGTCACCGAGCACGACTTCGTCGAGCCGCCGCTCAACCGGGACAAGGGTGTTCCGCTGAAGAAGCTCCTCGACAAGGCCGCCGCACTGTCCCTCAGTGAGGACGAGACGGCCACCCTCGCGTCCCGTCTCGCGAAACTCGAACTCGAGCTCACCCCGGAGGAGCGCACCGAACTCGACGATGTCGCCGGCACGCCTGTGCGCGACATCGTCCGAGGCCTCGTCGACGCCGTCGACCCCGACACCCAAGCCCACGCTGTCCAGGACGCGACCGACCCAGCCGCTGTGATCCAGGACCTCCTCGACGAGGCGATCGAGCCGCTCGCGGCCAACCCCGAGCTGAGGGCCCGCATCCTCGAGCTCCGCGCCACCCACGACCGGATCATCGACGAGGTCAACCAGGACACCCTCATCGACGCCTACGGCGTGGTCGACACCACCAGAGCGAAGTCCATCGTCGAGTCCTGGACTGCCTACCTGACGGAGCACCGCGACGAGATCACCGCTATTCAGCTCGCCACCGAGGCCAAGGAACGACGCATCGCCTTCGCCGACATCCAGGAGCTCGCCGACCGGATCTCCCGACCGCCGCACAACTGGACCACCGACCTCATCTGGGACGCGTACGCCGCCGTCGACGTCGACCGGGTGCGGCACAGTGACCACCACACCCTGACGGATCTCGTGTCCCTGCTGCGCTATACGGTCGGGGTCGACCACGAGCTCGTCCCATACGCCGACCAAGTCCGGGGACGGTACGCCGCGTGGCTCGCTCAACAGGAACAGGCCGGAACGACCTTCAGTCCCCTCGAAAGGTGGTGGCTCGACCGCATGGTCGAAGTGATCGCATCCTCCGCCGGCATCACCGCCGACGACCTCGACCAAGCACCGTTCACCGACAGGGGCGGTATCGACGGCGCCCTTCGCGACCTCGGTGACCGCGCGGGCGATCTCCTTGACGAGTTGAATTCGGAGCTCACTGCGTGAGGTTCAACCACGGATGGCCAGTCAAGCGTCTGCAAGACGTCGTCGAGATTCTGGACCACCGGCGCGTCCCGGTTAAAGCGAGCGAACGCGCACTTCGAGCGGGCACGGTCCCCTACTACGGAGCAACCGGCCTGGCAGGGACAATTGACGAGCCGATCTTCGACGAGCCCTTGGTGCTGCTCGGAGAGGATGGTGCGCCGTTCTTGGACCCCTATAAGCCCAAGGCGTATCTCATTGACGGGCCAGCGTGGGTCAACAACCATGCGCACGTCCTCCGGGCGGGCCCGCTACTCAACCGCAAGTTCATCCGGTACTACCTTGACTACTTCGACTACCGCGGCTTCGCCAACGGCACCACGCGCCTGAAGCTCACGCAGGCGGCCATGAAAGCCATCCCAGTGCCCGTGCCTAGCCTGCAGCACCAACGGCAAATCGTCGACATCCTCGAAGACCACATCTCTCGACTCGATGCTGCAGCCAGCTATCTAGATGCGGCGACCCGTAGGTCAGAGATGTACGTTGCTTGCCATGCCAGCCGCGCCCGCTCGGGGACCGAACTCCCCTTGGACGAAATCGCAGTCATCCAAGGGGGGATACAGAAGCAGCAACGTCGGGCTCCCGGGGAGCACGCGTTTCCCTTCCTGCGCGTCGCGAATGTCACAGCGAACGGCCTCGATCTGCAGGAGATTCACAAGATCGAGCTCTTTGGCGCCGAGCTCGACCGACTCAGACTCCGAAAGGGCGACCTACTCGTAGTTGAGGGAAACGGTAGCCCGTCTCAAATCGGCCGCGCTGCGATGTGGGACGGGTCAATCGAAGACTGCGTGCACCAGAACCACCTGATCCGCGTACGTCCCAAGCACATGCTGCTGCCGGAGTACCTAGAAGCCGTGTGGAATTCGCCAGAGAACCGAAGGACTCTCACTGCTGTGTCGAGCTCAAGCAGCGGACTGCACACTCTGAGCGTAGGCAAGTTGAAGAGGCTGCGCCTTCCAGTTCCGTCGCTCGCGGAGCAAGAGAAGGTAGCGTCCAGGCTCATCGACGCTCGAGCGTCTCGCGCTCGCCTTGTGCACCAGCTGGCGGCCGAAATGGCCCGAACTCGGCAGCTCCGTAGAGCCGTGTTTGCTGCCGCGTTCTCCGGAGAGCTGACGGGGACCAACACGGATATCGGAAGACTCGAGGAGTTGGCCGGTGTCTGAGCGGAGCGAGTGGTGACCATTCCGGACTTTCAGACCCTCATGCGCCCAGTGCTGGCGCATCTGGAAGACGGCCGCACTCGGCGCTCGAGAGACATCAAGGATGCGATGGCGGACCAGTTCGACCTCACCGAGGCCGAACGTGCGGCCATGCTGCCGAGCGGACGTCAACGCACCATCGACAACCGTGTCGGCTGGGCGCTGTCGTACCTGACACAGGCCGGACTCGTCGCCAAGCCGAGCCGAGGTCAAGTCGTCATCTCCGATGAAGGGCAGGCGGCATTGAGTGCCAACCCTGACCGCATCGACATGAAGACCCTCGAAGCCTACCCTTCCTACCTGAAGTTCCGGGAGCGCACTCGAAAGGCGCCCACCTCGCAGACGACGGTCGACACGCCACCCGTCGCCGAGGCGACCCCCAGCGACTTGATCGAGCAGGCCGTCTCAACGAACCGCGCCGCCGTCGAGGGCGAGGTGCTCCAGAGCGCTCTGGCGCTCTCACCGACCGGCTTCGAGGACTTGGTCATCCGACTCCTCGAGCGCATGGGGTACGGCAAGGCCGGCTCCGTCGAACGCACCAGCGCCTCCGGTGACGCCGGGGTGGACGGCATCATCAGCCAAGACCCCCTCGGCCTTGACCGGATCTACGTCCAGGCGAAGAGGTATGCCGAGGACCGGACCATCGACCGACCCCGTATCCACGAGTTCGCCGGAGCACTCCTCGGAAAGCAGGGCGACCGCGGCGTCTTCATCACCACCTCCCGGTTCTCCAGTGGCGCCAGACAGGAAGCCGAACGGATCAACGCCCGCATCGAGCTGATCGACGGCTCAAGGCTCGCCGAGTTACTAGTGGCCTACGGCGTCGGCGTCCAGGTCGAACAGACCGTCACCTTGTACCGCCTCGACGAAGACTTCTTCGACACCCTTTGAGCAAGAGAGACCGACTCACATGACTGACCCTCGCCGGCTTGTCGACAAGCTGTGGTCCTACTGCGACGTCCTGCGCGATGACGGCGTCGGGGTCATCGAATACACCGAGCAGCTGACCTATCTGCTCTTCCTCAAGATGGCCCACGAGCGCGCCACCCGGAAGCTCAAGCCCGAGCAGATCGTTCCCGACGAGTACTCGTGGCAGCGACTTCTAGACGCCCAGGGCGACCAACTCGAGATCACGTACACACGCATCCTCGTCGGGTTGGCCCGCGAGCCCGGCGTGATCGGAACGATCTTCCGCAAGGCCCAGAACCGGATCCAGGACCCGGCCAAGCTCAAGCGGCTCATCGTCGACCTGATCGACAAGGAGAACTGGTCCCAGTCCGGCACCGACATCAAGGGCGACGCCTACGAGGAGCTGCTCTCGAAAGGCGCCTCGGACAAGGGTTCCGGGGCCGGGCAATACTTCACCCCTCGTGCGCTCATCCAGGCCATCGTCGACGTCATCCGTCCCACCGTGGCCGACACGGTCGTTGACCCGGCTTGCGGTACGGCAGGGTTCCTCCTCGTCGCTCACGAGCACGCCGCTCACGGCGCCGAGTCGATGACCCCGACCGAGCGGGACAAGCTGCGTGATGGCCTGGTGCGTGGCTACGAGCTCGTGGACGGCACCGCTCGCTTGGCGGCCATGAACCTGCTCCTGCACGGCATGGGCACGGCGAACGGCGACTCCCTCATCGAGGTCCGAGACTCCCTCATCGCCGACCCCGGTCACAGGTGGTCCGTGGTCCTGTCGAACCCGCCGTTCGGGCGAAAGTCGTCCTTGACCATGGTGGGTGCCGACGGCCGCGAAGTACGTGAGGACCGCGAGATCGAGCGCCAGGACTTCGTCGCGACCACGAGCAACAAGCAGCTGAACTTCGTACAGCACATCATGACGATCCTCGACACGAACGGCCGTGCTGCCGTCGTGCTGCCGGACAACGTCCTCTTCGAGGGCGGCGCCGGCGAGACCATCCGCCGCAAGCTCCTGACGGACTTCAACCTGCACACCATGCTCCGGCTTCCGACCGGGATCTTCTACGCCCAGGGCGTTAAGGCCAACGTCCTCTTCTTCGACAAGAAGGTCGCCCGTCCCGGGCAGCCCTGGACCGAGAAACTGTGGGTCTACGACCTGCGCACGAACATGCACTTCACCCTCAAGCAGAACCCACTCCGCCGGGCTGACCTCGATGACTTCGTCTCCGCTTACCTGCCGGGAGCGTCGACTGGCGAGCGGACCGAGTCGGAACGGTGGAAGGCCTTCACGTACGACGAGATCACCGCCCGCGACAAGGCCAACCTCGACATCACCTGGCTGCGCGACGAGTCCCTCGAGGACCTCGACAACCTGCCCTCCCCGGACGTCATCGCCCGCGAGATCGTGGAAGACCTGACCGCAGCGCTGGCTGAGTTCGAGGCCGTGGCATCGGCGCTCGAGGCACAGCTCGCTACGGCGGCTGAGGGGTAGCTCAACGTGTTCGGTCAGATGGGCGGTGTATGGCACGTGCTGGCCGCCGACCAAGACGGGGTCTGGTCAACGCGTTGCGGTGAACTCGCCGGGCTAGACCTGCTCGAGGATGCGGAACCCTTGCTCCCCATGGGGGCTTCCCGCTGCCGGGCTTGTAGGAGTGCTCCCGTGCCGTCTTCGCGCCGACCCATCCCACGCCAGCGCAGTGCGGGTGGCTGCCGTGACTGCCAGGGTGTTGGGACGCAGGGCCGCTTCGACGGGTACTGCGGTCTGTGCGCCCTCCGACATGGCTACCTGAGCTGCACGAAGTGCCGGGTGCCGTTCAAGCCATCAGGTGGTTCGGCCAAGACGGCCGGCCGAGGGCGATGCCGAAGTGCGGAAGGCAGCGGCGGGCCCAGCCGTCGGTGTGGATCTCGGCGCAGGCCGGCGCGCCCGGCCTCGCCCGGAACCGCTGAGCCCAGCACCGGCTCCCGGCTCATGCCTGCGCACTGACCGGCGACGACGAAACGACGGACGCCATCGCGGCGTCCCGGTGTGACGATGGTGTCCGCGCATCACAGCAGGTCAGGGGGGCGTGGAGGAGCCTGGACGCTGTCGGACGCCTGAGCGGCAGGGGACCGGCCCGTGTGGTCAAACGGGCGACTCGGTGAAGGGCGCAAGCCATGTCACTTCTCATCGTGGCGCTGCTGCCGTCCCAAGGCGTCCGTACGCGTCCACCCCGGCCTGACCTGCAAATATGGCCGGACACCGCAGGCATCGTTGGACGTCTCGAAGGTGTCCGCCGCCCGGTCCTCGAGCCGGTCCCCGGCATCGACGCTGCGTGAGGCGCCGGGAAGCTGCGTCCCCTGGTCATGGTCCAGGGCGACAGCGCGCCGCGGTGCCTCGACTTTCGGTGCCCGGTGGGAGGCATGCCGCATGCAGGTTAGGCGACCTCTGTGCCCCATCTGTCGTACACCGATGACCGAAGACGATGGCACGAGGACGAAGAAGGGCGATCCGGTTCACGCCTTCTGCCTCGAGCAAGCCCGTGCTGCGGGTGCCGGCTCGCCAGCATCCAACCGGCCGGCCAAGGTTGGGACTCGGCCCAACACGGCAGGCCTCACCGCCACGCGGCCCGGGCGCTGTCCCATCTGCCTTCGTCTGTTCGCGGTCGGCACGCCGATCGGCAAGTGCGTCGACGGGCAGTGGGCCCACGCCTCCTGCTCCGCTGCCCAGCAGGCCGCGGCCAGGAACAAGGCGGCGGTCCTCGCCGGCGAAACCTACCGCTCGCGTCGGCAGACCACCTGGCGTCGAGGCGCGTCGCCCGGAAGCTCGCTAAGGAAGACCTGACGAGGCGGGGCGGCGGGCGCCACTCATGTGCCCAGTGCGCGCGTAAGCGGGTCCCCACCTGCTGACTTGCGCGGTCCTCCGTGGCGGTCGCCTCGCGGCCGCTTCCGGCTCAGCACCTCGAACTTGGCCTTCGGGCTCCCCGTTCTTGGCCTCGCCGTCGACCGAGCATCACGATGCTGACCAGCAGGGCCCACAGCCGACGCCACGACCTGGGCCGATGCCGCGTGTCAGCCGTGGCGACACTCTCCCGAGCGGCCTGCTCAGCCTCCTCGGCCGCGCGCGCCTTGTCCACGGCGATGTCGTTGTCGAGCAGCGGCGGTAACACGTGGTCGAGCCCGTGGCGGCGACGTGTGGCGATGAAGCCGAGGCCCGAGAGACCCGCAGCCAGAACGGCAGCCGTAACGACCAAGCCGATCACAGCGTCCGGCGCTTTCGACGAGGCCAAGGTGGAGACGACGAGTGTGTAGACGGCGAGCACGATCCCCACCACGAACGACACCTTCTCGGCGAGCCGAAGGGAGCGCCACGACTCTTCAGCCTCATCTTCCCCGAGATGGGCTCTGACGTACCGGACGCGCCCAACGGCGCGCTTGCTCCACGGCTGCTGGAACGCCACCCATGCGGTCATGACACCGATGGGCCCAATGCCGAGCGCCATCCCGGCAGTGAGGAAATCGGGCGTCACGAAAGGACGCAGGGCGGGCTGCGTCATGACGAACAACCAGGCGGTGGCCAACACCGCACAGCCGACCGCGCCCAGCCAGGCGAGCACGTCGAGCCTCGTCGCAGCCGGAAAATGGATCATCGAGACGAGGTGGAGCGTGCGTGACTGGACGGCCTCGGCGAGTTCGGTGTGCTCCTTGCTGCCGGGCTGCAGACGAGCGAGGAGCTCCGTGTCCGAGGCTAGGTCCTGACGCACCCGGCGTGTGGTGAGGAAGGCCGGCCCGAGCGTGACTCCGAAGAACGCGATCACGGCCGGCACCACGTATGGGATCAAGCCTTTCAACACGTCGACGCCCACTGCCATGCCTCCCCTGTGACCTGTGCTGTCCCCGGCATCCTGCCGCATGAGGAGCGTTCGGCTACCAGAAGAGCAGCGGCGCGGCGCCACGCGAGACAGGACCCGGCCTTGCAACCCACGACATGCAACGCCGGCGCCTCAGACCCCGAGCGTCTCACGGTCCTCGGCCGACAACACCACCGTCCGAGGTGCCCACGCCTTCGGCCGCTTCGCGCGATCGTCCAACCCGAGCAGCCGGCACCGCGCCATGATCACGGCGCGGACCTCCCGAGCGGCCTCTACGTCGCCGGACATCGCCTTGTCCCACAAAGCGGCCTGCAGCGCGTCAAGTCGTGCCAGCTCGAGGTGCTGGTGGTTCTCGACGGCGTCCGTGCGGTCGCGTGCCAGCGCGTCGTGGACGATGTGGTGCACCGTGCCGCGGTTGGCGTAGCCCAGCTCGTCGGCGATCTCCTGGTAAGTGAGCCCCTCCGTCGCCAGCTGGACGGCGCGCGCCTGGCGGGCAGAGGCCAATGCGCGATTTCGGTGCCTGCCACTGACGAGGGGGATGGCTGCGGGAACGCTCATGAGAACCATTCTCGGCCGACTGGACGGCTGGGCTGTGGACGACTCGCCCCGGCAAAGCTTCCCTGGCCTCTCAAGCAGGCAACGCCACCGCACGGGCGCGACAGCGCAAAGCAGGAGTCGGGCGTGTCCTGAGCTTCTGACGGGAGGTCCAGCGCCACCATGGCCCGATGGAATGGTCCGGGGTCATCACCACTGTGCTCGGCGGGGTTCTTGCCATCGGCGGCGGCTTCGCAGGTCAGTGGTGGGCTGAGCGCAATTCGGCCGCTCGTGAGTTGAGAGAACGCGAGCACGAACGGGACGTCTGGGCTGGGAGTCTAAGGTACGAGGCGCACGTGGGCTTCCTCGGGGAGTACGACCGTCGGTACGACATCGTTCGGGCGGCCAAGGAACTGCCGGAGGACGGCTCTGAGGCCCCGGATGACTTTCTGGTCCCGCTGTGGGACCGGTACCAAGCTGTCCGTCGTCTGCACAGAGGCCACGGCAAACGCTGGCGAGCGGGCGCGGTCAGCGATGGCTGCTTACACCTTCCGCGATGGAACGTGGGAGGACGTGGAGTACGAACGGGACCGGTATCTCGCAGCTGTCCGCCAGGAGTTTGGGCTTCCTTCGGTGCCCATTATGGGCGACTGAGCGGTCCACTGCATCGGTGCTATGGGGCACGACGCGAGCAGGTTTGGAGTCCAATCACGTGCTGGCTGAGGCTCTCCTCCTAGGGCACCAGCACGAGACTCATGACAACCATTCGCGCCCACCTGACGCTTGGCCGCTGTGGGTCATCCGGCGACGGACTCGAACGAGACGTCGCCGGTTGCGACGTCGAAGGCGGCCAGGAGCACGTCGGGTCGCAGCCGGCATCTTCGAGTCGACGACGCAACAGGGCGAAGTTGAACCGGGGCTTCGCGGCGTTCGCGAAGACCCCGACGTAAGCCTCCGGCACCGGACTGTCCGGGTCTGCGGCCTCGGCTGAGTAGCCGGGCAAGACCCGACCGCGGGTTGGGCGCACCGTCGGGCAGGTCCCGGGCCGCAAGTGCGGAACGGCGGGGCAGATGAACGATTGGCTGGCGCAGGATCAGCATGTCGACCATCAGGTTGCCGAGGGGCCTGAAGTGCACGCCGGCTCCAGGGCCCAGGTATCGGGCGCCGAAGTCGACTTCGCGCACCACATGCAGTGGGGTCAGGCGGCCGATCGCGAAGTGCGCGAGCCAAGCCTGGTAGGTCGCCTCCGGAGCACGGTGTCGCCGCACTGCGCGGCGAGGTCGCCCCAGGCCGCCTCGAAGGCACGGGCGTGCTCCTCACGGGTCGTGTAGGCGGGCGGGGCGGGTGGACCTGCTTGGCCTCAGTCTGGCCAGAGGCCGCGGCCGCGCCGGCGCGGCTGGCCAAGAGTGGAAGCAGTCGGCGCTGCCACTCCGCAACGTCCACGACTCCGCTGGACATACCACCGTGCGAAAACTCCTCGCGGTAGACCGGCTGGCTGCCTTCCGGAAGCGGAACGAGCGTGACGTCGACCCCGACGATGGCCTCGAATGCGTCGGACAACAGGCGCTCGACTGCCTCGTGGCCCTGACGGACGGGCGTCGCTGCCAGTCGGGTACGCATCGCGGCCCAGACATGCGGGTCCCCACGCAGACCCCACTGCTCTGGTTCGAGCGCGAACAGGTCGCGCATCATTTGGGGCGCTCCACTCTCCCTCCTGCTGCGACTGTGGAGTGACCCTACGGTCCGGATGGGGGGCGGCGGAATGCGGTGACCCGCCAAGGACCCGAAGGACGGGCTCACAGGACCCCATGAAGACCCGGCTGGCGTATGCACTGCGACGGACCTTCGGGTCCTGTGCTCGTCACCCGATCCGCGTGAGCAGCTCAGCCGAGAGCCACTGCTGCACCAGGACGCGGTCGGTCTCGATGATGTACGCGACGAGCGCGAACCATGCGCCGTCCCGCTGCTGCCACTCGACGACCATGCCTGGATGGGGGCCGGGGGCGTCTGGTCCGCCTCGGACCCAGCAGTGCCTGCGGCTCGGCGGCGTGGGCGGGATGGGGTGCCCGTGCCCACGCCCTGGTCCGCCGGCCATGCCACCAGTCTGGCGCAGAATCGAACTGCTGTTCGACAGGACTGCGCAATCTAAAGACCACACCCTGTCCCCAATGACGCGCCGGCTGAAGACGTGGGTGCGTCAAGGCTCGAAAGACGCGGAGACCTTCGGACCACCATGAGCGACTCTGTGGAACATGGCCGGGGCCTGAGGGTGGCCTGCTCTACCGGCGCCTACCAAGCCCTGGTAGCCCGCCGCGCAACGCTCGTATGGAGACACTTTCCTCGTCGCCACGAAGGCTGATGTGCGGTGCTGGAGCGCGACGGGGAGCCTCAGGTGCAATTAGACGAGCGCGCAGGCCATGCCCCTCCATGACCTCCCTGCCGCTCATTGGACATACGGCAGTCACGCCTGACCTGGGGTGCGAGTACACCGCACCCGTGCGGAGGTTTACCTTTGTTACTGCGCCGCACTCAGGGCAGTCAAACCTCTCCGCGTCCGGGTTGCGCATGTGACTCCATCTCAAAGGCATGTCTAGGGATAGCCGTATCGTCGCACCGCCAGCTCCGAGAAAGGCCTGTTTGGACAGATGTCCAAGAGGCACTTTCCATCCGTGGCGACCGCACCCTTGCCCTCCGGTGGAATCCCGGAGCGCGAGCATGTGCCGTTGAGGGCCATGCCGACGCCGGCGGAGCCGCGTGTTCTGTGACGCCGTCGGAAGGGCGCCGCTAACGGTAGGTTCGGCGGTGTGACTCTTCCCGCGCTCCTTCCTGAAGCCATCCGAATTGCGAGTGGACCCGTCTTCCACTACACCTCGGCCAGAGGTCTCATTGCTGTAGTGCAGTCTGGGAGAGTCTGGGCGTCCGAGGCGTCCAGTCTCAACGACCGGGCCGAGGTGCGGCAAGGATGGGACTCCATCCAGTCCCACCTTGAGGACCACCAGGACAGCGATGCCGGCAGGTGGCTGATGGACCTAGCGTCTGACGGTCATCACAAGAAAGGGCACGACGTCTTCATGCTCTGCGCATCTACTCGAGGCGATGACGCAAATCAGTGGCGACTTTACGCCGCAGAGGGTCGCGGCTACGCCCTCGAACTGGACAGCAGCGTGCAACTGGCGGCCTTCTCGGAGAAAGCCCCAACTAGGCCAGGCGGCACTGGGGGCAAGAGGCTGCCGTTCAACGCGATCACCAGTTCGGCAAGCGTCACGCCGTGGATGCACGTTTTATACACGGACGATGAGATCGCCAGAGTCGTCGACGAACTCGTGACACGGGCCGGGGCAAGGCTTGAGCAGGTTGATAGGGAAACGGACAGCGAAGCTAAAGACTTTTACGGGGAGCAGGTACGAGACGACGCTCACGAGGCGCTTGAGGGTATCGCGCACCTAATAAAGTCGCCTGGCTTCTCAGGCGAGAACGAGGTCAGGGCCGTGGCGACATTCGCTTGGGGGCGGGACCATGTTGGGTACCGTGAGAGTCCTACGGGAGTTGCCGGGTATGCCGTGTTGACATCTGCCCCCGATGGACGGGGGGACATCGTCTGCGGACCTCCGCACATCCCTTCGCTGCCGATCGACGGCGTGCGGCTCGGCCCCCTGCTTGCGGAAGAAAACATTCCGACAATCCAGGGTCTGTTGAGTCAGCACAATCTACGCGATGCCCGGGTGGACCAGTCGGCGGTTCCCCTTCGGTGAGCCAGTAGGCCGTATGTGACCCGACCACCCGGCATGGGGGCGCCGCCGGCGGCGCCTAAAGCCCGCCTGTTTCCGGGACGGCTCGAGGCCAAGAACGGCTCGGCCTGAAACCGTGGTTGTCCCTCGGGGAGTCATGGCCCGCGGGCTGTTGTCTGAAGCTTGCGGGCGAGCCCGCCTCCAGCCGCCTGCAGTTACGGCCCGTTCACTGGGCAAACATTGGTCACAGTCGGAACCACGAAGGAAACGAGGGCATGAACGGCGTGTTCGTCCAGCTGAGTGCGGTTTCGGTCGTAGCGCATGGTGGTGCGTGGCTCGCTGTGCCGGGCCAGGTCCATGACCTTTCTGAGCGACGCGCCTGCCTCCAGCGCGTTGGTGATGGCGCTGTGCCGGAGGACGTGGGAGTTGAAAGGGAGGTCGATGCCCGCCCGCCGCCCTATCGTGTGCACGATGGTGTTCAAGCCTGATCGGCCCAGCGGCAAGCCATCAAGGCGAAGCAAGATCGAGCCGTCGGTACGGTCGCCCACAGCGGCATCCAGAGCACGAAGCACTGGTACCGGAAGCGGCATTTGGGCAGGCAAACCGGCCTTGCCTATGAACTCAAGGACCCGGGGCCCGCGGACCGTCTGCTGGTAGTCCCCAACCTCCAGGGAGCAGGCTTCGCTGGCGCGTAGGGCCATGCACCCGAGCAGGAAGGCGGCGGCGTAATAGCGTCCGCCCATGGCGGTTCCCGCCGCTAGGAAAGCAGTCAGTTGACTCCGGTCGAGCCCCAGGGTGTCACTGGGCCGGTAGTAGTAGCGGGGCCTTCGCGCGTGCACGGCGGGATCTCGGTCAATGGCGCCTTCGTGGTACCCGAAGCGGTAGAACCCACGGACCGGGCACAGGGCCGTGGCCACGCTCGAGGGGCGCATGCCCAGTTCGATGTGGAGGTGGTGGACGTAACGCTCGACATGTGCGCGGGTGACGGCCAGAGGCTCGTACGCCTGGAGCGCGCACCACTCGAGGTAGCGATCGAGGTAGTACGTGTACAACTTCCGGGTGCCACCGACGTAGGGCATCAGATACTCATCGCGGATCACTTGAACGTCTGGGTGGAGGATCATCTATCCCATGCAACTCTCGCCGCGGTTGGGCGCGCCAGAGCCCGCAGCCCCCCTGTGACGCGAAGCCATGACAGGAACTCGTCCAGTCGAGCCGGGTCGTCGTTCGTAAGGTGAACGACAGAAAAAGGTCCTCCGCAGGAGGAGTTCTTTGTTGTTCACCTTGTGACGCTTCATCCTGGGCGTGAAGGCAGAAGCGTTGAACCACGCCCAGCCGGACCCCTTGCGTGGCTGCAGCTCAGGAGTCCCGGGATCGCTCACGGCGGCCCAGGGTCTCAACCACTCCCTCAGGTCCCGCAGCTGCGACGGCTCGGCTCACCACGCGGCGAATAGATCGAAAGCCTTGGGCCGCAATGCAATTCGATGCTACAATAGCACCACGAGGCACAGGGATAACCACGTCCAGACGGACTGGAGAAACCCCCTCACACGAGTTCACGAAGGGCTCGTCACATTCGGTGGCGGGCCCTTTCGCATGCCCGGACTTCGCCCGGGCCCCATCGAAAGGAAGGCCCATGACCGCACCACCAGTCACCCTGCGCAGCCCCGCCGAGCTGCTCGCCGTCATCCCACACCTGCTCGGCTTCGCGCCACGGCAGTCCGTCGTCGTCGTGGCCATCCGCGACAACAAGATCGGGCTCACCCAACGGATGGACCTCCCGGACCTGGATCGCGTCGAGGAGGTGGCCGAAGCACTTGTCCGGCACCTGCACAAGGACGCAGCTGAGGCTGCCGTGCTCGTCGGCTACGAGGACACCCCGGCGCAGAGCCGGGCCCTCGTCGACGCCCTCAGCGACCGACTCGTCGCTCGCGACGTTTCGGTCCGTGACCGAATCGTCGTCCACGGCGGGCGCTGGCGCTCCCTCGACTGTGACCGCCCGTCCTGCTGCCCACCCGAGGGAACACAACTACCGGCGGCCACTGGAGTCTCCTCGGCAGTCGCGGAGTTCATCGGCATAGGCAGCGCCCCCCTCTCGGACCGGCAGGCCTTGGCAGACCAGGTCGAGCCCGGCCCGGCCGCCGGTGAGGTCGCGGAGCTGCTGCGGCGGGGACGGCAAGAGGGAACGGCCCTGACGGACAGCGCAGCCCGAGACCGACTTGCCCACGCGTGGGCCCGGCTTCTCACCACCATGCCAGGGCCGATCAGCCCTCAGACGCCGCCGTCGCCCTGCAGTCCCTCCGGGGGTCCATACGCGGGACGGCATCACCTGGCTGCTCATCCCGGACAGCCTCCACTTCGAGGCGCTGCCAGCCGACACCCAGGCACTGGTGCGCCGCATCGCCGCCGTTCGCGCAGCCTTCGGACCGGAGGAAGCGGAGCTCAGCGTCGGCAACGTCAAGGCCAGGCTCATCGCCTTGTGCCAGCACGCGCCCGACGAGCACGCTGCAGCGGCGCTGACCGTGCTGGCGACGTGCTCGTGGTGGCACGGTGACGGCGCGCTCGCCCGAGTGGCTCTCGATCGGGCACTGCGCTGCGACCCGGACTACCGGTTCGCCCAGCTGCTCACCCTGATGCTCGACGAAGGCATCCGACCCGAACGACCCTGACCGCCGACGCACCCCTCCCCCAAGGCCTGCCGCACGACGCAGCGGGCCTTCGTCATGCCCGGAGGCAGCCGCGCCCCTGGGCTTCAACCAGAAGGAGATTCACCATGTTCACCGCAACCATGGACGGACGGCTGTACGCCGTCCCGACTCCACCACAGCAGGAACGGTTCGCGCTGCTGCTCCGCCTCCGACGGGCCGCCCGGGCTGCCCTCGACGCCGTCCTCGCCCTCCCGCGGGGCGCTGCCGGCTGGGTCCTCCGACAGGCCCGCACCTTGCTGTCGGCACTGGGTGGCAACCCCACCGTCCGGCGCCTCAGCGCACGACTCGTCAGCCTCGGTGAGCTCCTTAGGTCCGTCGGGCCGGTCACCGCCGCGGCCGCGGTATTCAGCATCCCCGCCGTCTGGAACGCAGCGGTCCGGGTCGGACGGTTCGTTGCGTCCAAGATCGCTGCGGGTGCGAGTGCCCTGTGGCAGCAGACCCGTTCGCTTCTAGGGAAGTGCGGTCCGACCGGTATCCGCGTCGCCACCGGCCTCGCCAACGCCGGCACGGTCGTCCGCCGGGTCATCGTCGCGGTCGTCGCTCACCCGGTCACCCAGAGCGTCGTGCGCGGCGTGGCCGCTGTCGCTGGCCTGGTCCGGCCGGTCAGCCAGACCACCGTCCTGCACCGGCTCCTGAGTCGACTCGTCAGCGCGTCTTGGATGCGCTGGGCCTTGGAGCTGTTCCTTCTGCCGCTGGTTCTCGCTCCGAGCCTGCTCGCGGACCTTTTGACTGGACTGCGCCTCAGCGCACCGTTCAGAGGCTCGGCGTCACGTCCGGCCCCGTCGACGCCTTTCGCGGCAGCGTCCGAGCCCGCTTTTACGGAGGAGGGCTGGGCAGCGGCGGAGTCGAAGGCACCCGGTGTGTGGGTTGATGGGCTCGTTCCACGCAACCGGGCCGAACGACGGGCCGCGCAGCAGGCCCAGGCCCACGCCAAGCGCAGCCGCGCCCGGCACTGACCACGCCGCCCAATCGCAGGAGGCTCGCCGCCCGTCCGCGGGTCTCCTGCCGAGGCTTAGAGGAGAAAAGAACCATGCTCATCGTCCTGTCTGTTGCCGCGGCCGCGACCCTTGTCGTCGTGGCCTACGCCAAGCTCCGAGAACAGGAGCCCGAAACTGCGACCGTGGGCCTACGGGCCGTCCGCGACCTCGCCGACGTCGTCATCGTTTGCGTCCGGGCCGTCGAAGGCGTCGTAGACGTCCTCTCGAGATCGAACAGCCGCAACGCAAGTACCCCTCCAAGGAGTTGGGATTACGGCTCCGAGTACGAGGACCTATATGACCAAGGAGACTAAGCGCTGTGTGGCGGGGGTGAGCGCGCTGGCGCGAAGGCGTTCTGGCTTGACGGCTGCCGTGCCCAGTTTGGACGTACAACGCCTTAATCTCTACCTGTGCCACACGTACTAGCACCCTTCACCAAGTGGTTTCCGGCGCAGCAGTGGCCAACAGTGCCGTGTCCGACATGCTCCGCAGGGCGTCTCGTCCCACAGGAGGACGGCGTGCCAAGGCATGAGCGGAGTGCCTCGGCGCGGAAGACGTTCATAGTGAGCGAGGATCCGATGTCGCTCGACGGGACCTTCGCGGGCTGGCTCCGATGCGCGAGCTGCCACGAACGAGTGGCCGTTGCCGGCGACTGGTGTGTGGATTACGACGTCATCGTGAATGTCACCGAGGACTATGGGTCTTACTACGACGCGTACAAGCTGCGGTACGCCCAACCGCCCCTGCAGTTGCTGATCTGCCCCAAGGGTGTCCCTGAGTCGGTCATGAACTCTGTCACGGCAGCGGGCGCGCTCGTTTGGGTCGATCCCGCCGCGGCCGCCAACCGGCTCCGCCTCGCAACTGAGGAGCTTCTGACGGCGCTCAAGATACCTCGGTACACCACCGGCAAGAAGCGGAAGAGACTCACAACTCATGAGCGCATCACAAGGCTAGAAGTTGGCCGTCCCGATATCGCTGAGGCGTTGATGGCGGTCAAGTGGATCGGAAACGAGGGCAGCCATCCCGGGAAGATCGAGGCGAAGGACGTCCTTGACGGCGCTCAAATGTTTGAGCATGCGCTGGCCCTCAAGTACGGCAGCGAGCAAGACCAGATTCGCAAGCGCATCCAGGAAGTGAACAGAAGAAGGGGCCTCCCCAGGCGCAAAGGTCACTGAGAGACCGGCCGCGACGGACCTCATGCGTCTCGTTGACCTGTCCGATGGACACCCGAGCGACCGGTTGCTGGACTCACTCCACAGTGCGAAGCCAGTAATCCGTCTCGATGCCCTCCCGCTCCTCAAGGGGTGCCACCCACACATCGGGTCGCGTGCCGCGCTCTACCACCTCCTCGAGCGCCGTACGCTCCCAGACGATTCCCACGTCACTGTCATCCCGGATCCGCCCGCTGTACACGCCCACCAAGTTCCAAGCGGGACCGCGGGCACGCCGACCGTCGACCGCGGTGTACTCAGTTTGGGAATCAGCGAAGAAAACGACAGGCGAACCCGACTGCCCCTTCCTGGTGCGGCAGTCGACCAGGATGCACGGCATATCTCTCCAATCAAAGCTTGGAGGCCAGGCGATGGTACCCCTCGTCCACACCCCGAAAACACTTTCCTCCAGCGGATCGAATCCCAGCGGAAAGCAATTACATACACCGTCCCAGTCACATCGAGGCGCGCCACATCTGACTTGAGGGGGTAGGACACCAAGTCCACATGTCCCTCGTCTGCTCCCCAATCCAAGGGCACCGCGACGACGTCTACCGTACGTCCCAAAGTTGGGTGTTCCAGCCAGACGGGCTGTCCGTCGAGGTCGCCAAGCTCGACAACGAATTGCTGATGAAAGCCCGCTCTCTCGTGCTGCATTGGGACCGTGCATCGAAGGGCCGACACGACACCAGGCCCCGGTTGGTCGTCATCCGATCGTTCTCCGCCGGTCACGACATGGCGGTTAGTGATGAGAAACGTGCGACCTTGGCGATTCTTCACGAAGAAGCCGGTTGCGCGACCTGCTACCTGTCCCGTGGGGCTCAAGCCCTCGACGAACTGAGAGCCGTAGTGGGGGACCTCCATGACGTACGAGCGCACGCCGTCCATGCCGTTATTCCTCACCATGGCGCAAGTGTGGTGGAAGCGGGCTCATTCACGAAGTGGTGCAGTAACGAGCGCTTCTGAACACCCAGCCGCCCCCACCTCCGACGAGGCGGGGGCGGCTGTCCTTTTCCCATGTCCACAAACAACGTCTCAGAAGGAGGCACACCCATGAGTACTGAGGCGATCACCCTGGCTACCTGGTCGGCTACGCCCGCGTATCGACGCTCGAGCAGGACGCGGCCTTGCAGCGCGATGCTCTCCAGGCCGCTGGCTGTCAACGCATCTTCACCGACAAGGCCTCGGGAAAGCTCGAGCACCGGCCGGCGCTGGACGTGATGCTCGATCAGCTTCGGCCAGGAGACACCGTGGTGGTGTGGAGGCTCGACCGTCTGGGTCGCAGCATGCGGCACCTCATCGACGCGGTGCAGACGCTCGAAAGCCGGGGCGTGGCTTTTCGTAGCCTCACCGAGAGCATCGACACCTCCACGCCAGGCGGGAAGCTCATCTTCCACGTGTTCGGCGCCTTGGCCGAGTTCGAGCGTGACCTGATCCGCGAGCGGACCTTGGCCGGCCTGGCAGCGGCCCGCACTCGTGGTCGCACAGGTGGTCGACCGACGGTCTGGACGCCCGAGAAGCTGGAGGTCGAGCGGATCATGTACGACAGCCGCCAACACGACGTCGCCTCCATCGCTCGCGTGGTGGGCGTGAGTCGGGCGTCGGTGTATCGGGCCCTCGCGCCGGCCGATCCGCAAGAACCCACCGCTTGACCAACTGGTGCCGGCTCCTCTCGTCCTTGTGACGGGCGGAGCCGGCGAGGCAGGCCTTTCTTGCGTTCAGCAGCAGTTCCACAGGGCCAGACTTGTCGGCCTTGGACGCAACGTCACTTCCAAAACCCGGAGCACTCGTTACGACTGCGACCGGTCAAGTCCCTTGTGGTGGTGTAGCGCTGCGTGATTCTTGATGGTGGTCAGGCGGTGAGGGCGGGCA
>NZ_BAABIW010000019.1:0-44201 GCF_039542985.1 Terrabacter aeriphilus
GAGCCGTCGGCATACAGTCGCGGCATGGAGACGACGACCACGCCACGCGGGGCGGCCCCGCGGCTCACGCAGTTCGCGCACGGCGGCGGCTGCGCCTGCAAGATCCCGGCCGGGGAGCTCGAGGCCATGGTGCGCGGTCTCGTCGGCGTGCCCTCGCCCGAGCTGCTCGTGGGCCTCGACGACGGCGACGACGCCGCCGCGGTGCGCATCGACGGCGGCGTGGCCGTGCTCGCCACGGCCGACTTCTTCACGCCCGTGGTCGACGACGCGTACGACTGGGGGCGCATCGCGGCGGCCAACGCCCTGTCGGACATCTACGCCATGGGCGGGCGCCCGGTGATCGCGGTCAACCTGCTCGGGTGGCCGCGCGACGTGCTGCCGCTCGAGCTCGCCTCGGAGGTGCTGCGTGGCGGCCTCGACGTCGCCCGCCAGGCGCAGTGCCCCGTGGCCGGCGGGCACAGCATCGACGACCCGGAGCCGAAGTACGGCATGGCCGTCACCGGCCTGGCCGATCCGGATCGGTTGCTGCGCAACGATGCCGCCGTGGCCGGGCTGCCCATCAGCCTGACCAAGCCGCTCGGTGTCGGCGTGCTCAACAACCGGCACAAGGCGACGGGCGAGGTCTTCGAGGAGGCGGTCGCCTCGATGGTGGCGCTCAACGACCGGGCCTGCGCGGCGGCCCTCGAGGCCGGCGTGCGGGCGGCCACGGACGTCACCGGCTTCGGCCTGCTCGGCCACCTCTACAAGATGGCCCGCGCCTCGGGCGTCACCGCGGTCGTCGACGCCGCGGCCGTGCCCTACCTCGACGGTGCCCGTCAGTCGCTGCGAGACGGTTTCGTGCCCGGCGGCAGCCGGCGCAACCTCGACTGGGTGCGACCGCACCTGCGCGCCTCCGTCGACGAGGAGGAGCTGATCCTGCTCGCGGACGCGCAGACGAGCGGTGGGCTGCTCGTCGTCGGAGAGGTGCCGGGCGCGCCCGTCGTCGGCGAGATCGTGCCTCGCGGCGAGCACGCCGTCGAGGTGCGCTGAGCGCCCTCGAACGGCGCCCTCAGCGGCGGGCTGCCGCCTCCGTCTCGGCGGACCGGGCGGCGCGCGGCGCCGGCTTCTTCGTGAGCAGCGGCAGGGCCATGCCGACGAGGGCGATGATGCCGACGACGGTGAAGCCCAGCGTGTAGGCCTTGTCCTCGCCGATGAGCGAGGAGATGAGGAGCGGGCCCACGACGCCGCCGACGCTCCAGCCGATGAGCATGAGGCCGTAGATCGCGCCGGCGTGGCGCACGCCGAAGAAGCGCCCGGCCGTCGAGGGCATCGTGCCGAAGGCGCCGCCGTAGCAGAGGTAGACGAGCGCGGCGAGCACCGCGAAGAGCGCCGGCGACGACACGTGCGGGATGAGCAGGAGGCAGACCCCCTGGATGCCGAGGATGCCCATGAAGGCCGGCATCTTGCCGATGCGGTCGGACAGCCAGCCCCAGAGGATGCGGCCGCCGCCGTTGAAGAGGCCGAGGACGCCGACGAGGCTCGCTGCCGCGGCCGCCGAGTAGCCCGCGACGTCGCTCGCGCTGCCTGCCGCGACGGAGATGAGCGAGATGCCGGCCGTGACGCTGAGCGTCAGGATCGCCGTGAGGACGTACCACTGCCGGGTGCCCAGCGCCTCGGACGCCGTGAAGTCGGCGTCCGGCGCCGCCCCGCCGGTGGCTGCCACCGCGGTGGGGGCCGCCGCGTCGCCCATGCCGGGCGGGCGGTAGCCCTCGGGCGGGTTGCGGAAGAGCACGGCGCCGATGACGACGGCGACGAGGTAGCCGATGCCGAGCGGGAGGAACGCCTTCGTCGGCATCGACGGGTCGCCGGCGATGAGCCGCTGGCCGAGCGGCGCGGTGATGACGGCACCGAAGCCGAAGCCCGCCACGGCGATCCCGGTGATGAGCCCCGGCTTGTCGGGAAACCACTTCTGCAGCATGGCGATCGGCACGATGTAGGCCATGCCGAGCCCGAACCCACCGAGCACGCCGTAGCCGAGCAGGAGGATCCAGAAGCGGTCCGCGTCGGCGAACGAGGCGATCATGACGCCGATGCTGTAGACGATGCCGCCGGTCAGCGCCACGACCCGCGGGCCACGCCGGTCCTGGATGCGCCCGCCGATGTAGCTGCCGATGAAGATCATGCCGATGGCGAGCTCGAAGGGCACCGCCGCCTGGGCCTTGGACCACCCGAACGCCTCGTCGCTCTGCATGGCCTTGGCGAAGACGCTCCAGGCGTAGACGGCACCGATGGCGAGCTGGACGAGGACGCCGGCGACGAGGATGACCCAGCGGTTGGCCACCGGCCGATCGGTCGTGCGTTCGGGAACGGCACTGCTGGTCATGGACTTCCCCTGTCGTCGGTGTCAGTGGGCGGTGGTGTCAGTGGGCGGTGGTGTCAGTGGGCGGTGGTGATGGAGTCGTCGACGATGCCCGCGGCGCGGCGCTTCTCGAGGCGCTCCCGCTGGGGCTCGACCGTGTACTTCGGGTCGATCGCCGAGACCATGCCGGCCTCGAAGACGCCGAAGCGGGTGCAGGCGGAGGCGGCCATCAGGGCGGCCCCGCTGACCGCGGCCGCGAGCCTGTTGCCGCCCAGCACCGCGGCGCCGAGGGCGCCGCCGACCGTCAGCGCGCGGCTGGCCTTGAGCAGTCGGCCCGCCTTGCCCGTGCGCAGCGGCTCGGCGAGCGTCTCGCCCAGCTGCTCCTGCAGGCGCTCGAACATGACGAGCTCGGCGACCGCGCTGACCGCAGCCAGCTTGCGGGCCGGGCCGTTCTCCCGGGTGGGCACGGCCATCAGGGCGAGGCCCGAGGCGGCGAGGTTGGCGGAGCTGACGAAGACGAACGGCAGCTCGCGGTAGGACTCGTGCCACGTCGGCGTCGCCGTGTCGGCGAGCAGCACCGCGGTGTACGCCGCCAGCGGCGGGGCGAAGAAGGCGGAGCCGACCGTGGCAGGCCCGTCGGCGAGCTGCAGTGCCTTCGACGCCATCGACACGAGACGGCTGCCGGATCTCGTCGAGCCGGAACGGCGCTCGAGGAGCGGGCGACCCACCTCGGCCGCGAGGGCTGCGCCCGCGAAGCTGCCGAACGCCGTGAGGATCCACGAGCCGACCGACATCGGCGACGTGAGCTTGATGGTGCGCATCATGTTGAGGGCACGGCTCGGCTTGCCGAGGTCCTTGGCGAGGGCGGCGCCCCCGAGCGCGGCTCCGGTGACGGCGCCGATGCGCCCCACGCGCTGCAGGGCGGGGTAGCCGCGAGCGGCGCCGCCGGCACCGAGCAGCGCCGAGCCGGCGGCGACGCCACCGAGGAAGAGGTAGGCCGCCACCTCCTTCTCCCACGGCGCGGGCTTGACGATGTGGCGCCCGTAGTAGCTGTCGAAGCTGACGTCGGGCACCATGATCGACTCGTCGCGGCGACCGCCGGAGCCCTTGCCGCCCTTGCCCCCCTTGCCCCCCTTGCCGCGGCGGCGGCCGAGGTCCGGTGGACGATCGGCGTCGAACGGGTTGGTCGTCACGTGCGCCTCCCCACGAAGGAGGCGGCGGCCATCGCGAGCATGGTGAGCCCCGCGTAGCCGGCCTTGCGGAACATGTCGGGCAGGTCGGCCGTCGTGACGCGGGGGTCGGGCGGCAGGCCGTAGACCTCCGGCTCGTCGAGCAGCAGGAACGTCGAGCCCGTGCCGCCGACGCCGTCGTTGTCGTCGACACCGTAGAGGCGCGCCTCCGGGAAACCCTGCTCGTGCAGCT
This sequence comes from Terrabacter aeriphilus, assembly GCF_039542985.1. Classification (NCBI taxonomy): domain Bacteria; kingdom Bacillati; phylum Actinomycetota; class Actinomycetes; order Micrococcales; family Intrasporangiaceae; genus Terrabacter; species Terrabacter aeriphilus. The sequence continues at coordinate 3,761 of NZ_BAABIW010000019.1, forward strand.
GCGCGACCCGGGCGCGCGCCGTGGCGCGCATCTCGTCGAGGTCGCCGAACTTGATCGACGTCGTCGGGCAGGCCTGGGCGCACGCCGGCGTCTGCCCCGCACCGAGGCGGTCGTAGCAGAGCGTGCACTTCTGGGCGATGCCGACGTTCTTGACCTCGCCGTTGCTCGCGGCGTGCGACGGCGCGTTCTGGTGCGAGCCCTTCGTCGTGTCGCCCGCTCCCCCGGCGCCCTTGATGCTGATGCCGTGCGACTGGCCGGTCTGCTCGTGCCCCTCGTCGCCCCGGCGCCGTTCGATGACGCCGAACGGGCAGGCGGCCACGCAGTAGCCGCAGCCGTTGCACACGTCGTCCTGCACGACGACCGTGCCGAACTCGGTGCGGAACAACGCGCCGGTGGGGCAGACGTCGAGGCAGGCGGCGTGGGTGCAGTGCTTGCACACGTCGGACGCCATCAGCCAGCGCACGTCGGGCAGCGCGGTGTCGACGGGGCCGGGCCCCGTCGCGGTGTCCTGGAGCAGGTCACCGGGCGCGGACTGCGGCTCCCCACCGGAGCGCACCGACGGCATACCGAGTGAGACGAGCTTGCGGCCCGACTCGCGCGCCTGCTCGATGCGATCGCTCGTCTGCTCGACGAAGGCGACGTGGCGCCACGTGCTGGCACCGAGCGCGCCGGTGTTGTCGTAGGACTGGCTCAGCAGGTCGAGCCCGTCCTCGGGCACGCCGTTCCACTCCTTGCAGGCCACCTCGCACGCCTTGCAGCCGATGCAGATCGAGGTGTCGGTGAAGAAGCCCTTGCGGGGCTCGACGACGTCCCAGGCGGCGTCGCTCGCGGGGTCGGTGGGGCCGGAGAGCTGGTTGCGCCAGAATCCCAACGGTCAGCCTCCTCTCGTGTCGGGGGTGGACTCCGGGTGACCGGTGCGCAGCTCGTTGCTCGTCATCACGGTGCTGCCGGCGCGTGACTGGTACTCCTCGACGAGCCGCAGCAGCGCCTCGCCCGCCGGACGCCGGCCCGGCACGATGTCGCACGAGCCGGCCTTGCTCTCCTGGATCTGCACGTTCGGGTCGAGGGCGACGCCGAGCAGGTCGTTCGCCGCGTCACCGCTGACGACGGCGTCACGGCCGACACCCCAGTGGTAGGGCAGCCCGACCTGGTGGATCGTGCGGCCCTGGACGACGAGCGGCGTCAGGCGCTCGGTCACCATGACGCGCGCCTCGACGGCGGCGCGGGCCGACACGATCGTCGCCCAGCCACCGTTCTCGAGCCCGCGCTCGGCCGCGAGCTCCGGCGAGACCTCGCAGAAGAACTCCGGCTGGAGCTCGGAGAGGTAGGGCAGCCACCGGCTCATGCCGCCGGCCGTGTGGTGCTCGGTGAGGCGGTACGTCGTGAAGACGTAGGGGTAGACGTCCGCGCCGGGTGCGTCGCCGCTCGGGCTCCACAGGTTGTCCTTGCGGGGGAAGACCTTGCGCGACGGGTTGGACTGCTGCGCGTAGAGCGGGTTGCGGACCGGGGACTCCTGCGGCTCGTAGTGCGTCGGCAACGGGCCGTCGAGCATCCCCTTCGGCGCGTAGAGCCAGCCCTTGCCGTCCGCCTGCATGACGAACGGGTCGTCGCCGGCGAGGCCGTCCGGCCCCCCGGTGCCCGGCGCGGGCCGGTAGGACGGCGCCTTGTCGGCGACGAAGTCCGGCACGTCGTGACCGGTCCACCGGCCCTGCTCGGCGTCCCACCACACGTAGCGCTTGCGCTCGCTCCACGGGTTGCCCTCGGGGTCGGCGGACGCGCGGTTGTAGAGGATGCGGCGGTTCGCCGGCCACGCCCAGCCCCAGTCGAGGGCCGTCAGGTCCTGCTCCCGGCCGGGGCGGCGGTCGGCGGCGTGGTTGACGCCGTCGGCATAGACGCCGGTGTAGATCCAGCAGCCGCCGTCGGTCGAGCCGTCGGCCTTCATCTGGGTGTAGGACGACAGCGGTTCGCCGGCCTGGTCGCCGGTGAGGTGCCGGCCGTTGATCTCGGCCAGCACGGCCTCGGCGTCCGGGTCGCCGTGCTCGTCGGTCGGGTAGTCCCACGTGAGGTCGAGCAGCGGCCGGTCGCGGGGGTCGGTCGAGTCGGCGAGCAGCTCGCGGACCCGGAGCCCGAGCTCGTAGAAGAACTGCAGCTCGCTGCGGCAGTCGCCCTCGGGCTGCACGGCCTGGTGGTGCCACTGGAGCATCCGCTGCGTCTGCGTGAAGGAGCCGCTCTTCTCGGTGTGGGCGGCGGCCGGGAGGAAGAAGACCTCGGTCTGGATGTCCTCCGTCGTCAGCTCGCCCGACGCGATCTCCGGACCGTCCTTCCAGAAGGTGGCCGACTCGATCATGTTGAAGTCGCGGACGACGAGCCACTTGAGGTGCGACATCGCCTGGCGCTGCATGCGGCCGTGGGCCGAGCCGACGGCGGGGTTCTGCCCGAGCAGGAAGTAGCCCTCGACCTCGTCGTCGAGCATCGCCATCGTCGTCTGGTACGTGCCGTGCGCACCGGTGAGGCGGGGCAGGTAGTCGAAGCACCAGTCGTTCTCGGCGGTCGCGGCCTTGCCCCACCACGCCTTGAGCAGGCTGACGGCATACGTGTCCGCGTTGGCCCAGAAGCCCTTCTGCTCCTTGTTGCCGATGGCCGACACGTAGTCGTCCCACGTGTCGTGGAGGCCGGCGACCGGCATCGCGAGGTAGCCGGGCAGGATGTTGTAGAGGGTCGGGATGTCGGTCGAGCCCTGGATGCTCGCGTGGCCGCGCAGCGCCATGATGCCGCCGCCGGGACGGCCCATGTTGCCGAGCAGCAGCTGGACGATCGCCGCGGTGCGGATGAACTGGGCGCCCAGGGTGTGCTGCGTCCAGCCGACCGCGTAGACGAACGCCGTGGTGCGCTCGCGGCCGCTGTTCTCCGTCACCGAGCGAGCGAGGTAGGCGAAGTCGTCGACGCTGACGCCGCACGTGTCGGCGACCATCTCCGGGGTGTAGCGCGCGTAGTGCCTCCTGAGGATCTGGAAGACCGTGCGCGGGTCCTGCAGCGTCTCGTCGCGCAGCACGCGGGCGTGCTCGAGCGCCGGGCCGCCGGAGCCGTGCTCGTCACCCGCGGCACGCTCGGACTTGTCCTCGCCGTGCTCGTGGGAGGCGGCGGGACCGCCGATGGTGCCGGGCGACTCGTCACCCGGGCCGTCGGCGCTGGCGTAGGCCCACGTCTCCTGCGAGTAGCTGCCCTTGGCGTCGTCGTAGCCGGAGAAGAGCCCGTCGAGGTCCTCGGTGTCCTGGAAGTCCTCGCTGACGAGCGTCGCCGCGTTGGTGTACGCGACGACGTACTCCTTGAAGTAGAGCTCGTTGTCGAGGATGTACTTGATGAGCGCACCGAGCAGCACGACGTCGCTGCCCGCCCGGATCGGGATGTGCTTGTCAGCCGTCGCCGAGGTCCGCGTGAAGCGCGGGTCGACGTGGATGACCCGCGCGCCCTTGAGCCGCGCCTCCGTCACCCACTGGTAGGCGACCGGGTGGCACTCGGCCATGTTGCTGCCCTGGATGACGATGCAGTCGGCGTTGGACAGGTCCTGCACGTACTGCGTGGCGCCACCGCGCCCGAACGAGGACCCCAGACTGGGGACCGTGGAAGAGTGTCAAACACGCGCCTGGTTCTCGATCTGCACCGCGCCCGCCGCGGTGAAGAGCTTCTTGATGAGGTAGTTCTCCTCGTTGTCGAGCGTGGCGCCGCCGAGCGAGGCGATGCCCATCGTCCGCCGGAGCGGACGCCCGTGCTCGTCGTGGTCCTGCCAGCCGTGCCGGCGGCTCGCCACGAAGCGTTGGGCGACCATCTCGACGGCGTTCTCGAGCGAGAGGCTCTCCCAGTCGGTGCCTCCGGGGCGGCGGTAGAGCACCCGGCGCTGGCGCCCCGGGTTGTTGACGAGCTGCTCGCTCGCGGACCCCTTGGGGCAGAGACGCCCTCGCGACACTGGCGAGTCGGGGTCTCCCTCGATCTGCACGACGCGCTCGTCCTTGACGAAGACACGCTGCCCGCACCCGACGGCGCAGTAGGGACACACGCTCTGGACGACGCGGTCGGCGGTCGCGGTGCGCGGCGCCATCTCGCGGGTCGCCCTGGAGGTCACCGCGGGGCCGCGGCCGAGGAAGTCGCCGCTGCGGACCTGCCGCACCACGGGCCACGACAGGAACGTCGCCTTCGGATCGACCACCGGTTCCTCCTCGTCACCGCGGCCGTCGCCCGTCGCGACAGCCCGTCACCGCACCGACCGAGGTCGGACACCCCCACCCTGTACCCCGATGGCGCCCGGGGCAACCCACGCCGCGGCGTGTGTCGCGGAGGTCCGGGTGGGGCCGCCGGCGCCTAGGTCGAGCCGAGGGGCCACCGCGCGGCCAGCGCCGCGACGACCGCCGTGACGCGGATGCCCTCGTTGGCGGCGTAGACACCGCCCTGCCCGTCGAGGCGTGCCATCGTCGCCGACCCCGCGTGGTGCAGCCCGATGAGGTCCCAGTGGCTGTCGAAGACGGGGCTCCCCGAGCTGCCCGGCTCGGTCGGCGACCGGTAGTGCAGCAGCCGGTCGTCGAACCCGAGAATCCGGTTGTCCTGCAGGGAGAACTGCGGCTGCTCGAGCCCGCGCGGGTGGCCGATGACGTAGGCGCGTGGCGTCGCCTGCGACCCGAGGCGCGGCATCCGTGTCGCCAGGGGCACCGGCTCGGTGTCCGCCGGCAGGCCGTCGAGCTCGAGCAGCGTCGTGTCGAGGTGCGGCGCCTGCGACCCGTCGTAGAACCACTGGCGCACGACGCCGAAGCGCTGGGGGCCACCGCGCTCGGCATCCGCGGCATGGAACGCCACGACCGCCTCCTCCGCCTCGATCGCCTCCGGCACGACGTGGCCGTTCGTCATGAGCACCACGGGCGGCAGGCTCGGGTGCAGGTCGGACCCGCGCACGAGGAAGCCGGTGCCTAGGCCGTCCTCGTCCGGCGTCTCGATGCGTGCGACGGCGCGGCACCGCGCCAGGCCCTTGACGTACCAGCTGAGCGTGACGTACCGATCGGTGCCCAGCACCTTCTCCAGGCCGGAGTGCGACAGCCGCTCGAGGCGTTCGGCGCCGACGTCCTCGGGCGCGACCGACACGACGCCGCCGCTCTTGCGCAGCAGCTCGGACCGCAGCAGCGGCAGCAGGCTCGAGCCCGGAGGCGTCGTCGTGTCGAGCAGCCAGATGTCGGTCAGCTGCCGCAGGAGGGAGTTGAGGGCGAAGGCGTCGGGGCGCGCGAGCGCGAGCAGCGCCTCGAGCTGTTCCTCCGCGCGGTGCGCCTCACCGAGCGCGACGTATGCCTCCACAGCCGTGGCGCGCGCCCACCCGTCGTCGAGTGGCCGGGTCCGCGTCACGGCGAGCAGCTCGGTGGCGAGGGACCGGACCGACTCCCCCGGCCCGACCAGGTCGGCCACCGGCACCTCCTCCCGGGCCGCCCGCACGAGCAGGGCCACCGCGTTGATGCCGCTCCAGAAGCGCGCGCCGGGAGCCTCGCGATAGGACTGCAGGTAGGTGGCGAGCGCACTCCGCAGGTAGTCGGCGCGCCGAGCCGGGTCGACCGTGCGGAGGTGGAGCTCCTTGAGCGAGCGCCCGAGGAGTCCTCGACCCTCGACGCGCTCCTCGGCCGAGGCCCGCTCGTCGTCGACGAGGGCGTCGAGCGCCAGCTGCGCCGCCGCCGGGAAGCCCTGCTCGATGAGGGCCTGCGCGTAGTGCCGGAGCACGAGGGCGTCCGTGACGCCCTGGCTCAGCAGCGCGTCCACGACCCGCGTCAGCGCGACGTGGCGGCGGCTGCTGCGCAGCAGCTGCAGCACCGGCTCGTACTCGCCCCGGGTGGCGAGGCGGTCATCCGACCGCAGCGTGTCGGCATACTCGATGGCGATGGAATCGACCGTCGCCCAGTCGAACTCGTCAGCCTCGCGGGCGATGCGCACTGCCCACGACGTGTCGTCCATGCTTCGCCCCCTCCCTGCCCCTGCTCTCACAGGGTAGTGCGACGGAGGGTCGGGCAGACCCGCTTCGGACCGGTCGGGGCGTCATCCCGTCGCGTCGTCGTCCGCGGCGTCCGAGTGCACCGCACGGAGCATCGCGACGAGCACGCGGCACACGGCCGCGGGGTCGTCGGCGTCGACGGTCGTGACGCGGCCCGAGCGGGCCAGCTCCTCGGCCCGGGCGTCGGCGGGCTCACCCCGTACCGCGGACGCGAGCTCGTCCGCCGCACGCCCCGTGCCGCGGACGGCGAGCACCGGCCGGCCCGCCGCGAGGCTGTGCCGCGCGTCGTCGAGGGCGACGTCGCCGCCGTTGACGACCACGGTGACCGAGGGTGCGCCGCCGGCGAGGGCCGTCGCGGCCTGCGCGATCCACGCCGCCTCGTCGCCCCAGTCGCTGCCCGGCACCAGGAGGAAGCCCGAGTGGTGCGGCTCGAGCTCGGCGGCGTGCGACGCCGGGTGCAGGCGGGATGCGCGCACGGTGCCCTCGGCCGCGACGCCGACGAGCGGGAAGTCCGAGCCGCGGCGTGCGCGCGCCTCGCCGAGCGCCGCCATGATGCCCGCGGCCGTGCCTCCGTCGACGGCCGCGGCGCCCACCTGCTCGACGGCGGCGGCGACGCCGTCCTCGAAGAGGCGCGCCAGAGCCCGCCCCTCGCTGGGTGACAACCCGCCGGCGCCGCCCACGACGACCACGACTGGGCATGGCGCCCGCACGCCGAGCGCGGCCAGGGCGGGGACGAGGTCGGAGCTGCTGCGCACGAGCACGGCCGGTGCGGTCCCACCGCCGGCGACGTCGACGAGCAGCCGCCCGGTGGCCTGCTCGCGCCCAGGAGCCACGGCACCTCCTTCTGCCGCTCCCGTTCTACCACCGGGCCCGTTCCGGTGAGACCCGGCTGGGCACCGCGCATCCCGGCAGGGGACGATGGGCCCATGGCGAAGCCCCGCAGCGGCCCGAGGTTCTTCAGGCGTCGTGGACACGAGCTGACCGTAGAGGACGCCGACGGCAACCGACTGCAGGCCACGCTCGAGAAGCTGGGCGCGGACTCGACGCAGGAGGACGGCGCGTTCGTCCTCGGCTACTGCAAGAGCTGTGACTGGACCGGGCCGGCCCGCCGGGCGCGCGACAAGGCGCGCCGTGACGCCGAGGCGCACGTGGCGCAGTGTCCGAGCAAGGGCAAGATCCGCCTCGGGGTGGGCGACGACCCGGGTCGCCCGGACTGAGCCGGGCTCCGGGTGCGGCCCGCGGTCAGCGTCAGCGGTCAGCGGTCAGCGGTGCGGTCAGAGCACCTGGGAGAGGAACCGCTGGAGCCGCTCGGTGCGCGGCGCCTCGAACAGCTGCTCGGGCGCTCCGGACTCGACGACGCGGCCGTGGTCCATGAAGAGCACCTGCTGCGCCACGGAACGGGCGAAGCCCATCTCGTGCGTCACGACGACCATCGTCATCCCCTCGGCGGCGAGGTCGGCCATCGTCGCGAGCACGCCCTTGACGAGCTCGGGGTCGAGGGCCGAGGTGGCCTCGTCGAAGAGCATCACCTCGGGCTCCATGGCCAGCGCCCGGGCGATGGCGACCCGTTGCTGCTGCCCCCCGGAGAGGGTGGCCGGTCGCACGTCGGCCTTGTGCGCGAGGCCCACCCGGTCGAGGTGGTGCAGCGCGCGCTCGGCGGCCTCGTCCTTGCCCAGCCCCTTGAGCCTGGTCAGCCCGAGGGTGATGTTGGCGCGCACCGTCTTGTGCGGGAAGAGGTTGAAGTGCTGGAAGACCATGCCGACGCGCTGGCGCAGCAGGTCGGGGTTGTCGGCCAGGACGCTGCGCCCGTCGAGGAGCACGTCGCCGCGATCGGGCTCGAGCAGGCGGTTGACGACGCGGAGCAGGGTCGACTTGCCCGATCCGGAGGGCCCGATGACGCAGGCCGTGGTCGCGGCCGACACCTCGAGGTCCACGCCGCGCAGCACCTGGTTGCTGCCGAAGGCGAGGTGGACGTCGCGCGTCGCGACCGACACACCCGTACTCGTCACGGAGGGGCTCGCCCCGCTGGGGCTCGTCTCGGTCGTCATCGGGGCTCCTGGGTCACGGCGAGGGCGGGTTCGGGGCTCCCGGACGGCTCGTCGACGTCGGGCGCGTGGGCGGCGCCGTCGTCGCGGCGTCCGTCGCGCAGGCGTCGGTCGATCGCGTTGACGGCGTGGGTGAGCGGCACGGTCACGACGAGGTAGAACAGGCCGGCGAGCACGAGCGCCGACTGGTTGCCCGTGTTCGCCGCGGCGTCCTGGCCGATGCGGAAGAGGTCACGCTGGCTCGCGAGCAGCCCGAGGAAGTAGACGAGCGAGCTCTCCTTGATGAGCGCGATGAACTGGTTGACGAGGGCGGGCAGCACGCGGCGCACCCCCTGCGGGATGACCACGAGGCGCATGCCGGAGGGCCGGCTGAAGCCGAGGGCGCGAGCCGCCTCGAGCTGGCCGTCCTCGACGCTCTGGATGCCGGAGCGGAAGATCTCCCCGATGTACGCGCTCGCGATGAGCGAGAGGGCCAGGATGCCGAGCGGGTAGGGGTTCGGGCCCCAGATCTGCAGACCGACGGGAGAGAGCCCGACGCCGATGAGCAGGATCGTCACCGCCGCCGGCAGGCCGCGGAAGATGTCGGTGAACACCCTGGCGGGCCAACGCAGCCAGCGCCGGTGCGAGAGCCCGCACACCGCCAGCACCATGCCGAGCACGGTGCCGATGACACCAGAGGTCAGGGCCAGGATCAGCGTGTTGGGCAGCCCGACCGTCACCAGCTCGGGCAGGGCCTCGCGCATGGCGTCGAGGTCGAAGAACGTCTCGCGCAGCGTCGTCAGGATGTCCACGTCGCCCTCCTCCCGGGGGTGCTCGAACGGTCGGCCGTCACGGTGTCGTCGACGAGGTGGCGCCGGCCGCGGCGCCGCTGCCGGGCGTGAAGTCGGCGGGGATCTCGCGGCTCGGGTAGTACTGCTTCTGCAGCTTCTCCCACGTGCCGTCGGCGACGACCTCGTCGATGCCCTTGTCCAGCGCGGCCCGCAGCTTGTCGTTGCCGGGTGCGACGGCATACGCGATGCCACCGGGGTCGAGCTGCTTGGCGACGGCGAGCACCTTGCCGCCGGAGTCGCCGGCGGTCTTCTCGCCGATCTCGGCCGGGGTGATCCAGGCGTCCGCCGTGCCGGCCTTCAGCTGGTTGAGCGCCGCGTTGTAGTCGGGCACGCGCACCGGGTTGAGGTTCTCGCGCGTGGCGTAGTCGTCCTGCACCGTGCCCTGCACGACGACGACGCGCTTGCCGGGCAGCTGGTCGAACGAGGTGATCGGCGACCCCTTCGGCACGTCGAGGCCGAGGAAGCCGAAGTCGTACTTGTTCGTGAAGTCGACGGTCTTCTTGCGCGCCTCGGTGATGCTGATCGAGGAGGAGCCGACGTCGAACTTGCGCGTCTTCACCTGGGCGAGGAGCGAGCTGAACTCGGTGCCGACGAACTCGACCTTGAGGCCGAGCTTGCCGGCGACCGCGGTCAGCAGGTCGTTGTCGAAGCCGGTGAACTTCCCGTCCTTGAGGAACACGTTCGGCGGGGCGTCGGTCAGCGTGCCGGCGCGAAGGGTGCCCGGCTGCTGGAGGTCGTACGGGTTGTCGGCGGCGGTCTGGCCGGCCGACGAGCCGCCGCAGGCCGTCAGGGACAGCGCGACGAGGGCAGCGGCCGAGACGGCGAGGGAACGCTTGAGCACGGGCATGGAGAAGTCCTTCGGGGCGGCGACGGGGCAGTGGACGGAGGCGGGCGTCGTTGCCCGCTCGCGCGGCTCCCGGCCCCGGCGCCTCGAACGTCCTCCGGGGCCCTGATCACCCAGGGGGTCGGACGCGCGCCGGCGGGATCGCCGCGTTCACAACGTCACGTTATCGTCACCCCAACGTCGAGTCATGTTCGCCCTCGACCTGTCTCACAGGATGGGCAGCCCGTTGACGCCGCCCCTCGCTCGGTCGGGAGCCGTCAGAAGACCGCGCCACCGCCGGTGACGCCCAGCACCGTGCCCGACACGTAGCTCGCGTCGGCCGGTGAGGCCAGGAAGACGTAGGCGGGTGCCACCTCCCCCGGCTGCCCGGCGCGCCCCAGCGGCGTGTCGGCCCCGAAGGTCTCCAGTGTGTCGCCCTCCCGGGTCGCCGGCTGCAGCGGGGTCCAGATCGGGCCGGGCGCCACGGCGTTGACGCGGATGCCCTTCGGCCCCAACGATGCCGCGAGGTTGACGGTGAGGTTGTTGAGCGCGGCCTTGGTCGCGGCGTAGTCGAGCAGCGCGGGTGAGGGGTCGTAGGCCTGGATCGAGGTCGTGTTGAGGATGCACGACCCGGGGGCCAGGTGCGGCAGGGCCGCCTGGCAGAGCCACATGACGGCGTACAGGTTCGTGCGCAGCACCCGTTCCACGTGCTCGGGCTGCAGTCCCTCGAGCCCCTCAGGCCCCCGGGCCCAGTGGTAGCCGGCGTTGTTGACGAGGATGTCGAGGCCACCCAGATCGCGCACGGCGTCGGCGACGACCCCCATGCAGGTCTGCCGGTCGACGAGGTCGCCGGGCAGCAGCGCGCCGCGCCGTCCCGCCTTCTCCACCCAGGCCAGCGTCTCCTCGGCATCGGCCTGCTCCGAGGGGAGGTAGCTGATGGCGACGTCGGCACCCTCGCGGGCGAAGGCGATCGCGACCGCGCGCCCGATGCCCGAGTCACCCCCCGTGATGAGGGCTCGCTTGCCCTCGAGCTTGCCGTGGCCCACGTACGTCTGCTCACCGTGGTCGGGCCGCGGCTCCATCGCCGTCGTCAGCCCGGGTGGCTCCTGCTGCTGGGCGGGGAAGCCGCCCTTGTCGTCATGGCGCACCAGCGCCTCGGCGCGATCGGCGATCTCGGACATCGGTGGTCCTCCGGTTCGGTGGCGTGCAGCGGCGGTCGGTCCGACCGACCGCTGGGCGGGTCCTCGGCGTCGTCGTCGACGGTGTCGTCCCTCGCCCACGGCACGTACCCACGGCGGCGCCATGCGTGCGCGGGTGCGCACCGGTGGCCCGCCGCGTCTCGTCCGACGGCCTGCGGGGTATGTCTGGACGGACAGGCTCCAACCACGCGGCCTCGACCACCCCGCCGCCGGTTCCGCACCGAGCGGAGCCCGGTAGCCCGAAAGGCTCCTGCGTGACCCCTGTCATCGCCTCCGTCCCTGCCGGCCACGTGTACGTACGACACCTCGACCCGCCCGTCGGCGCACCGACGGTGGTGCGGCTGGCCGACCCCCGGCCCCGGGCCGACGTGCCCGACGCGCAGTGGTGGCCGCCCCGGATGCTCGAGCCCGGCTGGGTCGACGCGCACGCCGACGACTTCGACCTCATGCACGTCCACTTCGGCTTCGACGCCGTCTCGCCTGCCGACCTCGAGGACCTCGTCGCGTGCCTGCGGCGCCACGGCAAGCCGCTCGTGCTCACCGTGCACGACCTGCGCAACCCGCACCAGCTCGACCGCGCCCTGCACGACGCGCAGCTCGACGTGCTCGTGCCGGCCGCCGACGCGCTGCTCACCCTCACGCGCGGCGCGGCCCAGCAGGTGCGGACCCGTTGGGGCCGCGAGGCCACCGTCGTGCCGCACCCGCACGTCGTCGAGGAGCCGCGGCTCTCCCTACCCCGGCGGCAGCGCCGGCCGGGCGACCCCTTCGTCGTCGGGGTCCACGCGAAGAGCCTGCGGGCCGGCATGGACCCGCTCCCGGTCATCGAGGCCGTCGCCGAGGCGCTTCCGCTCATGCCGGGCGCGCGGTTGCGGGTCGATGCGCACACCGACGTCATGACCCCAGGCTTCGCCCGCCACGACGAGGGGCTCGCGACGCGCCTGCGCGAGCTGGAGCGTCGCGCCGACATCGAGCTGCACGTGCACGACTACTTCACCGACGACGAGCTCTGGGACTACCTCGAGTCGCTCGACGTCTCGCTACTGCCCTACCGCTTCGGCACGCACTCCGGCTGGCTCGAGGCCTGCCACGACCTCGGCACCACGGTGATCGCGCCCGACTGCGGCTACTACGCGGACCAGCGCCCCTGCCTGCTCTACGCGGTCGCCCACGACTCCGACTCCGACTCCGGTCGGAGCGAGCGCCCCGTGGCGACGGGCTCGCTGCGCGACGCGCTCCTGACGGCGCACCGCGAGCGACCGCAGTGGCGGGCCGACCCGCTCGAGCGGGCGCGTGAGCGGGCCGAGATCGCCCGGGTGCACGACGAGGTCTACGCAGCGGTGCTCGACACCGTGGCCTCCGGGGGTGTTGTGTGCACGTCGTGATCCTCGCCGCCTCGGCGTATGCCGTCGCCGAGCCCTTCGCGGGAGGCCTCGAGTCGCTGACGTGGCACCTCGCCCGCGGTCTCGTCGACCGGGGCATCGAGGTCTCGCTCTTCGCGGCGCCCGGCAGCGACCCGGCGCTCGGCGCGGTGCCACTCGACGTGGCACCGCTGCAGCTGACGGCCGCCGCCCGCCAGGACGTCTCGATGGTGCCGGAGCGGTGGCTGCGCGAGCACCACGCCTACCTCCAGGTGCTGCTCGCGCTGCAGGGCCGAAGCGACGTCGACATCGTGCACAACAACAGCCTGCACCACCTCCCCGTCGCGATGGCGAGCTCGCTGCCCGCGCCGGTGCTCACGACGCTGCACACCCCGCCCACGCCGTGGCTCGAGCCGGCCATCGCCATCGACACGGGTGCGTCGGGCACGCGACGCAGCCTGCAGCACCGTCGCAACAGCCACTACGTCGCCGTGAGCGAGCACACGGCGCGCTCCTGGTCGCACGTCGTGCGGCCGGGTGTCGTGCACAACGGCGTCGACACGGAGCGTTGGCTGCCCGGATCGGGCGGGCCCGACCTCGCCTGGGCCGGGAGGCTCGTGCCCGAGAAGGCTCCCCACCGCGCGATCGCCCTCGCCCGGGCCGCGGGCCGCCGCCTGCGCCTCGCCGGACCGGTCGGCGACCCGGCCTACTTCGCCGAGGTCGTCGCGCCGCTGCTCGGCGACGGCATCGAGCACGTCGGTCACCTCGACAGCCGTGGCCTCGCCGACCTCTTCGGCTCGAGCGCCGTCACGCTCGTCACCCCTGAGTGGGACGAGCCCTACGGACTCGTCGCCGCCGAGTCGCTCGCCTGCGGCACCCCCGTCGTGGCCCTCGACCGCGGCGGGCTGCGGGAGTTCGTGACCCCGCCGGTCGGCGTGCTCCTGCCGGCGGCCTCCACGGCCGCCGAGGGAGCCGGGGCCATCGAGGCAGCGGCCGCCCTCGATCGCCGGGCGTGTCGCGAGCACGCCGTCGCGCACTGCTCCGTGACACGCATGGTCGACGACTACGTCGCGCTCTACCGGGCGCTCTCGAGCGTGCAGGGCGCCGCGTGATCGGCTGGTACGCCCACCACCACGGACTCGGCCACGTCAGCCGCCTCCAGGCGGTGGCCGCCCACCTCGACGTCCCGGTGACCGGCCTGAGCTCGCTCCCCCCGCCGCAGGGGTGGACGGGCCCGTGGGTGCGGCTGGCGCGGGACGACGCCGCAGCACTCGAACCGAGCGGCCCGACCGACCCGACGGCGAACGGCACGCTCCACTGGGTGCCGCGACACGACCCGGGGCTCGCCGCGCGCACCGCGCAGGTCGCCGACTGGGTGGCCCGGGCTCGTCCCGCCCTCGTCGTCGTCGACGTGTCGGTCGAGGTCGCCCTCACCGTGCGGCTGAGCGGCGTCCCGGTGGTCGTCGTCACCCTCCCGGGGCGTCGCACCGACCGCCCGCACCGGCTGGTGCACGACCTCGCGGACGCGCTGCTGGCGCCCTGGCCGGAGGGTGCGCACTCCAGCGACTGGCCCCAGTCGTGGACCGGCAAGCTGGCCGCGGTCGGTGGCATCTCCCGGTTCGACGGCCGCACTCCGGCCGAGGGCAGCGCCGGCGGGCCCGGGCGGCGACCGCGGGTGCTCGTCGTGTGGGGCGGCGGCGGGCGGCAGACGTCGTCGGCGCAGGTCGAGGCGGCCCGGGCCGCCACCCCCGGCTGGGAGTGGGTCGAGTGCTCCCCCGCGTCACCGTCCCGCGACCTGTGGGCCGACCTCGCCCGGGCCGACGTCGTCGTGACGCACGGGGGCCAGAACGCCGTGGCCGAGGTGGCCGCGGCGCGACGGCCGGCCGTCGTCGTGGCCCAGCCACGGCCCTTCGACGAGCAGGTCGCCACGGCCACTGCGGTCGACCGGCTCGGCCTCGCCGTCGGGCTGCCGGCATGGCCCACCGACCCCGGCGCATGGCCGGGGCTGCTCGCGCGAGCCCGCCAGATCGGCGGATCCCGTTGGCAGCACTGGTCTTCCGGTCACGGCGCGGCCACGGCCGCGAGGGTCCTCGAGGCCCTGGTGCAGGAGCTCTCGACGCCCCCGGTCGGCTCGGCGGCAGAGCCCGTCACGGTCCCGTGATCACGACCGCACCGACCACCGCGGTCGTCACGATCGTGCACGGGCGCCACGCCCACCTCGACCGGCAGCTCCACGGCCTCGCGCGCCAGACGAGCCCCGTCGACCTGCACGTCGTCGTCGCCATGGACGACCCCGAGGTGCGGGCGGTCGTGGACTCGACGCGCGGCGCTCGGCGCACGACCGTCGTCGACGTGCAGCGGCGGGGCCCGCAGCTCCCGCTCGCGGCCGCTCGCAACCGGGGTGTCGAGGTCGCCCTCGAGGCCGGCGCCGACCAGCTCGTGCTGCTCGACGTCGACTGCATCCCGTCACCGGGGCTCGTGGAGCGGTATGCCGAAGGACTCGCGACGCAGTCGGGTCCCCAACTGCTGCAGTCAGATCCGTGGACGCCCCTCGTCTGGTGCGGTGAGGTCGCCTACCTGCCCCCGGCGCCCGACGGCCGCGACTACCTCGAGCTCGACCTCGACGCCATGGCCGACCCGCACCCGGCGCGGCCGGTGCTCCGGCCCGACGAGGTGCTGCCCGGCACCGACCTCAATCTCTTCTGGTCGCTGTCGTTCGCCCTGAGCGCGCGCTCGTGGGCGGCGATCGGCGGCTTCGACCCGACCTACGTCGGCTACGGCGGTGAGGACACCGACTTCGCCCAGCGGCTGCGCGTGGCAGGCGGGGGCCTGCGGTGGATCGGCGGCGCGCGGGCCTACCACCAGCACCACCCGACGAGCTCGCCGCCCGTGGCGCACCTGCACGACGTCGTCGAGAACGCCAACCGCTTCGCGGAGCGCTGGGGCTGGTGGCCGATGGCCGGCTGGCTCGACGCCTTCGCCGAGCGCGGCCTCGCACAGCGGCGACCTGGCGGCGCCTGGGAGGTCACGGCCCTCGCCGACGCCCGGGTGGCTCGGCAGCGCTGACGGTGCTGCCGAGCTGAGGTCACGCGCGGTGGTCCTCGTCGTCGTGGGCCTTCTCGGCGAGCAGGGCCAGCCGGCGCAGCGCCTCGCGGTTGCGACGGTCGAGCACGACGTCGCGCAACGGCTTCGGCACGAACTGGGCCGGGCCCCTCGACGCGTCCTCCTCCATCGTCACCTCGGTGCCCTCGGCCACGGCACGGCACGAGATGCGCACGGCCCCCTCGCCCGTCGGCCAGGCGCGGACGGTGAGCTCGAGCAGTCCGGGACGTTCGGACCGGACCACGGTGGTGGTGTCGTCGAGGAGCATCGGCCAGGCTCCCACCGAGTGGTGGATGTGCGTGCCCTCCGCCGGCCAGTCCTCGGAGACCGCCCGCACCCGTGAGGCGCCCACCACCCACTGGCTGTAGCTCCAGCCGTTGGCGAGGACGTCGAAGACCGACTCCGGTTCGGCGCCGATGACGCGTTTCGTGGTGCTCATTGCTTCCTCCAGGGTGGTCGGGCTCGGTGGTGCCACAGCGCGGCCCGCGCGGCGTTGGCCCCGCAGGCGCCGTGGACCCCGCCTCCGGGGTGCGCCGACGCGGACGCCAGGTAGAGGCCCCGCACCGGCGTCTCGGGTCGCCCCGTGCCGGCCACGGGGCGGAAGACGAGCTGTTGGTGCAGGCCGGCGGTGCCGCCGTTGATCGCGCCACCGAAGAGGTTGCTGTCCAGCGCCTCGAGCTCGCGCGGACCGAGCACGCGACGCGCCGTGATGCGGTCGCGGAAGCCGGGCGCCCGGCCCTCGATGCGCTGCTCGATGCGCTCGGCCATGGCCTCGAGGTCGGACTCGTGCCAGCTGCCGGTGACCGGTCGCACGCCGGGCCGGCCGTCGGCGGCGTCGCCCCGAACCCGTTGCGGCACATGCGTGTACGCCCAGAGCGCCTCTCCACCCTCCGGCACCCGCGTGTGGTCGGCGACACCCATCTGCCCGACGAGGAGGAAGGGCCGCTCCGGCACGAGGCCGGCCGACACCTGCCCGCCGGCGAGGGTCATGTCGTCCATCGAGTCGGCGACGTGAACGGTTCCCGGCGCACGGTCGGGGGCGTTCGACCAGGGCACGGGTCCGCTCAGGGCCCAGTCGACCTTGACGGTCGAGGGGTCCCACTCGAAGCGGGACATGCGGTCGCGCAGCTTCGTCGGCAGCGACTCCCATCCCACGAGGCCCCCGAAGAGCGCCGGCGCGGAGACGTCGGCCAGCACCGCGCGGCCGACGGGAACCTCACCCGACGCCGTGCGCACGGCGACCGCGCGACCCGAGCGCACGCACACCTGCGTGGCACGCTCGCCGAGCCGCACCTCGCCGCCCAGCGACTCGAGCCGCCGCACCATGGCCCCGCTCAGCGCGGCCGCCCCGCCCCGGGGCACCGGGAAGCCGACCGTCTGCCCGAGCATGGCGAGGAGCAGCCCCATGACGGCCGAGCCGGGCGACTCGAGGGGGATGTCGGCGTGGCCGGCGTTGCCGGCGACGAGCATCCGGGCGCCCTCCCCGCGGAACCGGTGCTCGGTCAGCGACCGGGCCGGCATGAGCAGCTCGCGCACCAGCCCCAGGCCGCCCGCGCGAGCCAGCTGCAGGGCCATCCCCGCGCCGCCACGCACGGGTGGGAACGGGCTCAGCAGGCAGCGGACGAGGTCGTCGCCGATGCGGTCCCACGTCGCGCAGAGGTCGAGCCAGGCCTGCCCGTCACCGGGAGCGGCGGCCTCGAGCGCGCTCGCGGTGTCGTGGCGGTCGTCGTGGAGCACCGCCCAGCGCCCGTCGGGGAAGGCGTGGCCGAGCACCGACGGCGCCCGCGACCACTCGAGCCCGTGCTCCTCGAGGTGCAGGCCCTGCACCGTCGGCGAGCCCGCGGCCAGGGGGTAGAACGAGCTGAAGGTGTCGTGGACGTGGCCGGGCGCGACCGACTCGTCGCTCCACACCGCCCCGCCGGGCCGGTCCTGCTCCTCGAGCACGACGACCGACCAGCCGGCGTCGGCGAGGAGATTGGCGGCGACGAGCCCGTTGGGCCCGCTGCCGATGACGACGGCATCCGGGGTCACGATGTCCTCTCGGGGTGGAGTGCCCGGAACATACCCCCGCGCCGCAGGGGGAAACCCGACTGCAACCGGTGGGTCGGGCGGGCGTTGCCGTGCGACGGTGGTCGCTGCTACGAGTGGGTAGGGGGAGGCCATGCGCCACCCGCGAGTTGTGGGCGGCCCCGACGTCAGGAGAGTCACATGTCCACGGATGCCATCGTCCTGCTCAAGCAGGACCACCAGGAAGTGCGCAAACAGTTCCGCGCCTTCCGCAAGCAGGGCCAGTCTCCGGTGCAGAAGCAGGGCATCGTCGAGACGATCCTCGAACTGCTGACGGTGCACACCTACATCGAGAACGAGGTGATGTACCCCCGTGTGCGGGAGCTGCTGCCCGACCTCGAGGACGACGTGCTGGAGTCGTACGAGGAGCACCACGTCGCCGACGTGCTCTGCCTCGAGCTGTCGACCATGGACGCGACCGACGAGCGCTTCGATGCCAAGACCACGGTGCTCATCGAGAACGTCGAGCACCACATGGACGAGGAGGAGCAGGACTGGTTCCCCAAGGTGCGTGAGGGCTTGGGTCGCAAGGCGCTGCAGGAGCTCGGCGAGGAGCTGCTCGCTGCCAGGGAGCGGGCTCCGCGCCGGCCTGAGCAGCCGAGCGCGATGAAGAAGGCCATCGACGCCGTCGTGTCGTGAGGTCGTCGCGGTCGCGGCGGACACCGCGCCGCGGCCGTGCCGGTCGAGCCAGTGCTGCGGGCCGGTCATGGTGACGTGCCCGGCGATCTCGGCCAGCTGGCGTTCGAGGTGCTGGTTCGACGCCCTCAGCTGCGCGAGGGCCGGCGCCCTGCGTAGCCTGCCCCACGTCGAGGACTGAGTCCGGGCGGCCCGACGTCAGCGAGGCCGAGCCAGCGTGGCACTCGGTAGCAGGCCGTAGCGCGCCCGGTAGGCCGCGGCGAACCGGCCCTGGTGCCCGAACAGCCACGTCTGGGCGATGTCAGTGACGGAGTCGCCCCGTGCCGCGCTGCCCGCCACCAGGTCGAGATGGGCACGGCCCAGGCGCACGTGACGGAGGTAGGCGAGCGGCGTCGATCCGACGTCGGCGAAGGCGTACTGCATCGAGCGCACCGTGACGTGCGCTGACGCGGCGATCTCAGCAAGGCTCATCGCACTGGCCGCGTTCGCGTCCATGAAGGCACATGCCGTCCCCCGGGTGCGCCGTGCGGCGGTTTCCGTGAGCGCACCTCGGTCGGTGGGCGGAGGGACACCCGCGTCCTGCACCGTGCACCCTCTCTCCGTCCGGACCTGTCTTCCACGTACCCAAACCTCGGACGTCCGCGTTTTGGCTCCCGAGAACCGTTGGTGCGGCCGAGGCCTGCCCAGGGCGTGAGCCCGGGTTCTCCGGCGAGGACGGCGGGGGGGTCGAGCCGGGGCGCTCGGACGCCCGATCTCGGGTACGGGCGCACCATGGAGCCCGTACCCGCCACCCGTGACGCCCTCGACTGGCTGGCCGCCGCCGGCGACGAGCGAGCCGTGGTGGACCTCGAGGACGTCGTGGAGCGCGCCGAGGCGCTGGTCCCGGGCCTCGTCGGCCTCAGCCTCAGCTTTGCGCGCCGGGCGATCACGCTGACCTACGTGGCGGGGACGGCGGGATGCACGGCAGGGACGGCGCCCGAGCCGGGAGAAAGGCCGGCACGAGTCGCCGGTCGCGGTGACGGGTCGGCCAGGGGACCAGTGCCGCCCGGTCCAGCAGACCCGCTCGACGAGGACGCCTGGCAGCGCTCCGCGCAGGCCGAAGCCGCTCCGGGTGTCCTCAGCAGCCTCAGCCTCCCCATCGTCGACGGCGACCGGGTCGTCGGGGACCTCAGCCTCTACGGGAGTCGGCGCGACACGTTCGACACCTGCCGCGCCACGCTGGCCGAGAGGGTGGGTGGATGGGCGCCCGCAGCGGTCGCCAACGCCGACCTCACCTTCCGGAGCCGGGACGCCGCTGCCGAGGCGCCGCGGGTGCTTGCCGACGAGCGGACGGTGGCAGCCGCGGTGGCCGTGCTCGCCGCGACGCACGCCGTCAGCAGGGGCAGGACGCGGCGTCGGCTCGTGGAGGCGGCAGGACGCGCGGGCGTCCCGGTGATCGCCCTGGCCCGGCTCGTGCTCGAGGAGCGTGAGCGCGGCTGACGCAAGCACGCGCGACCGAGGTCTTCGTTTCGTGGCTGGCGCGATGCCTGCAGGGTGTGTGAAGGTCGAAGGACGCCGAGCGGTCGAACTACCGTGCCGACTCTGCCGTCCTCTGGACGGGGCAGCACCATGGCACGTTCCACCCACGCAGACAGGCGTACCGATCACCAGGTGCGCGACGACCTCACCCGAGAGCTCTTCGAGCGCCGGGGGGAGATCTCGACGCAGCTCGTCCAATCCATCGACGAGCAGATCGTCGAGCTCTACCTCCCACTGAGCGACGGGATGGCGCGCCGCTACGTCAACAAGGGCATCGAGGAGGAGGACCTCGTGCAGGTCGCGCGCCTCGCCCTCGTCAAGGCGATCAGCCGTTTCGACGTCGGCAACGGTTGCTCCTTCGCGGCTTTCGCCGTGCCGACCATCGCGGGCGAGCTCAAACGCCACTTCCGCGACCACGGCTGGATGGTGCGTCCGTCACGCCGCGTGCAGGAGCTGAGGATCTCCGCCCGCATCCGGCGGCGGGAGCTGGAGCAGGAACTCGGGCACACCCCCTCGCGCACCGAGCTCGCCGAGGAGCTCGGAGTGCCCGCGGAGATGCTGGCCGAGGCCGACGCCAACGACTCGAGCTTCCGTCCCCTCTCGATCGACGCGCCGACCGCGGGCGGCGACGAGACGACCCTTGGGGCCACGATCGCCGTCACGGATCCGGAGCTGGAGCAGGTCTGCGACCACGTCGCGCTCTCCGCGGCCCTGCGCGACCTCGACGACCGCACGCGCCGCGTGCTGCTCCTGCGCTTCGTCGACGAGGCCACGCAGCGCGAGATCGCCGACGAGGTGGGAGCGAGCCAGATGCAGGTCTCGAGGATGCTCAAGCGCGCGCTGGCTGGCCTGCGGGAAAGTATGGACGACGACCACCACGACGCCTCCGGAGTGGCGACCGACGCCGCGGCCCGCCGCGCCGTCTGACCGGAGCGCGTGCCATGCACCCTGCCGACGCGGAACGAGCAGCCCGCCGGAGCGTGACCCCCACCTCACCGCGTACGACGGCCCATCGACACCGCGAGCCGCTCTCACCTTCGTCGGCACGGCGACGACCGTGCTCGAGCTGGGGGCGTTCACCCTCCTCACCGACCCCAACTTCCTGCACTGCGGCCAGCGGGCCTACCTCGGCAAGGGGCTGTGGTCACGGCGCCTCACCGACCCCGCTCTCGGGATCGCCGACCTCCCCACCCTCGACGCCGTCGTGCTATCGCACCTGCACGGCGACCACTTCGACCGTGTGGCGCGACGCGACCTTCCCCGCGGGCAGCCCGTCGTCACGACGCCGCAGGCTGCCGGTCGGCTCGGGAGCTGGGGCTTCAGGACGCGGGGCCTCGAGCCGTGGCAGGCCACCGAGCTCGTGCGCGGCGACGAGCGGCTGACGATCACGGCGGTGCCGGGGATCCACGCGCGTGGTCTGCTTCGTGCCGCGCTGCCACCCGTGATGGGCTCCATGCTCGAGCACCGGGTCGACGGCCAGGTGCGGCACCGGCTCTACGTCAGCGGCGACACGCTGACCGGGGGCCACCTGGACGAGATCAGGATCCGGTTCCCGGCGGTCGACACGGCCGTCGTGCACCTGGGCGGCACGCGGGTGCTGCTGCACACCGTGACGATGGATGCCGTGCAGGGCGTCGACTTCCTCCGCCGCGTCCGCCCGGCCCAGGCGGTGCCGGTCCACCACGCCGACTACGGCGTGTTCCGCTCGCCCCTGCGCGACTTCCTGGCCTCGGCAGAGGGGACGGGCCCGACCCGCATGCGTCCGGTCGATCCCGGCCAGCGACTGGACCTGACGCGCCCGACCTGACGGGCCCGGGCTGACGCTTTGGACGTCACTCCGGCTTCATCCGCTCCGGCGGGATCAGCGCCGGTTCGCCCACACCCAGTCGTCGATCGCCTCGACGACCGTGTCGACGACGCCGTGCGCCGGCTCGAATCCGAGCACCCGCCGCGCCTTGTCCATCGAGAACATCGGCGCCCGGGCGAGGTGGTCGACCGTCAGCTCGGCCTGCTCCGGCGTCAGCGTGCCCTCGAACTCCGCCCACGGCAGGAACGTCAGCCGCGGCTCGTGGCCGAAGTGCCGCGCGAGCAGCTCGGCGTAGCCCCGCAGCGTCAGCGCCTCGGTGCAGACGCTGTTGAAGCTCTCCCCCGCCGCCGCCTCGGGCTGCTCGAGGCACGCCTGGTGGAGCCGGGCGACGTCCGCGGCGTGCACGTGGTGGATCGTCTCCCCTCCGCGGTCCGGCAGCACGCACGAGCCGTCGGCGCGCAGCCGGTCGATGACGGCCGGGTCGACGTTGCCGGTGGGTCCGATCGGCATCCAGCCCGGGCCGCTGATGTGCCCCGGGTGCACGACGCTCGCGCGGACCCGGCCCTGCGACATCAGGTAGGTCTCGACGGCGAGCTTGCCGACGCCGTAGTCGCCGTACGGCCGTTTGGGCGCGTCCTCGGTCGTCGGCACGAGGGTGCTCGGCCCGTAGGACCAGACGCTCCCCGTCTGCACGAGGTGCTGGCCGTCGAGCGCCTCGACGAGCTGGCGCGCCTGCTCGGGCGTGAAGCACGTCAGGTCGACCACGGCGTCGGGCCGCAGCCCGGCGACGAACGACCCGAAGGCACCGTCGGCCTCCGCGGCGGTGCGGTCGCACGCGCGCTGCTCGACCTGCTCCCACCGCGGGTCGGGCCGGTAGGGCCGGCTCGTCCCGCGCGTCACGACGACGACGTCGTGCCCCGCGCGCACGAGGTCCGGCACGAGGTAGGTGCCGATGTGTCCTGTCCCGCCGATGACGACCGTCCGCATGCCCGCCACCCTACGAGCGCGCCGCCCGCCGAGGGGCCCCGGGCCGCCGCCGCCTGTCAGCCCGAGGCCGTATGCCGGCCGGTGGCGTCAGCCCGCCAGGTGGCCCCAGCTCGGGCTGAGCTCGCGCCACGGTGCCGCCGCCACGACCCGCCCCGCGTCGAGGACGACGACGCGGTCGGCCTGGGCGAGCGCGGCCGCCTTGCTCGTGGCACCGATGACCGTGGCCCCGCCCGAGCGCAGCGCCGCCCACAGCTCGATCTCGGTCGCCGCGTCGAGCGCCGACGAGACGTCGTCGGCGAGGAGCAGGTCGCTCTCGCAGGCCACCGCGCGGGCGAGGGCGAGGCGCTGCACCTGACCGCCCGAGAGCCGCACGCCGCGGTGACCCACGAGCGAGTCCGGTCCGCCGGCCTCGGCGACGTCGCGCTCCATCCGGGCCGCCGCGAGGGACGGCTCGACGCGCCGGTCGGCGTGGTCGAGCGCGACGTTGTCGGTGAAGGTGCCGGAGAGCACGCGCGGCACCTGGGCGATGTGGGCCACGCGGCCCGGCCGCAGCTCGTCCTCCGGCGAGCTCAGCACGCGGCCGTTCCAGGCCACCTCGCCGGTGTGCGCGGTGAGCCCCGCGAGCGACGACAGCAGGCTCGACTTGCCCGACCCGACCTGGCCGAGGAGCAGCACGAGCTCGCCGGCCGCGACGGTCAGGTCGACGTGCTCGACGCCGACGGTGCCGTCGTCGTGCACGGCGGTGACGTCGCGCAGCGTGAGGGTGCGCAGCGGCTCGCGCTCGCCGGGACGGGGCGCCGCGGCGGCGCCCTGCACGAGGTCCATTCCCGTGGGGAGGTCCATCAGGTCGCCTCCACCGGCGAGCCGGCTCGTGGCGTTCATCCACGACCGCACCCCGGGGGCCTCGGTGACGACGGAGCCGGCGACCCGGCCGAACCAGTCGAAGCCACTGACCGCGTTGGCGACGAGCAGCGCGATCGCGAGGGTCCACGTGCCGTGGAGGTAGCCGGCCCAGGCGGCGACCACGCCGCACTGGACCATGACGACCGGCACGCCGTCGAGCAGGGCCTGCACCCGGTGCTCGCGCACCGCGGCGTCGACCCGCCCGCCGTCGACCCGGCGCAGGTGCTCGTGCACCTGCGGCGTGGCCGCGGCGAGCTTGACGGTGCGGATGGACTCGAGCGCCGACACGAGCGAGCGGCCGAACCCGGCACGGGCCGTCGAGGCCGCCGCGGCCGAGCGGCCGGCGACGGGTCGGCCGAGGGTGGAGGCGAGCGCCGAGACGACCATGACGACGAGCAGCACGGCGCCGGCCAGCCAGGAGCGGGCGATGAGGGCGGTCATGGCGGCCACGACGAGCCCGTTGACGAAGTCGACCCAGCGGTCGGTGTAGCGGGCGAGCCGGTCGGCATCCATGGTGCGGGCGACGACCTCGCCCGCCGGGGTGCGCTCGAGGCGGCGCTGGGCGGTCTGGCCGGCGAGCACGGCGGCGCGCACCCGCAGGCGGACCTCGACCCACCAGTGCGGGTAGGACCGGAACGCCTGCGACAGCACGAGCGGGCCGGCGACGAGCGAGACGACGAGCGCGGCGAGGCGCCACCCGGGGTTGCGTCCCTGCTGGAGGTCGGTGACGACGAGACCCCAGAACCAGCCGGTGACGGCCCCGAAGGCC
The DNA here is from genome assembly GCF_039542985.1 of Terrabacter aeriphilus. NCBI lineage: Bacteria > Bacillati > Actinomycetota > Actinomycetes > Micrococcales > Intrasporangiaceae > Terrabacter > Terrabacter aeriphilus. The sequence goes on from NZ_BAABIW010000019.1 coordinate 27,821, forward strand.
CCGGTGACCGAGGCGACGAGGAAGAGGGAGGCGCCGAGCAGGCCCCACTGCGGCTGGATGCGCACGGCGTGCAGCACCTGCCGGGCGAGGCTGGGCGTCGGCGCGAGCGACGGGGGCGGCGGCGGGACGGTGCTGCGCCGCACCGACCCGATGGCCGCCGCGTCGTGGTGGTGCTCCTCGACGGCGACCTCGTGGGCGGCGGCGTCGAGCAGCCGGCGGAAGGGCCCGTCGGCGGCCGCGAGCTCGGCCCGTGGGCCCTGCTGCACCACGCGGCCCGACTCGAGCACGGCGACCTGCTCGGCCCGTTCGGTCGTCGAGAGGCGGTGCGCGACGAGGATGCCCGTGCGCCCGGAGATGAGCCGGTCGGCGGCCCGCACCACCCGGGCCTCGGTGACGGGGTCCATGCGCGCGGTGGCCTCGTCGAGCACGACGACCCTGACGTCGCGCACGAGCAGCCGGGCGAAGGCCACCAGCTGCTCCTCCCCGGCGGAGAGCGTGGTGCCGCCCGGACCGAGCATGGTGTCGAGCCCGTCGGGCAGCCCGGCCACCCAGTCGACGAGGCCGAGCTCGGCGACGGCGGCCTCGACTCGGGAACGCGGCACGTCGCCGAAGAGCGTCATGTTCTCGGCCAGCGTGCCGGCGAGCACCTCGGTGCGTTGCGTGACGACGCCGATGGCGGCCCGCAGCTGCTGGAGGTCGAGGTCGCGCACGTCGGTGCCCCCGAGGCGGACCGAGCCCCGCGGCGGCTCGACGGCGCGCGACAGGAGCGAGGCGAGCGTCGACTTGCCCGAGCCCGTGCGCCCCACGAGCGCGCACGTGTGGCCCGCAGGGACGACGAGGTCGACACCGCGCAGCGCGAAGGTGCCCGTGCCGTAGGAGAACTCGAGGCCCCGGAACTCGACGTCGAGCGGTCCCGCGGGCAGCGGCATACCTCCGGTGGGCTCGGCCGGCGAGGCGAGCATCGAGCGGAGTCGCAGGACGGCGCCGAAGCCCTCCTGCAGGTCGGGCAGGTGCCGCGCGAGCATGTCGACGCCGCCGACGAACATCGTCGTGACGAGGAAGAGCGTGACGAGGCGGGCCGTCGAGAGGGCGCCGCTGAGCACGAGGGCGGTGCCGACGACGGCGACCGCGGCGAGCGCGCCGTGGAGCAGACCACCGCTGCGCCGGGTGATCCGGGCCTCGACCTGGAGCACCCGGTCGAGCGCGGCGTGCACGCGAGCGGCCATCCGCGCGTTGCGGCCGAGCACGTGGGCCTGGCCGAGCGCCGTGCGCAGGTCGTCGCGGGCGGCGATGCCCTCCTCGGTGGAGGCGGCGTGGTCGGTCCACGCGGCCTCCTCGACGACCTTGCGCTCGGCGACCTGTGGCAGCAGCCGGCGCACGACCCAGTAGGTCGCGAGGCCGGTGAGCGGGAAGAGGATCGCAGCCGGCCACCAGGTGAGGCTCGCGACGATCCAGAGCGGCCCGGACGCGAGCGCCGTGCGCACGGCCTGCCACACGCCCCAGCGCATCAGCTGACCGACCTCCCACGTGTCGTCGTCGATGCGGTCGAGCACCTCGCCGACGGCCTGCTCCGACAGCTCCGAGAGCGGCTGGGCCATGGCCGCGTCGAGCAGGTCGGCCCGCAGCCGGCCCTCGGCCCGGTCGCACACCGTCGCCCACATCATCTTGGCGACGGTGTCGACGAGCGCTCCCCCGACGACGGCCGCCGCGAGCAGGAGCACGAGGGTCGAGGTGGGGTTCTCGGCGAGCCGACCCGCCACCATCGAGCCGAGCGACGCGGCGACGGCGCCGACGAGCGACATCGAGAAGCAGACGACCGTCAGGGGACGGCGCACCCGGCGCCAGTCGACCGGCGCACGGCCGGCCGGCACCCCTGACGGCGTGGCCGGTCCAGGCCTCGAGTCCCCGTTCGAGACCTGTGCCTCGTGCTGCCCCTGCGTCGTCGTGGTCACAATCACCGAACGCTACCGACGACCACCGACAGCGCGCCTCTCCTTTTGGTCCGGGGCCCGGCATACTTCGGCCTGACCGCCCCACCAGGGCCACCGAGCCGAGGAGCACCATGTCGACCGCCGAGCCCACGCTCATCGAGCTCACCGCCGACGGGCTCCTGCTCGAGGTCGTCACGGCCGGGGCCGCCGTGCGGCGCCTCGTGCTCGACGACGTCAGCGGACCTGTCGACGTCGTGCTCGGGTTCGCCGACCCGGCGCTCTACGGCACCGGCACCGACTACCTCGGGGCGACGATCGGGCGCGTCGGCAACCGGATCGCCGGCGGGCGGTTCACCCTCGACGGCGTCGAGGTCCGCGTGGACACGAACGAGGCGGGCAACACGCTGCACGGCGGCCCGGAGGGCTTCGACCGGCGCGAGTGGACGGTGCTCGACCGCGGGCCCGACCACGTGACCTTCGGCCTGCACAGCCCGGACGGCGACCAGGGCTTCCCCGGCGCGCTCGACGTCACGGTGACGTATGCCGTCGCGCCGGGTGTCGTGAGCATCGGCTACTCCGCGACGAGCGACCGCCCGACCCCGGTCAGCCTGACCAACCACACCTACCTCAACCTCGACGGCGAGGCCTCCGGCCGCGTCGACGACCACCACCTCAGGCTCTCCTCCGACGCCTTCACCGTCGTCGGTGCCGGGCTCGTGCCCACCGGGGAGCAGCGCGACGTCACGGGCACGCCCTTCGACTTCCGCACGTCCCGCCCCATCTCCGACGCCCTCTCGACCGACGACGAGCAGGTCGGCCTCGGCGGCGGCATCGACCACAACTTCGCGGTGCGCGGCACGGGGCTGCGCCACGTCGCCACCCTGCGCGGCACGTCGGGCCGCACGCTCGTCGTCGAGAGCGACCAGCCCGGCGTGCAGGTCTACACCGGAGCGCACTTCGACGGCACGGTCGTCGGGACGTCAGGCACGGCATACGGCCCCAACGCGGGAATCGCCTTGGAGACACAGGGTTTCCCCGATGCGCTCAACCACGCCGGCTTCCCGTCGAACGTGCTGCGCCCCGAAGAGACCTACGCGAGCACGACCACCTGGACGTTCAGCGCCTGAGCGCCCGACCACCCGGCTGACGTTCATCGGGCTCCCACCCCACGAGCAGGATCGCTGCCTAGCGTCGAGGGGTGGACGCTCGCCGCGGGAACGGAGCTCTGAGGACGGGACGGCTGCTCGTCGCGTTCGTCGCAGCAGCGCTCGTGGTGGGCGCGCTGGGCGCAGGGCTGGCGGCTCCCCCGCTCGCGGCCGTGGGCGCCCTCGCCTCGGCCGGTGTCACGGACTTCACCTCGCTGCCGTCGGTGCTCACGACGGCAGCGCCCGAGCAGCGCTCGCAGATCCTCGCCGCCGACGGCTCGCTCATCGTCGCCCCCGGCGACGAGGACCGCGTCGTCGTGCCGCTGGCGGCCGTCGCGCCGGTCATGCGGCAAGCCCAGGTCGCCATCGAGGACAGCCGGTTCTACGAGCACGGACCCGTCGACGTGCAGGGACTCGTGCGCGCCGCCGTGTCGGACCTGCGCACCGGCACCGCCGGCGAGGGCGCCTCGACCCTGACCCAGCAGCTCGTCAAGCTGACGCTGCAGTCGCAGGCGCTCGCGGCCGGCCACGACGCGGCGGCCGCCGCCGCCGTGGAGAAGACCTTGCCGCGCAAGCTGACCGAGCTGCGGTATGCCGCCGCGCTCGAGCGCGCGTGGAGCAAGGACCGCATCCTCGAGAGCTACCTCAACCTCGCCTACTACGGCGCCGGCGCCTACGGCGTCGAGGCGGCGGCCCTGCGCTACTTCGGCGTCCACGCCTCGGCCCTCACCCTGACCGAGGCGGCGACGCTGGCGGGTCTCGTGCAGAGCCCGAGCACCACGGACCCCGTGTCCCACCCGGCCGCAGCCAAGGCGCGCCGTGACGTCGTGCTCGGCCGGATGCTCGCGCTGCGGCTCGTCAGCCGCGCGCAGTGGCAGGCCGCCGTGCGCCGTCCGCTCGCCGCGGACCTGCACGTGACCCACGAGCCGACGACGTGCGCCAGCTCCGCTCACCCCTACTTCTGCTCGTTCGTCGTCAGCTGGCTCGAGCAGGAGCCCGAGCTCGGCCCGACCCGCCGGGCGCGGCGCGACCTGCTCTACCGGGGCGGACTCACCGTCCGCACGACGCTCGACCCGGCCGCCGAGCGGGACGTCGACCGGGCCCTGCAGGCGGTGGCCCCGCGCGGCAACGCGCTCGGTGTCGCGGCGGCGGCCTACGTGACCCGACCGGGGACCGGCGACGTCGTCGCGCTCGGGCAGGACACGGCATACGGCAGCGGGTCGTCAGCCGGCACGACGGAGCTCGACTACGCGGTCGACGCGCGCTACGGCGGGTCGAGAGGCTTCCAGTTCGGCTCGACGGCCAAGGCCTTCTCGCTCGTGACGGCGATGGAGCAGGGGCTCGGCACGGGCGCGAGCGTCGACGCGCCCGCTGCCGACAGCACGCACCCGGCAACGTTCCGCCCCAAGGACTTTCCCCAACCGTGCGGACTGTCGCGGCCGTGGCGCGTCTACAACGACGAGGCGTGGCACGGCGGCCGGATGCCGCTGACGACGGCGACCGAGCAGTCGACGAACACGGCCTTCGTGGCGCTCGCCGGTCGCATCGGGGTCTGCGCGATCCGGAGCACGATGACCGCCTTCGGCGTGCACGACGCGAGCGGCGGCCCGATCGGCACCTACCCGCCCCAGGTGGTGCTCGGCGCCCAGCAGGTGTCACCGCAGACGATGGCCGACGCGTATGCCGCCCTCGCCACCGGCGGCGTCCTGTGCCGCACGCGGCCGGTCACGAGCGTCACCCGCGCGGGCCGCACGCTGCTCGCCGTCGCCCAGACGTGCACCCGGGTCGCGGACGCGCACGCGGTGCGGCAGACGACGCAGCTCCTCGAGGACAACATGACCCACGGCTCCGGCATCCTCAACCAGCTCTCCGGGCGGCCGTCGGCGGGCAAGACCGGCACGTCGAACGCCAACGCGCAGTCGTGGTTCGTCGGCTACACCCCGCAGCTGGCGACGGCGGTCTGGGTGGGTAACCCGACGCAGCAGAACCGCCCGATGTTCGACGTGTCGATGGCGGGCAAGACGTGCGCCTCGATGACGGGCGCCTGCTACGCCGCCCCGATCTGGCGCCGCATCATGGACGCCGTCTCGAGCGGCCTCCCCGCCGTGCCGATGCCCTGAGGCCCGGGAGGCTCCGGTCGAGCACCCACCTCAGTGGGCGCGCGTCATCCGCGCCGTGCACGACGACGCGGTGACGAAGGGCTGCAGCTCGACACCGGCGTCGGGCTCCCCCACCGCGGCGAGCGTGCCCCTGAGCAGGCCGAGGTGTATGCCGCAGACGACCTCCGGGTGGTCGCGCGCCATGGCTGCGAACGGGCAGTCGTGCAGGGTGAGCTCGACCGAACGGCCGCGGTCAGCCGTCTGCAGCTCGGGCTCGTAGCCCCACTCGGCAAGGATGTCGACCGTGAGGCCCACCTTGCCGAGCCACGCCCCGGTCGTGCCGGCCGGGGCCCGCGTCGAGGCGTCCGCGCTGGTACGGTCGGCGACCCACCGCGCCCCGGCCTCTTCCGGGGCCACGCGCTCGCCGCCCTCGCGGGCCTGCGCCCACGTGGAGATCAGCAGCGCCGCGAAGGAGTCGAGAGCGTCCGCACCGCCGAGGCCCGGGGCGTGCGCCCCGGCCGTGCGATAGACCTTGCGGGGACGACCCACCCCACCGCGCCGCTCGCCGGCGACGAGTTGGCCCGCGGCGACGAGGCGCTCGAGGTGCCAGCGGGCCGTGGTCACGTGGATGCCGAGCAGGCGGCCGACCTGTGCCGCCGTCAGGCCGGAGCCGTCGGTGCGCGGGTCGCCGGACTCGGCCAGGACGAGGTCGAGCACCGCCCGTCGGGTGCCACCGACTCCCTCGGCGTCAGCCACCGCCTCCACCACCGCATCACGCATCAGGTCCTCCACCGTGGCGCTCGTTTACATGATTTGGAGGATAGTCGAACGAGCCGCGCTCCAGCGGGCGACCTCCTGGAGACGAGGCCGATGAGCGCGAGTCGGCCCGCTGGGCGGTCGGACTCGCTACTGTGAGGCGCGAGGGCCACCGTCCTCCGAACTCCGTCCGGCGGGGAGACGATGACGGTGACGCAGCATTTGGAGGACTCTCGAAAGGGCACTTCGCACGATGCGTCTCGACCCTTGATCGGCTGCGCTCCACCGCCACCGACGAGAGGTGCACTCGTGACCGCCGCACGACCCACGCCAGCGCTCGACGGGCCCGCGTCGGCCGCGCTCCTGCGCGCCGGCCGCTTCTTCACCCGCTGGGAGGAGTCCGACGACGGGCGGGCCGTCTACCGCTCGGGTGGGCGCGCCGGTGACGTCTTCTACCGCGACCGCTGGAGCCACGACAAGGTCGTGCGCTCGACCCACGGGGTCAACTGCACCGGCTCGTGCTCGTGGAAGGTCTACGTCAAGGACGGGATCATCACGTGGGAGACGCAGCAGACCGACTACCCCTCGGTCGGCCCCGACCGACCCGAGTACGAGCCTCGCGGTTGTCCGCGCGGTGCCGCGTTCTCCTGGTACACCTACTCCCCCACCCGGGTGCGCTACCCGTACGTGCGCGGCGTGCTGCTCGAGATGTACCGCGAGGCCAGGACGCGGCTCGGCGATCCCGTGGCGGCCTGGCACGAGATCACGACCGATCCCGACAAGCGACGCCGCTACCAGAGCGCTCGCGGCAAGGGCGGGCTCGTGCGCGCGTCGTGGGGCGAGGCCGTCGAGATCGCCGCCGCGGCGCACGTGCACACCATCAAGGAGTACGGCCCCGACCGGGTCGCCGGCTTCTCGCCGATCCCCGCCATGTCGATGGTCTCGCACTGCGTCGGCACACGCTTCATCCAGCTCATCGGCGGCGTCATGACGAGCTTCTACGACTGGTACGCCGACCTGCCCGTCGCGAGCCCCCAGGTCTTCGGCGACCAGACGGACGTGCCCGAGTCGGGCGACTGGTGGGACGCGACCTACCTCATGATGTGGGGGTCCAACGTCCCCGTGACCCGCACGCCCGACGCGCACTGGATGGCCGAGGTGCGCTACCGCGGCACGAAGGTCGTCACCGTCAGCCCCGACTACGCCGACAACACGAAGTTCGCCGACGAGTGGATGCCGGCCCAGGCGGGGACCGACGCCGCGCTCGCCATGGCGATGGGCCACGTGCTCCTCAAGGAGTTCTTCGTCGACCGTGAGGTCGACTTCTTCACCGACTACGTCCGCACCTACAGCGACCTTCCCTTCCTCGTCCGCCTCGACCCGCCCGACAAGGCGTATGCCGCGGCATCGGGTGACGCCGGCAGCGCAGCCCTCGTGGCCGGCAAGTTCCTCACGGCCGCCGACCTCGCCGACTCGGGAGCCGTCGTCCCCGACGAGGACGCCTGGAAGACGGTTCTCCTCGACCGCGCCACTGGTGAGCCGGTCGTGCCGAACGGCTCGATGGGCTTCCGCTACGCCGACTCCGGCAAGGGTCGGTGGAACCTCGACCTCGAGGGCGTCAGGCCCGCGTTGACGATGGCCGGTGACGGTGCCGAGGGCGCCACGGTCGAGAACGTCGAGGTGCTCCTGCCGGCCTTCGTCGAACCCGACGGCACCGGGTCGGTGCTGCGCCGCGGCGTGCCCGCCCGCCGGGTCGGCGGCCACCTCGTCACGACCGTCTACGACCTCATGCTCGCCCAGTACGGCGTCTCGCGGCAGGGCCTGCCGGGCAGCTGGCCCAACGGCTACGACGACGTGACAGCCCCCTACACGCCCGCCTGGCAGGCCGAGATCACTGGCGTCCCCGCCGAGCAGTGCATCCGCGTCGCGCGGGAGTTCGCAACGAACTCCGAGCAGTCGCAGGGTCGCTCGATGATCATCATGGGCGCCGGCATCTGCCAGTGGTTCCACGGCGACGCCACCTACCGCGCGATCCTGTCGCTGCTGGTGCTCACCGGGTGCATGGGCCGCAACGGTGGTGGTTGGGCGCACTACGTCGGGCAGGAGAAGTGCCGGCCGATCACCGGCTGGATCTCCCTCGCGAACGCGCTCGACTGGGGCCGCCCCCCGCGCACCATGACCGGCACGTCGTACTGGTACATGCACACCGACCAGTGGCGCAACGACGGCTACTCCGCCGACTCGCTGAACTCGCCTCTGGCCAGAGGCCATCTGGCCGGCAAGCACACGGCCGACACCATCGCGCAGTCCGCTCGGATGGGGTGGATGCCGTTCTACCCGCAGTTCGGCGCCAACCCGCTGCAGGTGGCCGAGGATGCGCAGGCCGCCGTCGACGCTGGCACCGCGGCCAGCCCCGCGGCATACGTCGCCGGCGCCCTGCACGACGGCTCGCTCACCTCGGCCATCGAGGACGTCGACGCCCCGGAGAACTGGCCGCGCACCCTCGTCCTCTGGCGCAGCAACCTCATGGGCTCCTCCGCCAAGGGCAACGAGTACTTCCTGCGCAACCTGCTCGGCACCCACCACAACGTCATGGGCAGCGAGAACCCCAACGCACCGAGGCCCTCCGAGGTGAAGTGGCATGACGAGGCGCCCGAGGGGAAGCTCGACCTGCTCCTCTCGGCCGACTTCCGCATGACGTCGACGACGTTGCTCTCCGACATCGTGCTGCCCGCGGCGACGTGGTACGAGAAGCACGACCTCAGCTCCACCGACATGCACCCGTTCGTGCACGCGTTCACGCCGGCCATCGACCCGCCCTGGGAGGCGAAGAGCGATTTCGAGCTCTTCCACCTGCTCGCCGAGAAGCTGTCGGAACTCGCGCGCACCCACCTCGGGGTGCGCAAGGACCTCGTCAGCGTGCCGCTCATGCACGACACACCCGGGGAGACTGCTCAGCCGGGCGGGCGCGCGGTCGACTGGCGGGCCACGGGTCAGCCCGGCACGCCGGGCAGGACGATGCCCGTCTTCCAGGTCGTCGAGCGCGACTACACCGCGATCAGCGAGAAGCTCGCCACCGTGGGCCCCCTCGCCGACAGCCTCGGCTTCACCGTCAAGAACGTCACCTATCGGGTCGAGGAGGAGGTGGCGCGGCTCGCCGCCACGAACGGCGTCATGCTCGGCGGCGCCGGTGACGGCCGGCCGGCGATCGACACCGACGAGAAGATGGCGGAGGCGATCCTCACCTTCTCCGGCACGACGAACGGCCGCCTCGCGGTGCAGGGCTTCCGCACCCTCGAGGAGCGGGTCGGCAAGAAGCTCGCCGACCTCGCGGAGGGGTCGGAGGAGAAGCACGTCACCTTCGCCGACACGCAGAGCGCGCCGGTCGCGGTCATCACCTCGCCCGAGTGGTCGGGCTCCGAGACCGGTGGCCGCCGGTACGCCCCCTTCACCGTCAACATCGAGCGGCTCAAGCCTTTCCACACCCTCACCGGTCGCATGCACTTCTACCTCGACCACGACTGGATGCAGGACCTCGGCGAGGCGCTGCCGATCTACCGCCCACCCCTCGACATGCACCGCCTCTTCGGCGAGCCGAAGCTGGGGCCCGACGGGTCGAAGCAGGTGACCGTCCGCTACCTGACGCCGCACTCGAAGTGGTCGATCCACTCGGAGTACCAGGACAACCTGCTCATGCTCTCGCTCTCACGCGGCGGCCCGACGGTGTGGATGAGCCCGCAGGACGCCGGCTCCATCGACGTTCTGGACAACGACTGGGTCGAATGCCTCAACACCAACGGCGTGCTCGTCGGCAGGGCGATCGTCAGCCCCCGCATGCCGGAGGGCGTCGTCTACGTCCACCACGCGCAGGAGCGCACGATCGACGTTCCGAAGTCGGAGGCGACCGGTCGCCGCGGTGGCATCCACAACTCGGTGACCCGGCTCCTCGTCAAGCCGACCCACCTCATCGGCGGCTACGCCCAGCTGTCCTACACGTTCAACTACCTCGGGCCGACGGGCAACCAACGCGACATGGTCTCGACGGTGCGCAAGCGCGCGCAGGAGGTGACGTACTGATGCGTGTCATGGCCCAGATGGGCATGGTGATGAACCTCGACAAGTGCATCGGGTGCCACACGTGCTCGGTCACCTGCAAGCAGGCGTGGACCAACCGCGCGGGCACCGAGTACGTCTGGTTCAACAACGTCGAGACGCGCCCGGGACAGGGGTATCCGCGCCGCTACGAGGACCAGGAGACGTGGAAGGGCGGCTGGACCCTCACCCGCCGCGGCAGCCTCAAGCTCAAGGCGGGCGGCCGGGTCCAGAAGCTGCTCGGCATCTTCGCGAGCCCCGTGCAGCCCCAGCTCGCCGACTACTACGAGCCGTGGACCTACGACTACCAGACCCTCATCGAGGCACCCCTCGGTGACGACTTCCCGGTCGCCCGGCCCAAGTCGCTCATCACCGGTGAGAACACGAAGATCACGTGGTCGGCCAACTGGGACGACAACCTCGGCGGCGCGAGCGAGATGGGCCATCTCGACCCCATCGTCGCCAAGCTCAACGCCTCGGTGCGCCGCGAGTCGGAGGAGAAGGTCCGCTTCGAGCTCGAGAAGACCTTCATGTTCTACCTCCCGCGCATCTGCGAGCACTGCCTCAACCCGTCGTGCATGGCCTCGTGCCCGTCCGGCGCGATCTACAAGCGCGAGGAGGACGGCATCGTCCTCGTCGACCAGGACCGGTGCCGAGGCTGGCGGCAGTGCATCACCGGGTGCCCGTACAAGAAGATCTACTTCAACCACAAGAGCGGCAAGGCCGAGAAGTGCACCTTCTGCTACCCCCGCGTCGAGGTGGGCCTGCCGACGGTCTGCTCCGAGACGTGCGTCGGGAGACTGCGCTACCTCGGGCTCTTCCTCTACGACGCCGACCGGGTCACGGCGGCCGCCGCCACCCCGCAGGAGGGCGACCTCTACGAGGCTCAGCTCGACCTCCTGCTCGACCCCGAGGACCCTGAGGTCGTCGCCGCGGCCCGCCGCGACGGCATCCCCGACGACTGGATGGATGCGGCGCGGCGCTCGCCCGTCTACGCGCTCGCCAAGACCTACCGGGTGGCTCTCCCGCTCCACCCGGAGTACCGCACGATGCCGATGGTCTGGTACGTCCCACCCCTCTCGCCGATCGTCGACGTGCTGTCGTCGCAGGGTCACGACGCCGAGGATCGCACCGTGCTCTTCGGCGCGATCGACGCGCTACGCATCCCGGTCGACTACCTCGCCGAGCTCTTCACCGCCGGCCGGAGCGACATCATCACCGGCGTGCTGCAGAAACTGGCAGCGATGCGGGCCTACATGCGCGACGTGTCGCTCGGCCGCGACGGTGACCCCGCGATCCCGGAGGCCGTCGGCATGAGCGAGGAGTCGCTCTACGAGATGTATCGCCTCATGGCGATCGCGAAGTACGCCGATCGCTATGTCATCCCGACCGCCCACGTCGAGCGCGCCCACGAGCTCGAGGAGATCGGCTGCTCGCTCGACTTCGACGAGGGTCCGGGGATGTACGAGTCGGGCCCCTTCGGCGAGGCGAGCGGACGACCTGCGCCGGTGGCCGTCGAGACGTTCAACGCCCTCAAGCAGCGGCAGACGTCCGACTCGGCCATGGCCACGACCGAGTCCGGCTCCTTGACGGGTCGGGTCAACCTGCTCAACTGGGACGGCAACGGCGCTCCCCCGGGGCTCTTCCCCGGCCGTCCGGGCGGGGACGCACCGTGATCGGCCTGCGCCGTCGGGCGGCAGCACGGGACGACCGCGTCGTGCACCTCGTGGCCGGGCGATGCCTCGACTACCCCTCCGCCGAGCTCGTCGCCGACCTCCCCTCGATGCGCGATGCCCTGGCGGAGCGCGGCGACTCGGCCTTCGTCACCGGCTTGGCGGGTCTCGTCGCCCACCTCGGCCAAACCGACCTGCCTGACCTCCAGCAGACCTACGTCGACACCTTCGACCTGAGCCGCAAGCACGCCCTCTACCTGTCGTACTGGACCGACGGCGACACCCGCCGACGCGGCGAGGTGCTGGGACGGTTCAAGACGGCATACCGCAGCAGTGGAGCCGTCGTGGACACGCACGGAGAGCTGCCCGACTACCTCCCGATGGTGCTCGAGTTCGCGGCACGCGTGGACGCCGCCACCGGCGTGGCGCTGCTGCAGGAGTACCGCGCCAGCCTGGAGCTGCTGCGGATCGCCCTGCAGGAGAACAAGAGTCCGTATGCCGCCGCGGTCGTCGCCGTGTGCGCGACCCTTCCCGGGGAGTCGCCACCCGACCGCGCCGCGGTCATGGAAATGGTCGGCCTGAGCGGGCCGCACCCGACGGAGTCGGTCGGGCTCGAGCCCTACGACCCGAGACTCCTTCCGCTGCAACCGGTCTCGTCCGGTGCGCCGACGGGAGTGGCCTTGTGAGCACCTTCCTCTGGGGCGTCCTGCCCTACCTCTGCATCGCGAGCCTCGTCGGCGGAACGGTCTGGCGCTATCGGTACGACAAGTTCGGCTGGACGACCCGCTCGTCCCAGCTCTACGAGTCGCGCCTGCTGCGGATCGGCTCCCCCCTCTTCCACTTCGGCATCCTGCTCGTCCTCGTCGGTCACGTCGGCGGACTCGTCATCCCCGAGTCGTGGACCGAGGCCGTCGGTGTCAGCGAGGGGCTGTACCACTTCAACGCACTGCTCTTCGGCGGACTCGCGGGCGTCTGCACGCTCGTCGGGATCCTCATCCTCGTCTACCGGCGCCGCACGACCGGGCCGGTCTTCATGGCGACGACGAAGAACGACAAGCTGATGTACGTCCTGCTCGTCGCCGCCATCGTCCTCGGCCTCTGGACGACCCTCGTCAGCGTGGGCGCAGGCAGCGAGGCGCACAACTACCGCGAGACCGTCTCGCCGTGGTTCCGCTCGGTGCTGCTGCTGCGCCCCGACGTCGCAGCCATGGCGGGGGCGCCGGTCCAGTTCCACGTGCACGCCTTCGTCGGCATGCTGCTCTTCGCCCTCTGGCCGTTCACCCGCCTGGTGCACGCGTTCACCGCGCCCGTGCACTACCTCTTCCGCCCCTACATCGTCTACCGCTCCCGCGACCGCGGGACGACCGGCGCCCGTTCGGCCCGACCGGGCTGGAGCAGCGTCGGGACCCCGGACCGCGAGCAGCACGAGGAGACCCGATGAGTCGCACGGCGGCACCGACCACGCCGGCCACCACCCTGGACCTCTCGGGGCAGGGCCGCAACCTCGCCCTCGCCCTCTTCGCGTTCACCGTGACCTTCTGGGCGTGGAACATCATCGGCCCCCTCGGGGTGCGCTACACCGAGCAGCTCGGCCTGACGAGCAGCCAGAAGGCGCTCCTCGTCGCCACGCCCGTGCTCGTGGGCTCCGTGGGCCGCATCCTCGCGGGCGCGCTCACCGACCGCCTCGGCGGACGCGTCATGTTCCCGGTGCTCACCCTCCTCAGCGTGCCCTTCGTGCTGCTCGTCGCGGTGGCCGGCAACGCGCGGTCCTACACCCTGCTGCTCGTCTTCGGCTTCTTCCTCGGCATCGCCGGCACGACCTTCGCCGTGGGCATCCCCTTCGTCAACGCGTGGTTCACGGCCGACCGGCGCGGCTTCGCCACCGGCCTCTTCGGCGCCGGCATGGGCGGCACGGCGCTGTCGGCCTTCTTCACGCCCCGGTTCGTCACGTGGTTCGGCTACACGGCGACGCACGTGATCCTCGCCGCCGCCCTCGTCGTCACGGCGGCGATCTGCTGGGTCGCCATGCGCAACTCGCCGCTGTGGTCGCCGAACACCGACCCCGTCGTGCCGAAGCTGCGCGCGGCGCTGCGGCTGCCCATCACCTGGCAGATGTCGTTCCTCTACGCCGTGGCGTTCGGCGGGTTCGTCGCCTTCTCGACCTACCTGCCGACCTACCTCAAGGACGTCTACGCCTTCGACCTCACCGCGGCCGGCACCCGGACCGCGGGCTTCGCCATCGCCGCCGTCGTCGCGCGCCCGATCGGCGGCGTGCTCAGCGACCGCGTCGGGCCGCGGGCGGTGCTCGGCGTCTCACTCGCGGGCACAGCCGTCCTCGCCGTGGTGCTCGCCTTCCGTCCTCCGCTCGAGCTGCCGGCCGGCGCGGCATTCGTCGCGATGGCCTTCTTCCTCGGACTCGGCACCGGCGGGGTCTTCGCGTGGGTGGCCAGGGCTGCGCCGCCCGAGCGGGTCGGCAGCGTGACCGGGCTCGTCGGGGCCGCGGGCGGCCTCGGCGGCTACTTCCCCCCGCTGGTGCTCGGCGCGACGTACGAGAGGGTGCTGCCGGCATACGGCGTCGGGCTCGTGCTGCTCACGGTGGTGGCCGTCGCCGCCCTCGCCTTCTCGCAGCTCGGCATCCGGTCCAAGGCACCTTGACGCGATCTTGACGCCGCCGCGACCCACCCGGTCACAGGCGGTGGGCGCGGACTGGGAGGATGTCGGCTCGTGGACCATCCAACGACCGGCGCCCGGCGGGGCGCGGCGACCCTCGCCCTCGGGGCCCTCGGCGTCGTCTTCGGCGACATCGGCACCTCGCCGCTCTACGCCCTCCAGACCGTCTTCTCCATCGACCACAACACGGTGGCGGCGACGCCCGACGACGTCTACGGCGTCATCTCCCTCGTCTTCTGGTCGATCACGCTCGTCGTGTCGGTCAAGTACGTCGTCTTCATCCTCCGCGCCGACAACGACGGCGAGGGCGGCGTCATGGCCCTCGCCGCGCTCGCCCGCACCGCGGTGCGCCCGCACGGGCGGCGGTTCGGGCTCGTCATGCTGCTCGGCGTGCTCGGCGCCTCGCTCTTCTACGGCGACAGCGTCATCACGCCCGCGATCTCGGTCATGTCGGCCATCGAGGGACTCTCGGTCGGCGCCCCCTCGCTCGCGCACCTCGTCGTGCCGATCGGGGCGGTCATCATCACGGCGCTCTTCGCGACCCAGCGCTTCGGCACCGCCGTCGTCGGCCGGCTCTTCGGCCCCGTCATGGCGCTGTGGTTCGTCGTGCTCGCCGTGCTCGGCCTCGGCCAGGTCGTGCGCGACCCCGCGATCATCACCGGCCTGTCACCGCACCACGCCGTCGCCTTCGTCGTGCAGCACCCGTTCGTCGCCTTCGTCGCGATGGGTGCGGTCGTGCTCTCGATCACCGGCGCCGAGGCGCTGTATGCCGACATGGGCCACTTCGGGCGCGGCCCGATCCGCCGCGCGTGGTTCGTCGTCGTCTTCCCCGCCCTGACGCTCAACTACCTCGGGCAGGGTGCGCTCATCCTCGAGGACCCGGCGGCCGCCGAGAGCCCGTTCTTCCGGCTGGCTCCCGAGGCGCTGCGCCTGCCGCTCGTCGTGCTCGCGACCATCGCGACCGTCATCGCCTCCCAGGCCGTCATCTCGGGCGCCTACTCCGTCTCGCGCCAGGCCGAGCGGCTCGGCTACCTGCCGCGGCTCACGGTGCTGCACACCTCGAAGCAGGAGCGCGGCCAGATCTACGTGCCGGCGGTCAACTGGAGCCTCTTCGTCGGGGTCGTGCTGCTGCTCGTGACGTTCCAGTCCTCCGAACGGCTCGCCACGGCATACGGCCTCGCCGTGACGGGGACGTTCCTCATCACGACGACCCTCTTCCTCATCTACGCCCAGAGCGCGTGGGGCTGGAGCCGTGGACGGCTGCTCGCCCTCGGCGTGCCGCTGGCGCTGCTCGAGCTGACGTACTTCGGCGCGAACGTCACCAAGCTCTTCCACGGCGGCTGGCTGCCCGTGCTCATCGCCCTGCTCGTCGCGACGGTCATGCTGACGTGGCAGCGCGGCCGCACGCTCGTGACGCAGCGGCGCTCGGAGATGGAGGGCCCGCTCGAGCCGTTCGTCGACTGGCTGCACGAGGACCCCGTCACCAAGGTGCCCGGCACGGCGGTCTTCCTCCACCCCGACAAGCACTCGACCCCCTTGGCCCTGCGCGAGAACGCGATGTTCAACCACGTCATCCACGAGACGGTGCTCGTCGTCAGCACGAGCGCCGAGAACGTGCCCTTCGTGGCCGACGAGGAACGCGTCGTGCTCGACCACCTCGGTGACCCCTACGACGCAATCACCCACCTGACGCTGCGCTTCGGGTTCCAGGAGGACCAGGACGTGCCGCGGGCGCTCGGGGTGGCGCGCGACCTCGGGATCATCGACGTCGACCCCGACACCGCCTACTACTTCCTCTCGCGCATCACGCTCCAGCGCGGGCCCGGCGCCGAGATGGGGGCCTGGCGCAAGCGCCTCTTCCTCGGCCTCGCGCACAACGCCGCGTCCCCCACCCAGTACTTCCGGCTGCCCGAGGACCGCACCGTGGCCATGGGTGCGGCGGTGGTGCTCTAGGTGTACTCGGCCTGGACGTTGGTGACACGTAGGCGTTGACGATGAGGAGAACCTCCGGGTGA